>JBNMIL010000261.1:0-1096 GCA_050873265.1 Angelakisella sp. | reverse complement strand
GGCTGCCCGCAGTGTAACGGAGGGTCTGCCCGATTTAAGCGGAGGTTGCGTCCGACGAGGCGGTGCAAAAGTGCCGCCCCGCCGGCAGGCGTACCTGCCGGAACCTTTTATCAGGCTTTGCCCCGCCGTCAGGCAACAGCAAACCATCGCCATAAACCAATATCATCGACCTGCTGCGATCTTCCCACCAAAAAAGCCCCCTTTCGGGAGCTTAGTTGTAAACTTATTGTAAATCTTTGTGCGAATTCAACACTTTCACTGCAAATTTGGTCGATTTCGTCCGTATTAGTGGAGGGGAGTCACTCCACCCCGTCCAGCAGCCGCTGCAAATTCGCCGCGAACTTCCCCAAATGAAATCCGTCCATCAGCCGGTGGTTCGCGTCAATGGAGTAGGGGAGCGTCAGCCGCCCGTCCGCTTCCCTGCGGTACTTCCCCCAAATCACCTGCGGCGTCCCGTCGTCGGGGCTTTCCCGGTTGTTCAGCACACCGGTAAAGTCCAGCCACGGCAGGCAGCTCAGGTAGATCAAGCCCTCCATCTGCTCGTCCGTCTGGTCCAGCAGTCCGCTTTGCGCTGCGCTTTTTTCGGCTGTCCTCCGGCAGAATTCCGCAGGCTCCGGCGTCATCTCCACCGTCACTATGTGGAATAATTCGCTCCCCGCGCGCAGGTCGGTCAGGCTCGGGATCAGCGCTCCTACGCGCACGGGCGCGCCGCCCATAAGCCGGTAGTGAAAATTCTCGATCGGCTCCATGGCACGGATGCTGTACCAGCACAGCGCATAGTAAAAGCTCACTCCGTTTTCCTTGCACCAGCGGTGCAGCCGGGTCACATCAAGCCGGAAAGTGACCCCCAAATAGGGAAATTTCTGGGCGGAAAACAGCTTGTAGTGCTCCCGCCGGTCCCAGGTGTTCAGGTCAATGGGCTGTGCCATATCGGTTCCTCCCGTTTCGCCTTACGGCAGATTTGGTTACTGCGTCCTTTGCGGCTTTGCCAAAAAGCCACGTTACGCCCGCAGGGCGTTTTTGCTCCGCAAAAACTGACGGTCTGCGACCGTCAAGCCCGCCTGCGGCGGGCTGCCCTGCGGGCGTCTCCCCGCCG
>JBNMIL010000260.1:0-1121 GCA_050873265.1 Angelakisella sp. | reverse complement strand
CGCCCCTGCGGGGCGTCTCCCTCCGGCACCTTTCCTCACCCGCAAGCCCCGCCTTACTCCTCCGGCACCGGCTTGACGACCCTGGCAGGGCTGCCCACCGCGATGACATTGGCGGGGATATCGTGCGTCACCACCGAGCCAGCCCCGATGATACTGTTTTCCCCGATGGTCACGCCGGGCAGCACGATGACGCCGGCGCCCACCCAAACATTTTTGCCGATGACGATGGGGCGGGAAACGGTGACCCGCCGCTGAGCGGGCGCCGCGCCGTGGTTGGTGGTAATAAGCTGTACCCGCGGTCCGATGAACACATCGTCCCCGATGGTGATGCCGCCGCGGTCCATGAAAAAGCAGCCGGTATTGACAAATACCTGATGCCCGAACCGCAGGTTGCGTCCAAAGCCGGACTGGAACGGCGGAATGAGCCGCAGCGTCTCATTCGGCTCGGTGCCGGTCAGCTCCGCAATGAGTGCCCGCACCTCCTCCGGTGTTTTGTAGCCGCAGTTCAACTCGGCGCTGATCTTCTGCGCCTTGATGATCTGCTCGTTGATCTTGTAATACTCCGGTTCGTCAATGGAGACCGGCTCCCCCGCTAAATCTCTTTCCAGAATGTCCTTCATACCGTTTCAATCCTCCGTTATTTTCTGTCCAATATGCATCTTCTGCCGCCATTCGGGCGGTGCGCCGTCATCGCTCCAGTATTCCTCCAGCAGCAGGATCTTCTCTCCCTGCCACCGAAAAAACGAGATCGCCCGTACCGAAAATTCCTCCGACCAGACCCGCGTAACCGTCACACTGCCCTCCGCCGTATCCAGCATCTTTTCGATCTTCCCGTGCCATTTCCCCGGGTACTCGCAGTTGGCACGCAGATATTCCTCCACGGTAAAGCGCTCGTTGGTATTGTGCCACAGCACCTCGGCACCCTCCGCAAAAAATCCCCGCAGCGGGTCTATTTCCTGCGCAGCCACCGCCCGCCAGAATGCCGCCAGTATCGCTTTTCGCTCCATTGCCTTTTTCTTTTGCGCCTCCTTTGGTTCCTGCCTGCCGTGGGCTTACGGCGGAGCCGCCGTCGGGCTTCGCCCGACGCACCACGCCGAAGGCGCGGTGTCGCCCCCTTCGGG
>JBNMIL010000259.1:0-1158 GCA_050873265.1 Angelakisella sp. | reverse complement strand
GGCGGGGATACAGGGCTTGATGACCCGCTCGATCATATCCTGACGGAGCGTTAAGGGGTCGGCGTCCTCATCGTGCTGGGTGGAAAGCACCACCGTGTTGACACGGACGGGCTTGCCGTTTTCATATTCCACTGTGACCTGTGCCTTGCCGTCGGGACGAAGGTAGCCGATCTCCCCGCTTTTGCGGACAGCGGCAAGCCGGCGGGTGATGCGGTGAGCCAATGTGATGGGCAGGGGCATCAGCTCCGGCGTTTCATCACAGGCAAAGCCGAACATCATGCCCTGGTCACCGGCGCCCAAGCCATCGGTATCGGTGGCTTCCTTTGCCTCCAGCGCCAGATCTACCCCCTGGGCGATATCCGCCGACTGGGTGTGCAGCGAGCAACTGATCTCACAGGTATCAGCATCAAAGCCATACTCGGGCTTGGTGTAGCCAATCTCCCGAATGACTTTACGAGCGATCTCGATGTAATCTACTTTTGCCGAGGTCGTTATTTCTCCCATGATGTGTACCGCGCCGGGCTCTGCGGTGGTCTCGCAGGCGCAGCGGGAATTGGGGTCAACAGCGAGCAGGGCGTCCAGTACACCATCGGAGATTTGATCGCAGATTTTGTCGGGATGACCTTCGGTCACCGACTCGGACGTGAACAGCGTTCTCATGCGTCTTTCCTCCATAATTCGGTTTTTCGCCGCCTTGCGGCGGCAGAATATCGGCAATACTTGCCGAATACTTTGGGACTTACCCATTCTACACGATAGTGTGCCCCGTTTCAAGCACTTTTCCAAAAAAGCCTGCGGCATTTTGTGCTTTCTGTCCAAAATGAAAAATCAGCGCCCGCACCCGCGCACCGCGACCCGTTCTATAGCTTAGTTCCATCTCGCCTATCGGCGTCACAAAGTTTTCTGCATGGCTTAGTTTGCACGCCTATCCGGCGGGGACTTCCTTTTGCTCGTGCAAAAGGAAGCAAAACACGCTCGGGGAGACCCCGAGACCCCCGACGCTTGGCTGCGCTGGATACGAATGTTGTTTTTCTGCTGGTGCAGAAAAACAAATCCGTACTGCGCGCAGATGCGCTCCAAAGGTAGCCTGCGGCGGCATTTTTATCGCCCGCGCGCTGGAGCGCGAAGGGCGAACCACCACCCCTCTCTTGCCCATGT
>JBNMIL010000258.1:0-1190 GCA_050873265.1 Angelakisella sp. | reverse complement strand
GACGATAAACTGATGGGCTTGAACAAGGCAATTACATTCAACGCGAAAAAGTGTCTGAAAAATAACTGGGGACGCGCCATTCTGATCCTTTTGATCATGGTGGCGGTGAACGCTGTGCTGACGGCGCTGGATAACGCCATTTTCTCCGCCTTTGGCTTCCAGCGGGTGGAGATCAGCATTGATCTGCTGCGGGGCGGCTACACCGAATGGCTGGTGGAGGGAACCGGCGCGACATGGTACGAGATCCTGCTGAGTATTCTGCTTTCGCTGGTGCGGCTGTGCATTACAGCGCCGCTGGCGCTGGGCGTGACCAACTGGGCACTGGAGCTTTCCGACGGGCGCAGCAATTCCATCGGGGAGCTGTTCTGGGCATTTGATAACGCTGCCCTGTACCGCAGCGTGGGACTGAACATTTCCATCGCGATAAAGACGGGACTGTTCGCGCTGGCGCTGGAGGCGATCCCGACGGCGATGATGACGGTGGGCGCGATGAACCTGTGGGAGAACCGTGCCTTGGGCGTGCCGCTGGTGGGAATCGGCGGGCTGCTGATGCTGGTGGCGGTACCCTTTACCTGGTGGTTCGCGGCGCGCTACTTTGCGGCGCAGCTGCTGCTGTGCGACCGCTACTACTACACCGTAAAAGAGGCGACCCGGCTCTCGGTGGCGGTGACCAAGGGACGCCGGTGGAAAATCGTGGGCTTTTACCTTTCGTTCTTCCCGTGGTACCTGCTGTGCTGCCTGGTGATCCCGCTTTTGTATGTGATCCCCTATGTGACGGTGGCTTCCACCATGATGGCGCGGTATCTCTTTGAGGACTACCTGCTGGATCAGGACAAGCTGGACATTTCCGACCCCGATAAGCTTATCATTGACGATGTGGCGCCGGAGGACTACTACCGTGCCCGCGCGGAGCAGGGCATGAGCGCCCCTGCACCCGCCGAGGAGCCGGCGGCGGAGGAAACCCCCGCGGCGGAGCCTTACGAGCCGTACACGGCACCGGAGCAGCCGGAGGAACGGCATGAGGAGGACGGCAGCGACGACGGCATAGCGGAGCTGTAAGGACGGCGGTAAACAACAAATTAAGAAGTTACCTTTGCTGGTGAAGCAAGGGCAGAAGAAAAGAGACCCCTCGCAGGGTCTCTTTTTTGCGGGCTGATGAGGGCAGGCGGGGCGGCGGAATGGGGGAGGCT
>JBNMIL010000257.1:0-1245 GCA_050873265.1 Angelakisella sp. | reverse complement strand
TCGCACTTTTCCCCCTCGGAGGTATCCCATGAAGCATTCCCATTCCCGCGCCGCCGAATTCTGGCGCGTTTTTACCGTCTCGCTTGCCGCAGCGGCAGTCGTGTTCGGCTTGGGCTGGCTGCTCATCAGCCGCCCCGACCGGTCGGAGCTGCCGGAGCCGGAAAGCCCCCTCCTCCCCGATGAAAGCTCACGGCTCACCGTCCTTGCCCTCGGCATCGGCGGGGAGCAGGAGCTTTCGGTCTGCGCCCTTGTCTCGTTTCAGCCGGATCTCATCGCCGTGCAGGTGGCAGCCCTCCCGCCGCAGACCGTCTGGCGCACCGCCGCCGGTGAGGGGACGCTGGCGGAGGCGTGGCGGCATGGCGGCGCGGCTTATCTGCAAGCCGTCCTTGCCGAGTGGCTGGAGTTCCCCATTCATCGCACCGTCTATCAGGATCGGCAGCAGCTTGCCGCCGTGATGGAGCAGTGCGGACCGCTGCCCTATACCCTGCCCATCTCTCTGGCGGAGGACGCCCCCGGCAGCCGCATCGCCTTCCCCGCCGGTC
This sequence comes from Angelakisella sp., assembly GCA_050873265.1. Classification (GTDB taxonomy): domain Bacteria; phylum Bacillota; class Clostridia; order Oscillospirales; family Ruminococcaceae; genus Angelakisella. Next base: position 703 of record JBNMIL010000257.1, on the reverse strand, counting down.
GCTATTCCCTCGATGGCGAAGCGCTTGCCGATCTGCTGGTGCTACCCCTGCCCGCCGACCCCGCCCGCCGCAGCGACCGCGCCGCCGAGCTGATCAAGGCGCTGGTGCTGCGCCACCTGCCCGCCGTGCTGACCGAAAGCGGCGAGGAGCTGGTGACCCACCTGCTGCAAAACAGCGCCGGCGATCTGACCCTTCTGGACTATCTGGAGCGCCGCACCGCGCTGGGCACGCTGGCACGCCGGGACGAAATACCGGTGTACTGCGTCTATCTGGACGGCTCCTCCGGTCAGGGCGGCTACTACCTCTCTGATGTCTCCCTTGCCTGCCTGCGGGCTGCGTTTCCGGCGGATTGAATGGCGGGGTGGGCTGGTCTGCTGCCGACTGACATAGCAAAATTGGTTCCCGCACCCGCGCACAGCAATCCGTTCTATGGCTTAGTCCCATGTCGCCTAACGGCGTCGCAAAGCCTTATAAAAGGTTTTGATTTGTACGCCTATCCGGCGGGGACTTCCTTTTGCTCGTGCAAAAGGAAGCAAAACACGCTTGGGGACACCCCAAGACCCCGACGCACCGGAACGCCCGCTCGGAAAGCCAAAGGGCGGCTTCCCGAAGCGTGGGCTAAACGGTGCTTATAAGGTGTCTGCGACGCATTTTCATCGCCTGCCGCGCTGGAGCGCGGAATGGCGAACCACCACCCCTGTCC
>JBNMIL010000256.1:0-1277 GCA_050873265.1 Angelakisella sp. | reverse complement strand
CCGCTATTGCACCGTCCCCGCAAAAGGTTTTTAGGATACCCCGAAGATTGGGGTTCTTTCAGATGGGCATATACGAGCCGCCTTTTTATTGAATTGAATGGTCAAAATGACAGTACACATAATAGCATATTCTGTCGGAATGTCAATGATTTTTTGAAAATTCCTGCGTCTTTTGGGCAGGGCAGCTGATGAACTTTGAAATGCTCTTATTTTCTCTGTTTTTCTCGTGATTTCTCTATTTGCTGTTTTGGGGGATTTTGCGGGCGGAGCAGTGAAAGAAGCCAGCGAAGCTCCTCCCGCCGCAGCGCCCCGCAGAGCAGCAGCGCCGCCGCGTAGCAGATAAGATACACCAGCACCGAAAGCAGCAGGGAAAGAGGCTGCCCCGTATGAGAAAGCAGCCCGCCGAAGAGCAGGCGTAGGAGCGCCCAGCCGCCCGCCGCCGCAGCCGCCGTAAGCAGCCAGCAGAACGGCTGGAGCCGGAACACCGTGACGCGGGCAAGCCGCGCGGCGCTGAGGGCGAAATTGAGCAGCTCGGTGGCGAAGATGGAAAAGATGTAGCCCGCCGCCCCGAAGCGCGGCAGCAGCAGCCAGACAAGAAGGAGACCGACGGCGGCATCAATAATATTATACCGCATATTGGCGCGGTACTCCCCTACCCCTTTCAGCATGCCGTCCACAAGGGTATCCATATACATGACCGGCACCAGCGGCGCCAAAAGACGGATATACTGCCCCGCGGCAGGCTCCGAATAGATGAGATCGCCCAGGGGCTGCGCGAAAAAGAAGCAGGTCCCCGCGACCGCCATCGAGAAAAAAAGCCCCAGTCGGTACAGGCGCTCCAGCATATAGCTGAGCCCCCGCAGCCGTCCCTGCACCTGCGCTTCGGTCAGCTCGGGGACGATGAGATCGGCGATGACGGCGATGAGTGCCGCCGGAAACAGCAGAATGGGCAGTGACATGCCCTGTATCACGCCGTAAGCGGCAAGCGCCGCCTGTGCCCCGCCGCCGAAAAGACGAAGTCCGCGCGGGACCAGCAGGTGTTGGGCGGTGGAAAGCGCCGACCGCGCGTAGCTGCTGAGGGAGAGCGGCACCGTGATGCGCAGAAGCTGCGGCAGCATATGGGTGCGGCAATGACCTGCCCCGCGGGGAAGCCCTGCGAAAAAGAGCAGCAGCAAGGCAAGGAACGAGAAGACCTCCGAGGCGAGCATACCGAGGGTCAGGGCGCCGCAGGCGTATTCCAGCCCGTAGCCGCCCAGCCGCCACAGCGCCAGCACGGT
>JBNMIL010000255.1:0-1286 GCA_050873265.1 Angelakisella sp. | reverse complement strand
TGCCGCGCTGACGGCGGTGATACCGGAGGACGAAAATGCCGACCGCTGGTAAACACAGCTACCGTACCCTGCTGCGGCAGGGAGAGCGCCTGCTGCGGCGGCGGTCAAGACCCGACCCCTGCGAGGACGCGGGAACAGACGCTTTTTTGCTGCTGGAAAAGGCAACGGGACTGACCCGCACCAACTATCCCCTGAAAAAGGACGAGGCGTACTCTCCGGCGGAGCGGGCGGCGTACCTGGCGCTGCTGCGGCGGCGGGCTGCCGGCGAGCCGGTGCAATACATTCTGGGCGAATGGGACTTTATGGGGCTGGAATTTGCCGTGGGTCCCGGGGTACTGATCCCGCGCCCTGAGACGGAGCTGCTGGCGGAGACGGCGATAGAATACCTGCGAAAGCGGCAAAAACCGCGCGTGCTGGAGCTTTGCGGCGGGAGCGGGTGTATTGCCATTGCGGTGGCAAAGGCGCTGCCGCAAGCCGAAATTACCGTGCTGGAGCTGAGCGGCGAGGCGATGGGCTACCTGCAAAAGAACATCGCACGGCATGGCGTAAACAATGTAACTGCCGTGCAGGGCGACGCCCTGTGCCCTCCCCCATCGATCACGGGGCGGTACGACGCGATCCTGAGCAACCCGCCCTATATTGCGAGCGATGAGCTGCCCGCCCTGCAAAAAGAGGTGCGGCGGGAGCCGGCGATGGCGCTGGACGGCGGCGCGGACGGGCTGGATTTTTACCGCGGATTCAACGGGATCTACCCCAAAATGCTGACCGACGGCGGGCTGCTGCTGTACGAGATCGGCGAGGAGCAGGGCGAAGCGGTGGCAGCACTGCTGCGGGCAGCCGGACTGGAGCGGGTGGCGATCCTGCGGGACATGTACGGACTGCCGCGCGATGTACTGGGCTACGCGCCGGAGGGCGAAAAGTGAATTTTATCCCCCCTGCGGGGGAGATTTTTGTTTGTGGGGAAGAACCGGTCTGCGGGGGGAATGCGGGCGCAGCCCGCCGCCCGCAGGGCGGCGACGCCGCGAAGCGGCGGCAGATGGGTGCAGGTCGCAGACCTGCACCCATCGGGCTGCGCCCGTAAGAGCCAGCCGGCTGAAGGAACCCCATCAGGGAGCGAGAGCCAGCAGCTTTTCCCGTACATCGCTGTAATTCACATGGCTGTAGACATCAAGGGTGACGCCTGCCGAGGCGTGACCCATCAGGTACTGCACGCTTTTGATATCCAGCCCGCGGCGCACCAGTGCCGTGCAGAAGGTATGCCGCAGAATGTGCGGGGTGAGCAGGGC
>JBNMIL010000254.1:0-1345 GCA_050873265.1 Angelakisella sp. | reverse complement strand
CGCAAGGTCGCAAGACCTTGTGGGGAGAGGAGGACGCACCGCAGCGGAGAGGGCTGCCCGCAGTGTAACGGAGGGTCTGCCCGATTTAAGCGGAGGTTGCGTCCGACGAGGCGGTGCAAAAGTGCCTCCCCGCCGGATAGGCGCATAAGCAAAGAGGAATTATCTTTCCCCTATCCTCCTTGCGTCCTTTGCCAGCTTCGCAAATTCCTGCGGCAGCAGCGCCTGCTCCCCGTCGCTCAGGGCGGCTTCGGGGTGGGGGTGTACCTCCACCATCAAGCCGTCCGCGCCTGCCGCCACCGCCGCCCGCCCCAGCGCCGAGACCCACTCGGCGACGCCTGCCGCGTGGCTGGGGTCTACCAGCACCGGCAGATGGGTCAGACTGTGCATTACCGGCACCGCCGCCAGGTCCAGCGTGCCGCGGGTGCCGCTCTGGTAGCTGCGGATTCCCCGCTCGCACAGCACTACATGGGGGTTGCCCTCCCGCAGGATATATTCCGCCGCGGCAAGCCACTCCTCATAGGTCGCCGCCAGTCCGCGCTTCAGCAGCACCGGCTTTTCCTGCCTGCCAAGGGCACGCAGCAGCGAAAAATTCTGCATATTCCGTGCCCCTACCTGCAGCATATCGATCCCCTCAAAAAGCGGCAGCTCCTCCTCAGCGGTGATCTCGCTTACCACCGGCAGTCCGAATTCCCGTCCGGCTTCCGCCAAAAGGCGCAGTCCCTCCGCTCCCAGTCCGGCAAAGGCATAGGGGGACGTTCTCGGCTTAAAGGCGCCGCCCCGCAGGATATCGGCGCCGGCAGCCTTCACCGCCGCCGCGGTCTCCCACAGCTGCTCGCGGCTTTCCACCGCGCAGGGACCGGCGATCAGCGTCAGGCTGTTTTGGCTGATGGTCACATTGCCTACGGTAACAGCGGTGTCCTCCGGCTTGGCGCCGCGCGCCGCCAGCGGATATTCTTTCAACAGGCTTTTTTCATCATGGGGAAAACGGTTCATTTTGCTCTCCTTGCAGTCTGGGTTTTCTCCTACAAGATTACCACCCCGCAGTCAATTAGGCAAGTCATCGGCGCATATTTGTTTTTTAGGGTACAGTTTCCCAAGCCCCCTCATTTTTCGATAGAGCTTAACTTTGCGGCTGACCCTCGGTTTTTCGATAAGGGTCGGTCGCTTTTTCTTTTATATCGTTAACGATGAGAAGTCCTCTCACTAATACGGACGAAATGAGGGAAATTTGCAGTGAAAGTGTTGAATTAACACAAAGTTTCATAGAAAGTTTACGGGTTTGGGAAATGGTGGGAGGTTTGGGGAAAAAAAGCCCTCCCTGTGTAAGGGAGGGTGGCAGCCGAAT
>JBNMIL010000253.1:0-1350 GCA_050873265.1 Angelakisella sp. | reverse complement strand
GCGCTGCCCTTCACCGTCTGATGGACTGCCGCCTCGGCAGTCTCTTTGCTTTCTGCGGCATTTTTGCCGAACATACTGCCGACAGTCCCGCCAAAAACCGCTTCACGGCTACCACACTGCGCTATGGCGGCTTTCTCGTCAATAGACGGCAGTATTCCTGCCACCCCCAGCAAAGCGCTTTCTGCGGCATTTTCCGCCGCGGTGCCGCTCAGCGGCAGAGCTTCCGCTTTGCCGGTCGGCTGTCCTCCGGCTCCATAGCCCGGCAGCAGGGCAGGGATCGCCATGGCTCGTCGGTGCTCCGCCGGCTTTGCCGCTCTGCTTTCGGCGTTACTTTCCCCGCAAAGCGGTAAGGCTCCAGCGGCTTTGCCGCTTCTCGCCAAAGTTTTGTCGGGGTCAGCGTTTTGGACTGTCGGCAGCACCCCGGCGGCGGTGGGCTGTTTTACTGCTATGGCTTCGGCTTCTGCTTTGCTTTTCGGCAGCAGGGCATCTCCCTGCGTGCCCAGCCGGCAGGCAGGGGCAGCCTGTGCCAGCAGCAGCGCAGCCGTCGCCCATGCCCCCGCGGAAAGCAAGCTGCGGTAGCGGCGCAGCGCGTGCCTGCCGCCTGCTCCCTCCAGCAAAAGAATCGTCGGCATTAGTCCTCCTCCCACAGCAGTGCCCGCAGGGGCAGGTCATTTTCCGGCTTTTTGCCGTAGGCAAGCAGCGTCAGCTGCCCCGCAGCCTGCCCGCCCTCCTGAATGTTTGCCTCCTGCAGCTCAAAAAGCAGGTCGGAGGTGATCTCCCGCGCGGGCGCGAGGATCTGCACGCTGGTGCCCGTTACGCCCGCGAGCGCGAGGGTACAGCAAAACGGCGCCTGACTGCCCTGCCAATCCGCCGCGGGCAGGGTGACCGGCAGCGCGCGCCAGTGCCCGCCGGTTCCGATGGTGATGGGGGTTCCCCATATCGTACTCATCTTGTCACTCCTTTCTGGGAGAACATCTCCCACTAATACGGACAGAACGAGGGGAAGTTGCAGTGAAAGTGTTGAATTCGCACAAAGTTTTACAAAAAATTTACGATATTGGAATTCATTGGGCAAGAAACAGCTGTTATGGATAGCTCTTGCTGTCAATCCCTCCGTCACGGCTGCGCCGTGCCACCTCCCTTTACACAAGGGAGGCGTAAAGGAGGCAGAGAAAACCGTAAAAGTTTTCGGTCAAGCCTTTTCCAAAAGGCTTGCGGTTTCCAAAGGCGGAGCCTTGGTCGCTTGCCGCAGCAAGCGAAATTCTTTAGACCGGAGGGCGCTCCGTAGGGCGGTGAATTTGCAAAATGATCCGGTGGATCGTTTGGCAAAGAGGGGGAACCCTGCAAGAG
>JBNMIL010000252.1:0-1356 GCA_050873265.1 Angelakisella sp. | reverse complement strand
GCCCTTTCCGCGGCGCTGGAGGAGCTTGCCGAGGAGGAGCACGAGCATCATCACCATCACCACGATGATGACGACGAGTGCGAGTGCGGCTGTCATGACCACGAACATGACCACGAACATGAGCATGAGCATGAGCATCACCACCATCACGATGACGACGAGGACGAGTGCGGGTGCGGCTGCCACGACCACGATCATGACCATGAGCACGAGCACCACCATGATGATGACGATGAGTGCGGGTGCGGCTGCCATGACCACGACCACCACCATCATCACCATGCCGACGAGGTATTCACGAGTTGGGGCAAGGAGACCGCGCACCCCTACGAGAAGCAGGAGCTTGCCGCCGCGCTGGAGGCGCTGGATACCGGCGATTACGGTCAGGTGCTGCGTGCCAAGGGCATTGTGGCGGGGACGGACGGCAAGTGGCTGCACTTTGACTATGTTCCCGGTGAGGTGGAGATCCGCAACGGCGCTGCCGGTGTGACCGGTCGCCTGTGCGTCATCGGCGCCGAGCTGAAGGAGGACGCCCTGACCTCGCTGTTTCACCTGAACTGAAAACGGAGGATTTGACAAATGGCAAAAGCGGTTGAAATACCGGTATATCTGTTCACCGGCTTTCTGGAGGGCGGCAAGACCCGCTTTATCCGGGAGACGCTGGAGGATAAGAAATTCAATGCCGGAGAGCATACCCTGCTGGTGCTGTGCGAGGAGGGGGAGGAGGAATATGACCTTTCCCACCCGCTGATGAAGAATGTGCATATCCTGCCCATCGAGAGCGAGGAGGAGCTGACCGCCGCGAAGCTCGGTGAGTGGCAGAAGATCCACCGCGTAGACCGTGTGGTGATAGAGTATAACGGCATGTGGCAGCTGCAGCGCCTGTACGAGCAGATGCCGCAGGGCTGGATGATCTATCAGGAGGTCATGCTGGCGGATTACAACACCTTTTTGAGCTACAACACCAATATGCGCAGCCTGATGGTGGATAAGCTGACAAGCTGCGAGATGGTGCTGCTGAACCGCGCGCCGGTGGGCGCCGATAAAATGGAAATCCACAAGGTGATCCGGGGCGTCAGCCGCCGCACGGAGATCGGCTATGACTATGTGGACGGCAGCTTTGACTACGATGAGATAGAGGACCCGCTGCCCTTTGATATCGAAGCGCCCATCATTGAGATAGGCGACGCGGACTTTGCCGTGTGGTACCGTGACCTGACCGAGGAGATGGAAAAGTACCAGGGCAAGACGGTACGCTTTAAGGGGCGGGTCGTCACCAAGCACCGCAGCCTGAAAAACTGCTTTGTATGCGGACGGCATGTGATGACCTGCTGTGTGGAGGATATCACCTTTATG
>JBNMIL010000251.1:0-1362 GCA_050873265.1 Angelakisella sp. | reverse complement strand
CCCGCAGCACCTGCGGCAATATGAACTGCCAGCCATCGGCGGTGTTCTGGCAGCAGACCGCGGCGGTCTGGTAGCCGCCGCCCTGCAGGGTGCGGTACTCGGTAAAGACCAGGGTCTCCGTCCTGCCGCTTTCGGGAATAGCGGTGCTCCACGGCACCTCTATCACGCCGTCCCCGTTAATATCGGCAGGGGCAGCGCCGGAGTAGCAGTAGCTGCCGCTGTAACCGGCGGCGTTTTCCTCCTGCGGCAGCACCAGCTTATCACCGGCGGCACCGACCAGCAGCGAGGCGGTCATTTCGGCATTTACCCTGCCGTAAAATGCCGCGCCGTTCTGCTGCGGGGCGACCATACCGGTCACGCCGCCCAGCAGGCTTTGCAGCCGCAGCGAGCTGTAGGCGGAATCCAGCACCGAAATGCCGCTGCCGCCCCAGCCGATGAGCTGCAGGGTCACGCCGCCGTCCAGCGTCGCGGCGATCAGCTCCTCGCTGCCGTCGCCGTTAAAATCGGCGATCGCCATGCCGTCACAGCTCACATGGAATTCCTCGGAGAGGGTGCCGCCCTGATAGCGGTAAAGGTACAGGGTATCGTACTCACTTTCCGACGAGCGCCACCCCACCAGCAGATCGGTAACGCCATCGCCGGAAAGGTGCCGGAAATCGACGAAAAGCACCTCTCCCTCGGTGGCGGGCAGGGCGTTGCCGGCACGCCAGTGACCCTCGGTTTTATCCAGTATCTGCAGGTAAACCAGCGGCTCGTCCTCCACGGTGTAAAAGACCACCGCTTCCTCGGTCTCGTCGCCGTCCAGATCGGCAAAAATGTAGGGGGAACGGTAGCTGCCGCCGGTGGGGTAACAGAGCCTAAACTCCTGTCCCACCACATCGCGCAGCGCCTCGTCCACCTCGGTTTGCAGGGAGGAAAGAACAGGCGGGGTCAGCATGGAATCGACATCGGGCTGGTAAAGGTCGCAGCCGGTAAGACCCAGCAGCAGACCGGCGCCCAGAACAAGCGATGAAATGAGCTTTTTCACGGCGTTCCCTCCTTTCCTGCCGATGGGGTACATAAACCCAAATTACCACTATCTATTGTAGTCCTTTTCCCACAGCCTGTCAATGAACGGGGTGTAAATTCGAGGGGGCTAAATTGAAAAATTTTCTACACAGCGGGCGGCAGGAAAACGGGGGAGAAAATGCGTACCGCGCGGGTGCGCGCGCCCGGATACGCGCCCATCGCGCGCGAGGCAAAACTGCCCCCAAAAACGGATATTTTACAGGCGAAAAATGAGAAAAAGGGGGACTTTTGCGGCAAAAGTGATGCGGAAAATTTTGCGGGGGAATAGGCAGGGATCTAAGGGAACTTTTGCGT
>JBNMIL010000250.1:0-1375 GCA_050873265.1 Angelakisella sp. | reverse complement strand
CCTATCGGCGGCGACCCCGCAGGGTCGCCGCCGGAACGCCCGACCTTCGTCGGGCGGCGGGGCGGGCGGGGACTGACCCCCTGCAAAGACCCGAAAGGAGAGGGACGCCATGCGTATTCTTGCCGTGGATTACGGCGACGCCAGAACGGGGCTTGCCGTCTGCGACCGTGGGGAGCTTTTGGCCAGTCCGGTGGGGGTATTCCACAGCGGCGACCGCGAAGCCGTCATCAATGAGATCGTGCGGCAGGCGGAAAGCCAGAAAGCCGAGCTGGTAGTGGTGGGCAACCCCCTGAACATGAACGGCACGGCGGGTCCCCGCAGCGAGCTGTGCCACGCCCTTGCCGAGGATCTGGCGGCAAAGCTGCCCTGTCCGGTGCGCATGTGGGACGAACGCAGCACCACCGTCACGGCGACCCAGTACCTCAATATGACCGATGTGCGGGGCAAAAAGCGCAAAAATACCATCGACGCGGTGGCGGCGACCATTATTCTGGAAAGCTACCTTGCCTACCGCAAAAACCACCCGGGGGAGGACTGACGCCATGCCGCACACCGAAGAACTGTTACAGCGGGAAACACTGAGCGAAAACAGGGTATTTACCCACGAGCGGCGGCTGGTCCGGCTGGAAAACGGCGAGACCGCCGAGCGGGAACTGATCCGCCACCCCGGCGGGGTAGGCATCGTGGCGGTGGACGGAGGCGACCGGCTGCTGATGGTGCGGCAGTACCGCAGCGGTATGGGGCGGGAAGCCCTGGAGATCCCCGCCGGAAAGCGGGATCCCGGCGAAACGCCGGAGACCTGCGGCAGGCGGGAGCTGGAGGAGGAATGCGGGCTGCGTGCCGGACGGCTGGAGCTGCTGGCAACGCTGTACCCCACCCCTGCCTATTGCGATGAAAGGATCTGGATCTTTACGGCGGGAGAGCTGACCGCCGGACACACCCACCCCGATGAGGACGAATTCATCACGGCGGAATGGGTGCCGCTTGCCGAAGCCGAGCGAATGGTGCTGGCAGGGGAGATAGAGGACGCGAAAACGCAGATAGCGATACTGAAATACACGGCGCTGCGCCGGAAAGGAGAAGCCCATGGATAATAAACACGGTCTGAAAAAAACCGACCTGATCGCCATTGCCGGCGTGCTGATGTTTGCCATTGTTTACGCGGTGGATAAGCTGGTGTACGAGATGCCCAAGACCACCTACATCGTGCTGGTCGCCATCTCGATGGTTATACTCATCGTCGGCGCTATTATCGCACGCAAAAACCACGGTTAAATTTCCGGCGCAAGGCGGCTCCCGGCGGCAACAGGCGGGAGCTGTTTTTCTGCTCAGAAGATTTATTTTTACAGAGTTCGGAAAAGGCGGTAAATTCGGG
>JBNMIL010000249.1:0-1380 GCA_050873265.1 Angelakisella sp. | reverse complement strand
GCTCCTCCGGCGCCCTTTTGGGTTTGAGCAGGGGGGAAAGATGGGGGGAGGGGCGCAGCCCGTTTCGGCTTTGCCGAAACACGCAGGCATAGCCTGCGTCAGCCGCCGCAGTGCGCCCCGATCCGCCCTCCGCACCAACTCCAAAAAGCAAACCGCCCGTGTTCAGCGGGCGGCAGGGTCGGTATCGTCTTTTTCGGTCAGCGGCTTGCCGCAGTGCGGGCAGGTATCGCCCCGCTCCCGCCCCAGATGCTTACCGCAGTGGGGGCAGCGCAGCACGGCAAAGTGAAAGGCGGTGGCGGCAAGTCCCAGCAGGATCACCGCGCAGCCGAGAAGAAAATTGTTGCTGAGGGTAAACAGCACGGCGCACACCAGCATGGCAATCACCAGCCCGTCAAACAGGCGGCGCGCCGCGGTAAGGGACAGCTTTTTCACGGGGTCATCTCCTCCCAGAAATCCGGCAGCGAGGGGCAGCACGCCTCGTCACTTTGAATGGTGAGGGCGGCAAGGCGTGTTCCGGCGGCGACAGCTTTGCCGAGGGAAAGCCCGCGGGTCAGCCCCGAAACGACGCCGGAGAAGAACGCATCGCCCGCGCCGGTGGAATCCACCATCTCTACCTTGTGGGCGGGACAGTGCCCCGCGTCGCCGGTAATGCTGTCATAGTAGACGCTTCCCGCGGAGCCGAGCGTGACCACCATGCTGCGCAGTCCCATGCCCCTGCCGTATTGCAGAATGGTCTCTACGGCGGCTTCGGGGTCGGTGCGGGGAACGGGGTGGTGCAGCAGCGCTTCCGCTTCGATATCGTTGCAGATGAAGCAGCGGGTGTGCCGCAGCAGATCGGGGCGGCGCCGCACTACGCTCATATTGGCGGAGATGCAGTAAAGATCCTTTTTGTATTTTTGGGTCAGGGCGACGATCCACTCGCTCAGCTCCTCGCCCATATCCATCTCCAGACATACGCTGTCCGCACCGGCGACGATCTCCTCGCCTTTTTCCTGCAAGTAGTGCGCCAGCGGCTCGGTATCCGGCATCTGGCTGGTGCTGCCCGCCAGATCGCCCTTATCGTCCATGACTGCCAGCCACAGCCCAACGCCATTCTGCGGCACGCGGATACTGTAGGTGAGATCGATCCTCTGTGCCTCCAGCCGCTCCATCGCCTCGCGGCTCATGGGGGTGGTATCCCCCAGCGTGACAAAGGTGACAGGGGTGCCGATGCGCGCCATATCCTCGGCGACATTGCGGGCGACGCCGCCGTGGACAAAGCGGATACTGCCCAGATTGGTGCCGGTGGCGTGGTATTCCCCAAACGGGAAGCCCTTGATATCGACAAAGATGACGCCCATGACGACGGTGCCTGGCATAGCGATATTCCTCCTTGGCAGG
>JBNMIL010000248.1:0-1385 GCA_050873265.1 Angelakisella sp. | reverse complement strand
GTTTTCCCAAGGTTCCGGTTTACTCTTTCTCGGCAGGGTCAGCCGGCGGTACCGGCTCCGCGCCTGCGGCGGCTTCTCTTTCCGCCGCTTCTTTCTTCTCGATGCGTTTATCGCAGAATTCCCGCACCAGGGCGTAGATGACCGCAAAGGTGGGGATCCCCAGCACCATGCCGGTAATGCCCATCAGGTTGCCGCCGACGGTAAGTGCCAGCAGCACCCACATGCCGCCGATACCGATAGAGGTACCGACCACTTTGGGGTAGATGACATTGCCCTCAAACTGCTGCACCACAACAAGGAAAACGACGAAAATAAGCGCCTTTATCGGGTCGATGAGCAGAATGAGCAGCGCCGAGGGAATGGCGCTGAGGTAGGCACCCAAAATGGGGATCATATTGCAGGTGCCGACCAGTACGCTGATGAGCAGCACATAAGGCATACCACCCACAAAAAGACCGATGATGGTCAGACCGACAAAGCACAGCGCGCCCAGAATACAAGCCTCCACCAGCATACCGGAGAAGAAGCCGCTGAAAGCACGGTCGATCTTGCGGACGATGTATTCGATGCGCTCCCGCACGCTGTCCTTGAAGATGGCGCGCAGCAGGCGGTGATAGATGTAGTTGAGGTGTTCCTTATCCGCCAGAATGTAGATGGCGAAGATAAGCCCCAAAAAGCCGTTGATGATGCCGCTGGCAAGACCGGTAAGCACGCCCAGCAGCCAGGTGGCGGCGCTGCCGACAAAGTTCTTGATGAGGGTGCCGGACTGATTGATCCAGTCCTCCGCCGTTTTCCACAGGTAGCTGATGATGGGATTTTCCATATCCAGCTTATCCTCCAGCTCGTTGAAGAAATCACCGGCATCAACAAGGTAGCCGGGGATATTGTTGGCAAGGCTGAGCAGGCTGTCGCCCACCTGCGGCAGAATGAATACACACAACGCGGTGATAATGGCAAGCACACCCAGAATGGAAAGGACGATGCAGATGCCGCGTTTGCCGCGCGCCAGCCGCGGGCTGCGCCGCCACAGCCCCACCAGCCACTTGGTCTCCATCGGGCGCATCAGCAGGTTGATGATATACGCCATGACCACGCCGATGATGACCGGACGCAGCACTGCCATGATGTAGCTGCCCGCACCGGCAAGCACCCCCAGATGGGACAGTGCCAGATACAGCACGATGCCGTAGGTGATCAAAAATACGCCGCTTTTCAGGGAGGATTGCTTCATTGCCGGTTCTCCTTTGCCGTCCTGAATTTAATGTCTTTGCTGGCTTTCCCAGTAGTATTGCTAATTTTATTATAGCACTACGAAATGGGAAGTAAAGCCGTTTCCGCCGGTCTTTCGACGGGTTTGAGGAAGAATTTTACGCGGGGGCGGGGGC
>JBNMIL010000247.1:0-1394 GCA_050873265.1 Angelakisella sp. | reverse complement strand
GGCGACCAGCCTTTTGAAAAAGGCTGGAGCCAAAACTTTTTACGCTTATCTTCTTTTCAATCTCTTCTCGCCCAAAAAGCCCCCTTTCGGGAGCTTAGTTGTAAACTTATTGTAAATTTTTGTGCGAATTCAACACCTTCACTGCAAATTTTCCCGTTTTCGTCCGTATTAGTGGGAGATGTTATTCCGCACCGCAGTATCTTCGGCAATTACCGTTTCCTCCACCACCACACGGCGGCGACCCATGCGGCTGCAAATGCTGCAAAACGCCGTGTGCCGCAGCCCCAGCAGTCCGTCCATCTCATGGGCGGCACTGCGGTAGGCACAGCGGTTAAAGTGCAGGATCACATAATCTGCTTCTTTGATTTTTCCGGCGGCATAGCGGCAGAAGCTGCGTACCGGCGCGGCAATGTGAAAGACCCAGATCGGCGTACAGATAGTCACATGCTCATAGGCAGAAAGGTCGACCTCGACCGGCTCAATGGGCATATCCCAGCGGTGCATGCCGTACCGCCCGCACCACCAGAAGCCCAGCGTCCCCTCGGTGCGCTCGGTGCTGCGGAGCTCGTAAAGCGCCGCGCCGGTGCGGTCGGCAAGCTCCAGCGCCGTCTTTTTGGTGTAGCCCATGCGGGAAAAATACACCACCAGCCGCCGCGGGTCGCTGCCGATATTCGGGTAGTCGGCAGGGGAGACGGTAAAATGCTCCTGCTGCCAGAAGACCCATGCGGCATAGCCTGTCGCTGCCTGCGCCGCCCCGAAAATGAAGTAAAGGGTGGACATGATATTCGCCGGAAAGACGCAGAACTGAATACAGATCCACAGCATCAGCGTAACGCCGAAAATGCCGCCGCAGAGAATGCCCGCTTTGCGGTTCGCCAGAAGCAGCGCGGCAGCGGTCAGGTTGGTCAGCCCGTTGACGATCAGCAGCGCCCAGCCGGAAAAGACGAAGTCGCTGAACAGCTCCTTGCCAAAGGGCAGCTTTTGCAGATAGGGCAGCATGCCCGCCATACCCATCTGGCTGCCGTCGGGCGCCGCCAGCATCATGGCAGCGCCGCCTACCGCCCCCAGCCCGATGAACACCGTCCAGAAAATAAGCCAGCGCCGCGCCGTGCGGTAACGCAAATTTTTAGCAGTTGTCATACGCTCTCTCCTCTATACAGTCCGTATTATCTTGGCTTAAATTGCCGGGAAATGCCTTGGGCGTTCATTATAGCGCTGCCGCTGTCCGCTGTCAATTCCGCCGATTTTTAGGATTTCCTTAAATTTCGCAGGGTTTACGGTTTGTTCACACCGCCGCGCCGGTTTGTGGTATAATAAAGCCATTGGCTGAACGATACCGGCGGGTCTGGCTGGGGAGCGCAGCTCGGGGCGCAGCCCCAGCCGCCTGCGGCGGC
>JBNMIL010000246.1:0-1400 GCA_050873265.1 Angelakisella sp. | reverse complement strand
TTCTTCACCAGCTCGGAAAGGCGGTATTCCTCCAGAAATTCGCTGTACTTTTCGTCCTCGGTGTCGTCCTTGAGGTGCAGCGTCACCCGCGTGCCGGCAACAGCCATTTCGCACGGCTCGATGGTGTAGCCCTCGGCGCCGCTGGATTCCCACCGGCTGCCGGTCTCCTCGCCCCACGCGCGGCTTTCCACCGTCACATGGTCAGCCACCATAAAGGCGGAGTAGAACCCGACGCCAAACTGCCCGATGACCTCGACCTCCTCGCCGGTCTCGTTTTCCCGCTTAAAATCCAGACTGCCGCTCTTGGCGATGGTACCTAAGTTCTTCTCCATCTCCTCGGCGGTCATGCCGCAGCCGTTATCGGTGATGGAAAGCAGACGGTTCGCCTTATCCACCGCCAGCACTATTTTGTAGTCGCCGCGGGCAAGGGTCACGCTGTCATCGGTCAGCGAGCGGAAATACAGCTTATCAATGGCGTCGCTGGCGTTGCTGATCAGCTCCCGCAGGAAAATTTCCTTATGGGTGTAGATGGAGTTGATCATCATGTCCAGCAGCTTTTTGCTTTCGGCTTTGAACTGCTTGGTTCTCATGGAATTCTATCTCCTTACGCTTTTGTTTTTTATCGTCTCCCGCCCCCTAAGGGGGCAGTCAAATCTCTTTCGGCTCAAATCGGCGGGCGCGCCTTCGCTTCCCCTCGGGCTGACCCTTTTGACAAAGCCGCTTCGGGCAGCCCTCGCCGCTGCGGCGCGCCCGCCGCCTGTTTTTACTTCGCTTACATCGCTACCAGCTTCTCGCCGTCGTAGTCCACCGTAATGGCGGTCTCGGGGGCGGGATCCTCGGCAATGATCCACCGTGCCAGCAGTGTCTCCACCTCGGTTTGGATAAGCCGCTTCAGCGGTCTTGCGCCGTAGATGGGGTCGTAGCCCTTGGCAATGAGGTAGTCCTTGGCGGCGTCGGTCAGGGTGACGGTAAGCTGCCGCTGCGCCATGCGCTTCTGCAGGTCTGCCGCCAGCAGATCCACAATGCCGCGGATATTTTCCTTGGTGAGGGGCTTGTAGAATACGATCTCGTCCAGACGGTTGAGGAACTCGGGACGGAAACTGCGGCGCAGCAGCTGCGTCACACCGTCTCTTGCCTCCTCGCTGATCTCGCCGTTTTCTCCAATGCCCTCCAGAATGAGGTCGGAGCCAAGGTTGGAGGTCAGAATGATGATGGTGTTCTTGAAGTCTACGGTGCGTCCCTGACTGTCGGTGATCCGACCGTCGTCCAGCACCTGCAGCAGGACATTGAATACATCGGGGTGCGCCTTTTCCACCTCGTCGAACAGCCCGACGGAGTAGGGGCGGCGGCGGACGGCTTCGGTCAGCTGACCGCCCTCCTCATAGCCGACATATCCGGGA
>JBNMIL010000245.1:0-1468 GCA_050873265.1 Angelakisella sp. | reverse complement strand
ACCTTGCGGGATCCCCAAATTCCAAAAGCGGCTTGGGGCAAGCCCCAAGACCCCAAACGCACCGGAACGCCCGCTCGGAAAGCCAAAGGGCGGCTTCCCGAAGCGTAGGCTAAACGGTGCTTATAAGGGGCTGTGGGCACATCTGCCCCCTTCCCCTCCCCTCCCCCGAAGCGGGGGAGGGGGTTCCTGTCCCGATCTCTGCTTGTCTTAATTCAGTGCTTGGCAAGTGCCGAGTGCTATGAACATAAAGGGGCAGCCACCCCGCAAGTGTTAGCTCACTGGCTGCATAGTTCCCCTCCTCAGAGGAGGGGAGAGGGGTGGTGGTTCGCCCTTCGCGCTCCAGCGCGCGGGCGATAAAAATGCCGCCGCAGGCTACCTCTGGAGCGCATCTGCGCGCAGTACGGAGTTGTTTTTCTGTACCAGCAGAAAAACAACATTCGTATCCAGCGCAGCCAAGCGTTGCGGGTCTTTAGGGCAGCAGCCCTAAAACGCTTTTGGGTACTTTTGGCGGGTCAAAAGTACCACCCCGCCGGTAGGCGGAGACACTAAGCCTTAATCAAAACTTTCCCCGCCGTCAGGCGACTGCGAACCAAGCCAAATCCGCCCCAAATCTCCCACCCTCTCCCAATATTGCAAACTTTTTGTAAATATTTGTGCGAATTCAACACTTTTACTGCAAATTTACCCCGTTTCGTCCGTATTAGTGGAAGGGACTTTTCTTACCGGTAAAGCCCCCGCCCCTTTCCCGTTTCACCATAAACCACCATTCCATTCCCGCCGGAGGTGCCCCATGTTCCGTATGCTGCAAGACCTTACCGCCTTTTCCCTCGCGCGCGACGCGCTGCGCGCGGGCAAGGCTCCCCTCCTCCTCGATGGCGTCGCCGCCATTCATAAGGCGCATTTTACCACCGCCCTTTGCGCCGAACTGGGCAGGGGCGCCGTGGTGCTTACCGCCGATGAAGCCGCCGCCACCCGTCTGATGGAGGACATCAACCGCTTTTACGGCGAGGAACGGGCGCTGCTGTTCCCCGAAAGGGAATTTACCTACCACAGCGTCGAAAGCGTCAGCCGGGAGTATGAACAGCTCCGGCTGGGGGTTCTGCGCCGCCTGCAAAGGGATCCCTCCCTCATCGTGGTGGGAACGGTGACTGCCGCCTTACAGCCCACCCTGCCGCCGCAGCAGCTTTCCGCCGCTACCCTCACCCTGCGGGTCGGCGAGGAATACCCGCCCCAAAAGCTGTTGGAATTTCTGGTGCAGGCAGGCTATCAGCGTGCCGAGCAGGTGGAGGGCATCGGGCAGTTTGCCGCGCGGGGCGGCATCGTGGATTTTTACACCCCGCAGTACAGCTACCCCATGCGTCTGGAATATTGGGGGGACGAGGTCGATTCCATCGCCGCCTTTTCGCTGGAAAGCCAGCGGCGGGAGGACAGCATGAAGCTGGTGGAGATCACGCCGGTGCGGGAGCTT
>JBNMIL010000244.1:0-1488 GCA_050873265.1 Angelakisella sp. | reverse complement strand
TTCAGGCAGCTTTCTTTTTGCTTCTGCCGGAAAAATGCACCGCCAGCCCGATGATAAGACCCAGCGCGGCGGGGCATACCCAGCCCAGCCCCAGTCCGGAAAGCGGCAGTACGCTGCCGATGGCGTCAATGACGCCGTTCAGGTGACAGGCGGCACGCAGCGCGGCGGGCAGGGTGCGCAGCAGGTCGTACAGCGCGGCGACCAGCGTCAGGCAGATGACCCAGTTATATACCGCGCGGTCATGGTCAAAGAGCTTTCCGAACAGCGCCAGCAGGATCAGCGTAATGGCAAGCGGGTACAGGAACATCAGCACCGGCACCGCGTAGTCAATGATGGCACTCAGCCCGAAGTTGGCAAACAGCAGCGAGACCAGCGTGAAGATGACCGCCCATACCCTGTAGCTGGGACCCTTGGGAAACAGCCCGTTAAAGGTCTCGGCGCAGCTGGTGATGAGTCCCACCGCCGTTTTCAGGCAGGCAAGGGTCACGGTCACGGCAAGGATCAGAAGCCCCACCCGTCCCAGATAGGTCTGGGAGATCTCCGCCAGCGCCACACCGCCGTTTTCGGCTGCGGGCAGCACGCCGCGGCTCTTGGCGCCTACGGCAGTCACCGCCACATAGATCAGTCCCATGAAAAGGCAGCTGAAAATGCCTGACTTGGCTGTGTTGGTCGCCACGGCGGCAGGCTCCTCCACGCCCAGCTCCCGAATGACCTGCACCACGATGATGCCGAAAGCAAGGCTTGCCAGCGCGTCCATGGTGTTATAGCCCGCCAAAAAGCCGGTCAGAAAAGGCTGCGATATATAGCCGCCGGTCGGCTCCACCGAGGCGATGGAGGCGGCGGAGGGCGAAACCAGCGCTACCACAACCAGAATACCCAAAAACAAGAGGAAAAACGGGTTCAGGATCTTTCCCACCCAGGTCAGGATTTTCCCGGGAAAAAGCGAGAACAGCAGCGCCGCGATGAAGAAAGCCACCGTGAACAGCAAAAGGTAAAGCTGCCAGTTGCCGTCCTCCGGCAATATCTGCTCCAAGCCAACGGTAAAGGAAACGGTGGCGCAGCGCGGAATGGCGAAGAACGGACCGATGGTAAGGTACAGCACGCAGGTAAAGAAATAGGCATAGGGGCGGTTTACCTTGCTGCTCAGCGAGAACAGCCCGTCGCTGCGGGAAAGCCCCAGCGCCGCGACGCCCAGCAGCGGCAGCCCCACGCCGGTGATCAGCAGTCCCAGAATGGCGGTCCACATATTTCGTCCGGCAAGCTGACCTACCGAAACAGGGAAGATCAGATTGCCCGCGCCGAAAAACAAGCCGAACAGCATGCTGGCAACATAGATGTACTCTTTTACGGTCAGTTTCTTTTTCATGGTGTCTCCTTTGCGGCAGGGAACAAAAAGGGGTCTAAAAACGGTCGATTATACAAAAAATCCGCAGAAACCGTGTTCCTGCGGATCTCTGTTGGTGGAGACGAAGAGGATCGAACTCTCTA
>JBNMIL010000243.1:0-1524 GCA_050873265.1 Angelakisella sp. | reverse complement strand
TACTTTGAGAAGGGCATTGCCGGAACAGTGGACTTTGCCTTTGCCGGTACCCAGGCACAGCGGCTGAGCGAGATGCTTGCCGAGGGCAAGGTGAAGATCGGCAACTTTAATACCTATCTGGAGATCTATGCCCGTCTGTTTGTGGACCTGATCCCCAATGTATGCCTGGTGGCTGCCGATAAAGCCGATAAGGACGGCAACCTGTTTACCGGCTACAGCACCGAGGAGACCCCTACACTGGTGGAGGCTGCCGCCTGCAAGAGCGGCATTGTCATTGCGCAGGTAAATGAGATCGTGGATACCCTGCCCCGCGTGGATATCCCCGGCGGCTGGGTGGATTTCATTGTCCCCGCGGACAAGCCCTACCCCATGGAGCCCCTGTTCACCCGTGATCCTCAGTTTATTAAGGACGCCGATATCCTGATGGGCATGATGGTCATTAAGGGCATTTACGCCAAGCACGGCGTACAGAGCCTGAACCACGGCATCGGCTTTAACGGCGCTGCCATTGAGCTGCTGCTGCCCACCTACGGCGAGCAGCTGGGGCTGAAAGGCAAGATCTGCCGCAACTGGGTACTGAACCCCCATCCCACGCTGATCCCCGCCATTGAAGCCGGCTGGGTCGAGAGCATCTGCGCCTTTGGCGGCGAGGTGGGCATGGAGAAATATACCGAAGCCCGCAGCGATATCTTCTTTACCGGCGCGGACGGCACCCTGCGCAGCAACCGTGCTCTGGCACAGGTCGCCGGTCTGTACGCCATTGACAGCTTCTTGGGCGCGACCCTGCAGATGGACTACTACGGCAACTCCTCCACTGTTACCGCCGGTCGTCTGAGCGGCTTTGGCGGAGCGCCCAACATGGGTCACAACCCCGGCGGTCGCCGTCACAGCAGCCCTGCCTACCACAGCCTGGTAGAGGGCAAGGACACCCTGCGCGGCGGTCAGAAGATCGTTATTCAGATGCTGAAGAGCAGCGGCAAGAAGGGCAACAACTTTGTGCCTGAGCTGGACGCCATCGCCATCGGTCGTGACGCCGGTATGGAGGCGCCGCCCATCATGGTATACGGCGAGGACGTGAGCCACACCGTGACCGAGCAGGGCATTGCCTACTGCTACATGGCACAGGACGCAGAGGAGCGCAAGCTGATGCTGGCTTCCATCGCACAGGGTACCCCGTTTGGCGAGCTGGTGACCAAGGAGCAGATCGAGGCGTTCCGCAAGGCGGGCAAGGTCGCTTATCCCGAGGATCTGGGCATTGACCGTGCCATGGCGACCAAAGACCTGCTGGCGTGCAAGAACCTGGAGGAGATCGCGGCGTGCTCCGGCGGTCTGTATGAGGTTCCCGAGAAGTTCCGCAAGAAAGACTGATACGATACATACCGATAAAGATAAGGCAGAGAGAGAAATCCCCCGACGAAAGACCGTCGGGGGATTTTTCGTGAAGTAAAGGAAGGCGGGTGCACCGGAGCGGCGAGGGCTGCCCGGAGCGCAGCGGAGGGTCAGCGCAAGTTAAGCGGAGGCTGC
>JBNMIL010000242.1:0-1626 GCA_050873265.1 Angelakisella sp. | reverse complement strand
GGCGGCCGCGCCGCCGCGCCCCCCTTTGGGGGCTGGCAGCCGCGGCAGATGCCGCGGCTGCCGTGGAGCGCCCCTTGCCCCGCCGTTTTTCCTTACTCCGCTTCCTCCGTCAGCAGGGCTTGCAGCTTTTCCAGCAGGGTGCGGTATTTCCGCTGCCACGGGTCGGCAGGTTGCGGCGGCTGATAGCTTACCCCATACCACCGGCAGACCGCCTTGGTCAGCGCCTCGGCGATGGCAGCCTTATTTTCCACCAGCCAAGCGGCGTCCCTGGCGTTATCGTGGAATGCCAGCTCCGGGTAGACCGACAGCATCGGCGTGCTGTTGATCTCGTAGAAGGTGGTGTTGCCGCGCACCCCTCTGCCGGTTTTTTCGGGGTAAATTTCCATCAGTGCCTCGTAGGTCATCTGGCAGGCACGCCAGCTCACCCCCTCCGAATTGCCGTAAGCAAGCACCTCCGGTCCCCGTGCCGTCCCCTCCTTCAGCGTGGCGGTGCTGGCATTGGTGTGGATCGGCAGGTAATAATCGGCGCCCCAGCCCACCGCCTCGGCGACCCTTTGCCGCAGGGTATCGGCGGGCTGCGCCAGCTTTGCGGCGAAGCCGCAGCGGGTCAGCGCTTCGGCGGTCAGCTCGGCTATTTCAGTGGTGACGCCGTGCTCATAAAGTCCGGGCTGACCGAAGTAGGGACCGTGCGGGGCGGGGCGGCGCTCCGGCGAAAGGTAAATTTTCTTTGCCATCATGCCCCTCCTTTCGGGGCGCCCTCATCGGGATCGGCGGGGTCGGCGGGGTCACCCGCGCCGCCTGTAACGCCCGTATCCCCCGCGCGCAGGCGGGAGGACATTCCCTCCGCCGCCAGCGCCACGATGACGGCATTGAAGGCGCAGAGCAGACCGCTTTGCAGGGTCAGTCCCTCGCCGCCGAAAGCCGCGGCACCAAGCAGCAGCACCAGTGCCGTTCCATAGCCCAACAGCAGGGCATCGACCTGCCGGAGTGCCGGAACCCGACTGAAGAACCGACCGGCGATGGTAGTCATCATCACGGCGCCGGCATAGGTGCCAAGGCTGCCCCATGTGACGAACTCCCCCTGAGCGGCGGCTGCCGGCACCAGCAAAAGCCCCAGCGGCAGCAGATAGATCGCAAATTTCATAGAAGTCACTCCTTTTGGCGGCAATGCCGCCTGATGTATTTTATGTCGGGGGCGGCAGGCTGCCTAAGTCTCCCCACTAATACGGACAAAACGGGGGAAATTTGCAGTGAAAGTGTTGAATTCGCACAAATTTTTACAAAAAGTTTGCAGGTTTGGGAAATGGTGGGAGGGGTGAGGGCGTTTTTAGCTTGATTTGTGGGCAGCAACCCCTCAGTCAGCCATACGGCTGACAGCTCCCCTTACACAGGGGAGCCTTGGGGATAACGGGTCGCGGTGAGAGGGTGCGGGAAATAGATTTGCCGAGAGCGGATATAGCAGTCGGCACTTGCCAAGCGCTGAAGTAAGACAAGCAGGAAGTTGGACAGGAACCCCCTCCCCCGCTTCGGGGGAGGGGAAAGGGGGCAGATGCATCTGCGATGCCCTATAAGCACCGTTTAGCCCACGCTTCGGGACGGCATAGCCGTTCCGAGCGGGCAATAGGG
>JBNMIL010000241.1:0-1671 GCA_050873265.1 Angelakisella sp. | reverse complement strand
GGAACGGCTGTGCCGTCCCGAAGCGTGGGCTAAACGGTGCTTATAAGGGGCTGTGGGCACATCTGCCCCCTCTCCCTCCCCTCCCCCGAAGCGGGGGAGGGGGTTCCTGTCCTACTTTCTGCTGATTACACTTTGGCGCTTGGCAAGCGCCGACTGCTATTGGCATAAAGGGGAGGTAGCCTACCTGATGATATCAGTCCCACCGGCAGCATAGTTTTCTTTTTTTGCGAGGGGAACTATGGGGGAAGCGAGCATACACTTTTACATTTGCAATGCAATTTGTGCAGGCAGGCGATTATGGAGCATGGGCAGGCACCCCCACCCAAAAGACTTCCCTATTGTATCACCACGAGTAACGGTATGCAATGGGAAAATGGGCTTCCTGTATGCTTCCTTGGCATACGGGTATGACAAATAAAAAGTCTCCCCCGCCGGCAGAGCGTCGGCAGGGGAGCGGTAAGCCCGTTATATCTTGGAGGGATCGCCCCAGGTAAAGCCCTTGGCGGTCACGCCGTCGATGACATCTGCCAGGATATCGGCGTTGGTCTTGCTGACCGCGTGCAGCAGGTACACCATGCCGGGGCAGGCGCTGTCCACGATCTTTTGCAGGGATTGCGCTTCATCGGGCTGGTCATCGGTCAGCCAGTCCTTATAGGCAAAGCTCCAGAACAGCGACTTATAGCCGAGCTGCTGCACCTCCGCCAGTGCCCGCTCGCTGAAATTGCCGGCTGGGAAGCGGAAATACCGCATCTCGTAGTTAAAATTCTCTTTAACATAGTCGTGCAGCTTCATCAGATCCTGCTCCGCTTCCTCCACCGAAAGTCCGGAGTACAACGGGTGCTTCCAGCTGTGGTTGCCCACCACGTGCCCCTCCTCGATCATGCGCTGCACCAGCTCCGGCTCCGCCTTGGCAAAGTCGCCGGTGATGAAAAAGATCGCCTTGACGCCCTTTTCCTTCAGCGTATCCAGTATCTGACCGGAAAGCCCGAATTCGTAGCCCTCGTCGAAGGTCAGATAGACCTCCTCGCTGTCCTCCTTGAGGAAGATGGCATCGTACTGTCCGTAGTTTTTATTGTAGAGCAGCGAGCCCTGACTGCGGTTCTTTTCGTCCTTGGGTCCGCCGGGTCCCCAATCCTTGCTTTCGGTGGAAAGCCCCGAGAGCTTTTCCACATCTACGCCCGCGGCAGCAGGGACATTGTTATTCTCGTTGCCGAGGTTCTCATCGCCGGTCACACCGTAATCGGAGTCATATTGATTATCCTTGTTTTCGGTATTGCCGTGGGTATCGTTCTGCTCCGGCTGGGTGGTGCCGGGGTGGTTGGGGTCGTTCTCGGTATAGGTGGGCTGGCAGGCGGTCAGCAGCATTGCCCCCGCAAACAGCAGCGCCAAAAGGCGTTTTTTCATGGTTTTCTCCCCTTTGCTTTGTATTATCCGGTTATTTTATACTGTCTGTAAAAATTGTGTCATTTGTTCCGTCTGTATTGTAACACATTTCGCCGCATAAATCCTCCCCAAAATCTGCAAACTATCGGTAAAATAAAAAATTTGCGGCGGGCAGATCCTTTTGGGTTTGTGCAGGGGAGTACTCCCGCCCGCAGGGCAAGCCGCCCATAGGGCGGCTTCAACGGTCGTAGACCGTTGGCTCCGGCTACGCCGGAGCGCCCTGCGGGC
>JBNMIL010000240.1:0-1675 GCA_050873265.1 Angelakisella sp. | reverse complement strand
GAAGATATCGTCCTTGCCGGTGAAAGCACCGCCGATGGCGCCGAAGCAGAACATCAGGGTGTTGCCCAGGAAGAAGGCGATAACGGTGGTCCAGACAGCGATCTTACGATTCTTGGCGAAGCGAATGAAGTTGGGGGTAGCGGTACCGCCGGAGATGAAGGAACCGATTACATAACCAACACCGGTGAAGATGGAGATCTTGCCGGCAGACTGATTGAAGATAGCGGTGAGACCGCCGCCCTCTACGCCTGCGGTGATCATGGAGTAAACGCCAAGGATAACGATGAGCGGAACGGAGATGTAGGAAACGATCTCCAGAGCCTTCATGCCGGTAGCCGCGGTAGCGGTCATGAGCAGACCGGCGATGATGGTGAGAACCCACTCATTGACGCCGAGCAGCTCGGCAGCGGGGATAGAGAACATGGCAACGCCTACGCCGAACCAACCGATCTGGGTGAAGCCCAGCAGGAAGGAGGACAGGTAGGAACCCTTGGTGCCGAATGCGCGGCGGCACAGCAGGTCCATGTTAAGACCGGTGGAAGCACCGATGAACGCGAGAACGCCGCAGTACGCGGAGAGGATAACGCCGCCGATGATGCAAGCCCAGATAAAGCCGGAGAGATCCAGACCGTTACCGAGCTTAGCGCCGACGCTCATGCTGGCACTGAAGAAAGTGAAGCCCAGCATTACGAAGAACATGTTCCAGAAGCCTTTGCGTGCCGACTCGGGTACTGCTTCCAGGGAATAGTCGGCATCGACTTTTTCGACTGCCTTTGCAGCCTTGGTGTTTTCAGACATTATGAATAACCTCCTCAAAGTTGTTCAGAATCCGGCGGGACACACAAAAGGCATCATGTTTGGCTCCAAACATGAAAGATCCCCATGGGGATCGCACCCTTTATGTAACCGGTTTCATCTGACATGTTCATAATACCACGCAAAAACAGCCTTTGTCCAGCCCCTTTTACGCTGTCCGATGACAAATATAACCTCCTATCCTTGTGGAAATTGCTGAAATAAAGAAACCGTTTACATCACAACCGTACAATATTGCAAATTTCTTTGCAAAAAAGCGGCGGATATGCTATAATTGATGCAGATCAGGGACAATGTAACCGGTTTAGAAGATCCGGTTACGGGAAGGGAGTGAGGCTGCCATCAATATCAAGGAAGTGGCAAAAGCCGCGGGGGTCTCGGTAGCGACCATAAGCCGTGTACTGAACCACCCCGAGCAGGTGCAGCCCGAGACCAAGACCCATGTGCTGGCGGTGATGGAAAGCCTGAACTATCACCCCAACTGGTTCGCCCGCGGGCTGAACCTGGGCAAGACCAGCACGATAGCGCTGCTGGTGCCGAACATAGAGAGCCGCCGCTACCGGGAGATCCTTTCCGGTGTGGAGACGGTGGCGCTGAAAAAGCAGCACATTGTAATGCTGTGCAACACCCATGCCGACCCCGAGGAGGAAGCCGAGTACCTGAAAATGGTGGTCGGGCGACAGGTGGACGGGCTGATCCTTGCCTCTCCCCTGCTGGGCGGCAGCCAACTGAACGCGCTGCTGGGCAGCAGCCTGCCGTGGGTGCATATCGGTCCCGCCGAAACGGGATTGTGCAGGAGCCTCTGCTATATAAATTATGAGGAAGGCGCCTACCAAATGACAACCCATTTGATAAAAAT
>JBNMIL010000239.1:0-1707 GCA_050873265.1 Angelakisella sp. | reverse complement strand
GGCTCGGTCACGGCGCGGCTCTGATATGCCACCGGCATATCATTCACTACCGCGCCGCCACTTCGTTACCCTTTACACAAGGGAGCCGAATTCGGGTCGCGGCGCGCGGGTGCGGGCGCCGGTTTTGCCGAGGAATATCCCCGCCGCAGGCGGAGCCTTTGCCGCACATACCATAATAGAATATTGTACCACAAAAAGGCGGCGTTGCCAATGCGTGATTTTGTACGGCGGAACGGTTGTAATTTTGGGACAGAGTTGCTATACTGGTAAAAAAGGAAGTAAAGAAACCGCAAATAGCGTCGATAACATATTAGTCTTTAGGGAGGTTTGTGCCCGTATGATGAGAGATTACTACAAGAAGATGCCCGGCGACCGCAAGGACGGCTGGAGGCTGCGGAATGTCCCGCTGTTTTTTACCGTGGTGCCCTTTATTATGCGCACCCGCCTGGACAGCCAGAACTACTACGAGGAAACGCTGGACGTGGAGCCGATGATGGACTTCCTGAAGGTGCACAAGGAGGATATGCCCAATATCTCGATGATGACGATATTTGTGGCGGCGATGGTGCGCATGATAAGCCAGCGCCCCGCGCTGAACCGCTTTGTGGTACACAACAAGCTGTACGCCCATAATTCCATCACCATTTCCATTGCCATAAAGCGCACCATGAGTGACGACGGCGAGGAGACGATGATCAAACCGAGCTTTGACCCGCGCGATACCCTACTGGACGTGCAGCGGCGGCTGGAGGAAGCCATAGACGAGGCGATGAACCACGAGGAGGGCACCGGCATTGACGGGGTAGCCGGTCTGCTGGGCAAGCTGCCGGCGTGGCTGTTCCGCTTCGCGGTCTCGATGATCCACTTCCTGGACAACCGCGGCTGGCTGCCCGAAAAGCTGACCCATGCAAGCCCGTGGCATTGCAGCGCCATGTACACCAATGTCGGCTCGCTGGGTATCGGTCCTATCTACCACCACCTGACCGAGCTGGGTACCTACAGCACCTTTATCGCCATGGGCAAGCGGGAGCGCCACACCGTTTATGATGAGAACGGCGAAGCGACCGTCCGCCGCACGGTGGGCATGAAGATCGTGAATGACGAGCGCATCTGCGATGGGTATTACTACGCGAACTCGATGCGCATGCTGCGCCGCCTGCTGATGAACCCCGCCCTGCTGCTGGAGCCGCCCAAATATGTAAAGCTCGACCCGGCAGTAAGCAACCCGCTCATCAATGACCCCAACGCGGGGGTGGACGCCGCCGAGGAGGAGCACCGCGGCGCGGACGCGGCGCTGGTGGACTGAGCCGGACGAAACCGAATACGATAACAAAGGAAGGCGCCGAGCGATCGGGGCTTTCTTTTTTTGCGAAAGTCTGCCCGCATTTTTGCATAAACTTTCCCCCGTCACTTTTACCCCGTTTGGGTGGAAAATGTGGAAAGCCGGAGCGGCGGGACGGATTTTCGGCAGGTTTCGCGGCTCATGGAAGCATTTTTGCGGCGGCGCGATGTGGAAAACTATGTGCAAAGTGGGGAAAACTTCTACTGATGGGGCAGAATTATCGATTGACACCGCGCCAAAGTATGAGCTTTCCCCTGTGGGGGACAAAATTTGACCCGCCGGCAAACCGACGGGTCGTTTTTCTTTTGGGAATAATATTTTAGCTCCGCTGCTCTTTTTTGAGACGGGCGAACAGCACCGCCAGC
>JBNMIL010000238.1:0-1710 GCA_050873265.1 Angelakisella sp. | reverse complement strand
GCCGGCTCCTCTGCCAAAAATCTGGTACCATTATAGCGGTTCGGCGGCAAAATTACAAGCGGTGCTTGTAACCCGCGGCAAGATATGCTAAAATAGCGAAGTCCTTTTGGGATCGTCAGTCGAAAGATCCTGACGCTAAACAAAACTAATGCCGCCTTTTTTGGTCGGCATCCAAAGGAGAAATGAATATGAAAAACCGCACGCTGCGGCAGATCACTGCCGCCGGGGTCATCGCGGCTGCCTATGCCGCTATTTCGCTGGTACTGGCCCCCATTACCTTTGGCGCGGTGCAGTGCCGCGTCTCGGAAGCACTGACCCTGCTGCCCGTTTTAAGCCCTGCCGCCATCTGGGGCGTTACCCTGGGCTGCGCCATCACCAACGGGGTGGGCGCCGCCACCGGCGCCAATTTTTTGGGGCTGATCGACCTGCTTGTGGGAACAGCAGCCACGCTGCTTGCCGCCGTTGCCAGCCGTTTGCTGGGAAAGATCCGCCTTGGTGGGGCGCCGTGGCTTTCGGCGCTGCCGCCCATTCTGTTCAATGCCGTTGCCATCGGCGCGGAGTGGTGCTATGCCGCCACCGGCAGCATCAATGTGGCATTCTGGGTCTTTGCCGGACAGATCGCCCTGGGACAGCTGCTGCCCTGCCTGCTGGGGGTATGGCTGGTCGCCCTGCTGGAGCGCCGCGGATTACAAAGCATCATCGAAGGGAAGTGACGCCGCATGGCGCTTTTCAGCCGCAAAAAGCAAGCTGAGCCCCTGCCGCCCATCGCCCAGTGGGAATACCGCTGCGGCGACGGCCATCACTGGGGGTTCCACTACCGCCTGACCGAAGAAAACGGTCGGGTGCGGCTGACCTATTCCCGCACCATGCCGGAACGGCTGGAAAGCATAGCGGCGCCGCCGGAGCTGTGGGGACAGCTTGCCGCGCTGGGCGACCAATACCGCATTGCCGGCTGGGCAGGCTACAATGAGTGCCGTCTGCGCACCCCCCGAACCAAGCGGTGGCTTTTATACATCACCTTTACCGACGGCACCAGCCTGCGTGCCGAGGGCTGCGGCGCAGCACCAAAAGGACATGACCGGTGGGAAAACGACCTGCTGGCACTGCTGAACAGCTGCATTGATGTGTAAAGCGATAACAAAATTTCAAAAAATGATCTCTCCTGTGGGCGTGAGCGCGCGCGGGGGAGATTTTTTTCGCCTTTTTGCTCCCTGTATTCTGTTTTCAAGGTGCAGTTTGGGAAGCCCTCATTTTTTCGATGGGGCTTTGGTTGGCGGCAGACCCCTCGGTATCTTGTCGGGGTCTTGTCGTTGGATTTGGTTATTTACCGGTAAAGAGAAGTCCTCTCACTAATACGGACGAAAACGGGGAAATTTGCAGTGAAAGTGTTGAATTCGCACAAAGTTTCATAAAAAGTTTACGGGTTTGGGAAATGGTGGGAGGTTTGGGGAAAAAAAGCCCTCCCTGTGTAAGGGAGGGTGGCAGCCGAATGACCGACGGGAGGGTTGACGGCAGGAGATCGGTGTGCGAACAGCGCCGACAATCCCTCCGGCTCGCTGCGCTCGCCACCTCCCTTTACACAAGGGAGGCGTGGGTGTAGCGGGTTGCGGCGAGTGGGATGCGGAGCCGAGCGCCGCCGGTGGCGGATACAGCGAGGCGGAGCATCCGCAGCGGTCGAAAAAATCGAGCAAGCGGGCAGCGCGATGATTT
>JBNMIL010000237.1:0-1712 GCA_050873265.1 Angelakisella sp. | reverse complement strand
TTACACGATAGGGGGCGTCCTTTTTTGATGAAACCGAAAGAAAGCGCGCTGCGGCTGGGCTTTACCTTTGCCGGCTGCTACTTGGGAGCGGGCTATGTCTCCGGTCAGGAGCTGTGGCAGTTTTTTGGCTGCTTCGGGCGGCAGGGGATAGGGGGGCTGCTGCTGGCGGTGACGCTCTCCTTTTTCCTCGGCGTTCTGCTGCTGCGGCTGGTGCAGCGCACCGGCTGCGACCAGACCGATGCCCTTGTGATCCGCCGTTCTATCCCGCCGCTGCGGGATCTTGTAGGGCTTTTGCAGCTCTTTTTTCTTTTCGGGATCTTTGTCATCATGGCGGCGGGGGTGGGAGCGCTTACCGCACAGCTATTCGGAATACCTGCTTTTTGGGGCAGCGCCGTGTTCTGTCTTGCCGCTTCGTGGCTCTCGCTTACCGGTACCTCCGGCATGATGCGGGTCTTTTCCGCTGTGGTGCCGCTGCTCGTCATCTGCTCGGTGGCGGTCAGCGCCCTTACCCTGCACCGCTGCGGCTGGAAGTTTACTGTCACCGATGCACCCGCGGACAGCCCGCTCCTCAGCAACTGGGCAGCCGCCGCGGGCTTTTTTGTCAGCTACAATCTTTTTTCCTCGGTCGGTATTTTAGCACCGGTCGGTAAGTCGCTGTGTTCCCCCCGCACCGTTTGGCAGGGCATCTTCCTCGGCTGCGTTATGCTGTTTTCCATCGCCCTCGGCATTTTCCTTACCATGCAGGCAGTTCCTGCCGCCACCGCCCAGCCGCTCCCCATGCTTTCTGTCGCGGGGGCGCTCGGCAGGGGCTGGTACGGCGTCTACGCCCTGCTGCTTTTTGCCGCAATGTTCGGTACCGCCCTTTCCTGCGCCGTTGCCCTGCGTCACTACTGCGCCGTGCGCTTTCCGCGTCTTACCGCCCATTCCGGTGCTTTTGTGCTGCTTCTTGCCGTTCTTTCATGGGGGTGCAGTCTGTTCGGCTTCGGGCAGCTGATCGGTACCGTCTACCCTGTCTGCGGCGCTTTGGGCGCTTTCGCCATGCTGGGGCTGCTGCACCACCGCATTACCCTTACCCGCCCATAGCGCCTTTGCCGTCTCCCGCCGCAGGATAGGGCGGGCGCTCCGCGCTCCCTCGTGCTGACCCTGTCGGGCAGCCCTCGCCGCGCCATCGCGCCCGCCCACACCGTCTCCTGTCCCCGTCTATTTCCTCCCGCCCCGCCATAAGATAAGGGGAGAGGGGAGGGGAGAGAGACAATGCGCCGTGCCAGACAGCTTTTGCTCCACACCTCTGCCATGACCGCCGCCAGCCTGCTTATGCGTACCATCGCGCTGGCGTTTCAGGTCTATGTCGCCGGCAGGATCGGCGCGGCAGGCATCGGGCTGTTCCAGCTCGTCATGTCGGTCTATACCCTCGCCACCACCGTCGCGGTCTCCGGCGTCCGGCTGGCGGCAACACGGCTCATCTCCCAGCAGGCAGGCCGCGGCGATGATGCCGCTGTCCGTCGGGCGGCAGGGGTCGCCATCGGTTATGCCGTTTTCTTTGGTACGGCGGCGATGCTGCTGCTTTATTTTCTTGCTCCCGCGGCGTCCGCATGGGTCGGCGATGACCGTATTATCCTCTCACTGCGGGTCTTGTCCTTCGCGTTGCCCTTTGTCGCCTGTTCGGGCGCGATGGGCGGTTATTTTATTGCCATGCACCGGTCGGTCAAAAT
>JBNMIL010000236.1:0-1735 GCA_050873265.1 Angelakisella sp. | reverse complement strand
CTAAAAACCCGCATCGCCTGGCTGCGCTGGGTACGAATGTTGTTTTTCTGCGGCAGCAGAAAAACAAATCCGTACGGCGCGCAGATGCGCTCAAAAAGTGTCTGCGACGCATTTTTATCGCCCGCGCGCTGGAGCGCGAAGGGCGAACCACCACCCCTCTTTTGCCCTTGTCGCTCCAAAGTCGCACTGCTTCGCTTATTCGCTCGCATTGCTTCTGTCGCTCCCCAAGGAATTGTCGCTGTTTCCGCCACCGGCGGCGCTCCAATTCCTTGCCCCTCAAAGGAGGGGAACTATGGTGCGGGTGGGCTAATACTTTTTAGTCTGTTTCCCCTTTCCTCGGCAAATCCATCTCCCGCACCCCAACCACCGCGACCCATTGTTTGTGTCATGGTTGAAAGATCTTTCTATAAGAAAAACCCGCCCAAGGCGGATCTCCCTGCCTCGGGCGGTAAACTTGATACTTGTATTTTATTTCGATGGTCAGCCGCGGCGCTTAGTAGTACAGCGTGCCGTTGCCCCACTCCAGCACATAAATATCCACCGTGCGCAGGCTGTTCAGGGCGCTTTCCAGGTAGGTCTCGTAGAAAAGGTCTACATCTACATTCACCGCACCGGAAATAAATCCGCCGGTATCGCTGGCAAGGGCGTACCCGTAAACAAAGCTGCCGTCGCTGCTGCGGATATACAGCTTGGTGCCGTAGGGATATTCACTGGGATCCACGGCGATGGTGCCGTAATAGCAGTACCCGCCGCTGCTGCCGTAGCTGTTTTCGGCGGCGGAGTAGCCGGTCGCCTTCTGACCGGTCTTAACGGTCTTATAGTCCACCGGTATGCCGTTTGCGTCCAGCGGGAACTCCTCGCTCCAGTCCAGACGGGAGATGGCGGCGCCCCGCTTCCCCTCTATGACCAGCGCGCTGCGCGGAGCGGCAAGCTCCTTGGTGCTTACCAGCGTGCGGGAGACCAAAGTATCCCCGCTCCACAGCTCCTCGTAGGTATTCTCCGCCAAGCCGTTGCTGCCCGCGGAGACCTGCACACTGCGTCCGCTGCGCAGCAGGCTGCTGGATTTGTAAACGGTGTCACAGGGGATCGAGACCTGCTCGCGGACGACCTTTTTCTCCACCCGCTGTACGGTGATGATGTCACCGTCCTCCAAAAGGGCGGCAGGCTCCTTGCTGCAATGGTCGTTTTCCCCCAGTGTGATGTTCTGCTCCGCCAGCAGCTCGGCGACGGTGCCGCCGGTGACGGTGCAGGGGATCTCGCGTCCATCGGCGACCAGCGTCACCGAAAGTCCGCGGGTAATGCTGACCCGACTGTAGACCAAAGCAGTCTCGCGGGTGGTTATGGTATCGTTTTCTTTCAGGGTAATACCGGCACGGCTCAGCGCCTGCTCGGTGGGATCGCTGCGCAGCGCCAGGGTGACGCCGGTTTCCGCCCCATCAGCGATATAAAGGATCTTGACATTCTCTGCCACAGCCCACAGTGACAAACCAACTGCCACGGCAAGCCCCGCTGCGGTAAATGTCCTGCCCCGCAGCAGCTTCCCAACGCGGCGGAACCATGCGTCGGGTCTGAATTTACTCATCTAACGTCTCCTTTTAGGATCAAGTTCGCGTTGCATTATACAGGTTTTTTGCGGGTTTGTCAAATCCCGTGTCGTTTTCTTGTGAAAAGCTCACAAATCGGCAGGCTTTTACAGAGGGGTGGCATGGGGCGGCGGAGCGTTTCGGCGCAGCCG
>JBNMIL010000235.1:0-1772 GCA_050873265.1 Angelakisella sp. | reverse complement strand
GAACTACCCACTGCGGCAGGCGATCCTGGATTACCTGCTGCGGGGGGACGGCACCGCGTTCCGGCTGCGGCTGTGGGAGCTGCTGGAGCACTACCCCCGCCCCTGCTGGGACGTGATGATGAATCTGCTTTCCAGCCACGATGTGCCGCGGGCGATCACCGCGCTGGGCGGCACCCCCATGGAGCACCGCGACCGTGACTGGCAGCGTGCCCACAATACCCTTACGGTGGCGCAGTATTACAGGGGGCGGCAGCTTTTTATGCTGGGCACCCTGATGACCATGACCCTGCCGGGGATGCCCTGTATTTACTACGGCGATGAGGCGGGGCTGGTGGGCTACGCCGACCCCTTTAACCGCGGCACCTACCCGTGGGGCAGGGAGGATACCGGTCTGCGGGAATGTATCCGCCAGATGGCGGCGCTGCGCAATACCCACACCGCGCTGGCGACCGGCACGCTGGAGCCGCTGGCGTGTGCCGCCGGTATGGCGGCATGGCGCCGCAGCGATGAGCGTGGCAGCTTTGTCATTTGTATCAACGCGGGCGAGGGCGCCCTGCCTCTGCCCGATGCCGCCCGAGGGGAGACGGTCTTCACCATCGGGCAGGCGGGGGAGCGCCGGCTGGAGGGTCAGTCGGCGGTCATTCGCCGGATAGGATAAGGAAAGGAGCGACCGATGCCGAAAAGCGAAAAGAAAACAAAAATCATTCTGTGGGCGGTGGTGGCACTGGCGGTGCTGGGCTGCGCCCTGTGGCTGCTGCTGCCGCATGGCGGCACTACCGACTGCACTGCGGAGCTGTGGATCGACGGCAGAATGGTGCGCAGCATCTATCTGCCGCAGGCGGCAGATGAGGAGATCTCCCTTGCCGAATACGGCAAGGAGGTGCTGCTGGAGGTAAAGAACCACCGCATCGCGTTTATCTCCTCCGATTGCCCCGATAAGGTTTGTATTCACAACGGCTGGCTGGCAAGGGAGGGTGAGCAGGCGGTTTGCCTGCCCAATCGGGTCAGCGTGATCCTTACCGACGGCAGCACCGTGCCGGTGGAGCTGAACTGACCCTCGTATTACAAGAAAGAAGGCAAATACCACATGAGAAATATGGAATGGAATATTGTTTCCGGCTACGCCCGCGAGGACGAGATCCGGCAGCTTTTTAAGGAATATACCGATATGGTGCTGGCAGGCGACCCCGGCTTTGCGGGGTATCTGGCGCAGCAGCACTACGAGGAGGAGCTGGCGCACCCCGCCCGCAAGTACGCCCCGCCCCACGGCAGATTGTACCTGGTGTGCGCGGGCAGTACACCGGTGGGCT
Source organism: Angelakisella sp. (assembly GCA_050873265.1). Taxonomy (GTDB): domain Bacteria; phylum Bacillota; class Clostridia; order Oscillospirales; family Ruminococcaceae; genus Angelakisella. The sequence goes on along the minus strand of JBNMIL010000235.1, from coordinate 462 downwards.
GCATCGCGCTGAAGGCGCTGGACGACGACCGCTGCGAGATGAAGCGGCTGTATGTCCGCCCCGAATACCGCGGGCAGGGCATCGCCCGCGCGCTGGTGCATCAGCTGATGCAGGAGGCGCGGGTGGCGGGCTACCGGCAGATGGTGCTGGATACCTTCCCCTTTTTGCAGGAGGCGATCGCCCTCTATAAGCGCGAGGGCTTTTACGAGATCGAGCAGTACAATGATAACCCCATGCCGGACTCGGTGTACCTGTGCTGCGAGCTGTAACAAAGTAAAGTTTTCGGTCAAGCCTTTTTCAAAAGGCTTGCAGTTTCCAAAGACAGCGTCTTTGGTCGCTTGTCGCAGCAAGCGAAATGCTTTAGACCGGAGGGCGCTCCGAAAGGGGTTGAATTGCGGAGACGACCCGGCGTGGTCGTTTCCGCAAGAGGGGGAACCCTGTAAGAGAGGGCTCCCCCTTAGT
>JBNMIL010000234.1:0-1780 GCA_050873265.1 Angelakisella sp. | reverse complement strand
GGTCGCAAGACCTTGTGGGGAGAGGAGGACGCACCGCAGCGGAGAGGGCTGCCCGCAGTGTAACGGAGGGTCTGCCCGATTTAAGCGGAGGTTGCGTCCGACGAGGCGGTGCAAAAGTACCACCCCGCCGGTAGGCGGAGAAACAGACCACGCCTTAATCAAAATTTTGCGACGCCGTTAGGCGAGAAGAAACAAAGCCTTAAAAAAATTCAGCCCCGCAGCCCGCGCGCCTGACGATCCATGTTTTCGATGACAACATCGTAGATGTCACCGAGGGAAGCCATGTACTCCAGCACCTGCCACGGCTGATTGGTGTGGAAATGCAGCTTGATGGTCTCCTCATCGCCGACCACCAGCAGGCAGTCGCCGGCAAAGTGCTCCATGATGTAATCGTGGATCTCGTCCTCGTCCAGATCGCTGCCGTCCAGCAGCAGCTGGGTGTCAAATTTAAATTCTTCCATGTTTTTATTCCTCCGTTTTGAGATAGGGTTCGTAAAGCCGCCAGTCCCGCTGCTCCACCTCGGCGTCCAGCAGGGTGCCCTCGGCGGTGTATTCCCGGCAGAAGATCTGCCCCTGCTGCTCCAGCCGGTGCAGCAAAGCTCCCTCGGTATAGGGCAGACACAGCCGGCACCGGAGACGCTGCGGCGGCAGCGTTTCGGCAATGGTCTGCAAAAGCAGCGGCAAGCCGTAGCCCGTCTTAGCCGAGATGCGGACACAGCCCTTGTAAGGCTCATTCCGGGTCTCGGGGGCGGCGTCGCATTTATTCAGCACCGTGATGACCGGCGTGCCCTCCACCCCCAGCTCCTCCAAAAGCCGCTCGGTGACGGCGCGCTGCTCCAGCAGCTCGGGGCTGGTGATATCGCAGACACTGAGAATGAGATCGGCGTTTGCCGCCTCCTCCAGCGTGGAGTGGAACGCTTCGACCAGCTGGTGAGGCAGCCGCCGCACCAGTCCGACGGTATCAATGAGCATGACCGATCTGCCGTCCGGCAGTGCCAAAGCCCGGGAGGTTGGGTCGAGGGTGGCAAAGAGTTTATCCTCCGCCAGAACACCGGCTTCGGTAAGGGTGTTCAGCAGGGTGGATTTGCCCACATTGGTGTAGCCGACGATCGCCACCGTGGTGACGCCGTCCTTTTTGCGGCGGTTCCGGCGCTGCTCCCGTCGGCGCGCCAAGGCAGCCAGCTCGGTTTTTAAGGCGTCGATCCTGCGGCGGATATGGCGGCGGTCTACCTCCAGCTTGGATTCGCCGGCACCGCGGCGGGCACCGGTGCCGCCCGTTCCGCCGCCGCCCTGACGGGAGAGCTGCACGCCCCGTCCGGCAAGGCGGGGAAGCTGATATTGCAGTTGCGCCAGTTCTACCTGTAATTTACCCTCGCCGCTGACTGCCCGCGCCGCGAAGATATCCAGTATCAGCATGGTGCGGTCCAGAACGGGACAGTCGCACAGCTCCTCGATGTTGCGCAGCTGCGCCGGAGAAAGCTCCTCATCGAAGATGATGAGGTCGCCCTCCACCGCCGCCAGATAGTCCTTCAGTTCCAGAAGGCGCCCGCTGCCCATAAAGGTGGCGGCAATGGGACTTTGCAGCCTTTGGGTGGCGGTGCCCACCACCGGATAACCGGCGGTTTTCGCCAGCTCCCGCAGCTCCTCCAGTGAGGTCTCAACATCGTATTCGCCGGTATCCACGGCGGCAAGCACCGCCTTTTTGGGGGCTTCTAAGTTTTCGTAAAGCTCGGTCGGCATGGTTCCTCCTTGGGGGGCTTTGCGGGGAGAGGGGAGGGCG
>JBNMIL010000233.1:0-1807 GCA_050873265.1 Angelakisella sp. | reverse complement strand
GTTCAAGCCCATCATTTTATCGTCCTTTCTTTTCGGTCTCGGTCGGGCACGCCGTCGGCGCGCCATGCGGCAGAATACCCGCCACCTCCATCAGGTGGTCGTTCTGCCAGATCTGCGGGTGGATAAAGCAGGTAAAGCCCCGCCCGCCGCCGGTTTTCCAAAACTGCAGCGGCTGCCGCGGCAGTCCCAGCGTGGACATCAGCGTGGCGATCACGCCGCCATGCGTCACCACCGCCGCCTCATAGATCTCGTTCTGCGCCATGTAGTCGATCATCGCGGCGACCGCCGCCTGTATCCGGATCAGGAATTCCTCCCCGCTCTCGCCCTCGGGCGGTCTTTCGTTGTGGGAGTTTGCCAGCCAGCGGCAGAAGGCGGGATCGTCCTTCAGCTCGTCCAGCGTTTTGCCCTCATAGGCGCCAAAGTCCATTTCCGCCAGCTCGTCCACCACCATCAGCCTGCTTTCGGGGTACAGGAAGTCCGCTGTCTGCAAGCAGTGCGGCAGCGGGCTGCTGAATACCACCTCCACCGGCGGGTAGTCGTACTCGTTTTTCAGGCTCAGCAGCTCCCCAATGCCCGCCGCGGAAAGCTCGGAGCCGGTTCGCCGCCCCATATATACGCCCCGCTGCTGGTGCTCGGTCGCGCCGTGCCTTATAAAGTGCAGCACATAGTTCTTCATGCGCCCTCCTTTATTCCCCTCCGTCCGCGGCTTGCCTGCCCGCTTACGGGAGGGGGGTCTCATGCTTTTTTCCGATGGTATTATAGCATATCCTTGGCAGAAAAGGAACTCCCCATTATCCATTATCACAATTTTTCAGGTCATTTATGATGTGTTTTTACAAACTTTAAAGAATATTCCATTTCTTCGACATTTTTAGTTTACAAATGCCCCTTTCCCCATTATAATGATTTATACTGTCTGTAATAATGTTAGATTTGAGGTGTACGCCGTGGCCGCGGAATTCTCCCGCTTACTTACCCTGTTACGAAAAGAAAAAGGCATCAGCCAAAAATATGCCGCGCAGCAGCTTGGGGTCTCCCAGGCTCTGCTTTCCCATTACGAAAACGGCATCAGGGAATGTGGGCTGGATTTTCTGGTACGCGCCGCCGATTTTTACGGCGTCTCCTGCGATTATATTTTGGGGCGCACACCGGATCGCAACGGGCTTACCCTCTCCATCGAGGAGCTGCCGGAAAGCGACGCCGCGGGCAAGGAGAACAGCTACCGCAACGGCGTGCAGTGTACCCTCAATAAAAAGCTCATCACCAATTCCCTCAATATTATTTTCGACCTTTTGAACCGCAGCGGCAGCCGCTCCCTCGTCACCGAGATCAGCGATTTCCTCATGCTTTCGGTCTATCGGGCGTTCCGTATCCTGCACGGCGCCAATGAGAAAAACCAGCCCGCCATGTTCAAGCTGAACCGGCTGACGGCGCACCCCTATTCCGCCGCCATGATGCAGGTCTGCCAGGCAAATGCCGAGCAGATCGCCGCCGGAAAGCCCGCCGAGGGCATGGATCCCATCACCCACCCCGAGGCGCTGGCGCTTTCCACCGAGAGCCTGAGCCGCGACTATCCGCTGTTCGCCACCTCGCTGCTCAACCTTGTCACCAATGCCGAAAAGCGGGTGCTTTCCGCCCATACCGCACCCGACCACAAGTAAAAAGCCGTCATTTCGCTCCCCTGCCCACTGCGGGCGGGGGCTTTTTTGCGCCCTTTTCCGGCTCCCTGCAGCCGGCTGGCATACGGCGGAGCCGCCGCCGGACTGCGTCCGGCGACCCGCGCCCCTTTGGGTGCGCGGGCTGGGCG
>JBNMIL010000232.1:0-1813 GCA_050873265.1 Angelakisella sp. | reverse complement strand
TTTCAGGGCAGGGGCGGCTTCCCGCAGCAGGGCGGCGATGGTTTCGGTATCGTAGGGGTCGCAGACCGGTCCGCGGGGGGCATAGGCAAGGGTGCGCCCGGCGACAGCGGGAGCGAAGATGATACTGAGGGCGGCGGTGATGTGCCCCTCCCGTTCCAGATAGACCTGCTCACCCACCCAGCCCTTTTTGACATGCGCCCAGCCGCGGTCCTGCATCAGGTTGCCCCACGGACTGCCGCTGACAAACGCGGTGTAGCGGGCGACGGCGGCGGGATCGTTTTGCTGCAAGATAGGCATGGCAGGGTTCTCCTTTGCAAAGTAGTGTGGGGAAGCGGGGCTGGCTTACAGCCCCAGGCAGCGGCGGGCAATGGCAAGGTCGGATTCATAGAAATCGTAGCGCCCCTGCACCTTTTGGTAGTCCTCCTCGCCCTTACCGGCAAGAATGAGGATCTCGCCGTCCCGCAGCTCCGAGATGGAGCGTTCCACGGCGGCGGCACGGTCGGGCAGGATAAGATAGCGGTGATGGTATTCCTCAATGTAGCCTGCCATTTCGCGGCAGATCTCGGCGGGATCCTCGAAGCCGGGGTCCTCGGCGGTGAGGTAGACAAAATCGGCGTATTCGCCGCAGAGATGTCCGATATCAACGCGGCGCTTCATGTTTTTATGCCCGGGGCAGCCGCACAGCACCTTGATGGGGGCGCCGGGATAATCCTGCCGGAGCGACCGGAACAGGGCGGTAAAGCTGAGGAAGTTGTGGGCGTAATCCACAATGACGGTGCGCCCGTCCTTTTTCAGCACATTCATGCGCCCGGGCACCGTAACATCGGCAATACCGGCGGCGATGGCGTCGTCGGCAAAGCCGAGGGCACGGGTGACGGTAATGGCGGCAAGCGCGTTTTCGATATTGAAGCGCCCCTCCATATTGATGCGGAATTCCCGACGGGCATCGCCCTCACAGACGGTAAAGGCAAAGCCGACCGGCTCCTTGCGGATATTCTCTACCCAGAGGTCGCAGGAGGGATCGCTGCCGCAGACCAGCACCCGCTCGGCGTGCGCCTTAGCGGTGGCATAGATCTCCTCAAAGCGGTCGGTGCCGCGGCAGATGACAGCAAGCCGGCAGTTTTTCATCAGTTGCAGCTTACAGTGGAAGTAATCCTCAAAATCCTCATGCTCCAGCGGACCGATGTGATCCTCCGAGAGATTGAGGAACAGCCCCGCGGTAAACGGCACGCCGTAGACCCGCTGCTGCTTGTACGCCTGCGAGGAGACCTCCATGGTGAGGTGGGTAATGCCGTGGGAAAGGGCGTCATCAAAGCACTGCTGTAATTCCAGACTTTCCGGTGTGGTGAGGTGGGCTTCCTCCGCTTCGCCGCCGGTGTACATTTCCACGGTGGAAAGGACAGCGGTGCGGTGCCCCAGCGCGGTATCCAGTATATTTTTGATGAAGTAGGTGGTGGTGGTCTTGCCCTTGGTGCCGGTCAGCCCGATGAGGGTGAGCCGCTCGGCGGGGTGGTCGTAATACTCCGCCGCGAGGACGGAAAGAGCTTTACGCACATCGCGGACGATGAGGGCGGGGGCATTTTCGGCATAGGGCTGCTCCGCCACATAGCAGGCGGCGCCCGCCTCCAGTGCCTTTTGCAGATATTCGGGCTTGAAATTTAAGCCCTTGCAGATAAACAGCGCGCCGGAGCAAACGGCGCGGCTATCGTAGGTAAGGGCAGGGAAGGTCAGTTCCTCGGGGCAGCGGCGGGCGTCCAGCAGCAGGTCATGCCACCGCAGCGCCGCCTGCGCGCGGGAAAGGGTAAGGGTATGT
>JBNMIL010000231.1:0-1862 GCA_050873265.1 Angelakisella sp. | reverse complement strand
GCCAATATGCCCCTGTTCTATGAGTTCCGTGACAACGGCGTGACCTCTCAGCCCGCCACCATCACCGGCGCTTACCTCGATAACTACAAGAACGTCTGGGATCTGTACACCACTGACTCCGCCACCACCGGCGCTGCTCTGGTTTCCGCTACCGGCGACCAGGCTGAGGCTGAGCTCGGCGAGGGCAAGGCTGTATTCTATCAGAACGGCAGCTGGGAGTACTCCAACCTGACCTCCAAGTTCAACATGAACCCCGATGATCTGGCGATGATCCCGATTTACTGCGGCGTAGAGGGCGAAGAAAAAGCCGGTCTGTGCTGCGGCACCGAGAACTGCTGGGCTGTGAACAAGTACGCTTCCGAGGAAGACATCAAGGCTACCCTCGAATTCATGAAGTGGGTCGTTACCTCTGAGGAAGGCACCACCATGATGGCGAAGGAGTTTGGCCCGATCCCCTTCAAGTCTGCCAAGACCCCCGAGAATGTATTCTTCGCTCAGGCGAACGACTACACCGCGAACGGCAACTATGTTGTGACTTGGGCATTCAACTACACTCCCGCGGTTGATGACTGGCGTGCTGCTGTTGTTGACGCTCTGACCCAGTACACCTCCGGCAACGCTGACTGGTCTGTTGTTAAGACTGCCTTTGTTGACGGCTGGGCTGCCCAGTATGCCAAGGAGAACTCCTGATCTCAGGAGCTTCCGCTGACAACGGGATTTCCGTAAAAGGCTTTTGATGAAGCGCCTGCGGAAAACTGAATTATTGTGATAAAACGGGGGCGAGCACTGCGCTCGCCCCCGCTTTGCAAAAAAGATAGGGAAAACCCGCACCTGACGCCCCCGACTGTACGACGAAAAGGACAGGGGCGCGAGCTGCCGGCTTTGCCGAAAAACCGGACGAACCACCAAAGGAGTGTGAGGGACATTATGAAAAAGGCAAAAAAGAACCGTGATCGTGCGGCGCTTAATTCACCGCTGATCCGGCGACCGATCCAGAAGTGCTTCTGGCTGTTCCTGCTGCCGACCTTCGCGGCATTCTGCATCGGCTTTCTGTATCCGTTCTGCAAGGGGCTTTTCCTTTCCTTCTGCGATTTTAAGACCACCAAGAACTGGACATGGGTGGGCATTAAAAACTACATCGCCGCATTTCAGGATAGGAGCTTTGGGCATGCCTTCTGGTACACGGCGCTGTTTGCCGTGGCATCACTGGTGCTGATCAATGTCATCGCCTTTGCGATTGCCTATGCGCTGACCAGAGGAATCCGCGGCTCCAATCTGTTCCGCACGGTATTCTTTATGCCGAACCTCATCGGAGGTATTGTGCTGGGCTACATCTGGAGCATGATCTTCAATGGTATTCTGATCAAATACAGTACCAGCGTGGTATTGGAGTCCAAATACGGCTTCTGGGGTTTGATCATATTGATGTGCTGGCAGCAGATCGGTTACATGATGATCATTTATGTGGCAGGGCTGCAAAGCGTGCCGGAGGATATGCTGGAGGCGGCGCGCATCGACGGCGCCAATGGCTGGCAGACGCTGTGGAAGATCACCATTCCCAATGTGATGCCCTCCATCACCATCTGCACCTTCCTTACCTTGACCAACTCCTTTAAGCTGTACGACCAGAACCTGGCGCTGACTGCCGGCAGACCCTTTATCCAGCAGGGCGGCGAGGTCATTAAGACCACCGAAATGCTGGCGCTGAATATCGTTAACTCCTTCTACGCCAGCGCACGCAGCCGCGGCGTGGGACAGGCAAAAGCCGTCATCTTCTTTGTGCTGGTGGCTGTTTTGAGTATCCTGCAGCTGCGTTCCACCCGAGAGAAGGAGGTGCAGCAATAATGTCTGCTAAGACAACG
>JBNMIL010000230.1:0-1871 GCA_050873265.1 Angelakisella sp. | reverse complement strand
TCTGCCATGTTACCGCACCTCCAGCTCTTTCATGCCCTGCTCGTACTCGGCGTCATTGGGGGCTTTGCCATGCCAGCCCGCCTGATCCTCCATGTAGCTTACGCCCTTGCCCTTTACGGTCTTGGCGATCACGGCAACCGGCTTGCCGGTCACTTTCAGCACCTTTTGGAAGGTCACCTCCAGTGCGGCAAAGTCATGTCCGTCGCAGCAGAATACCTCAAAGCCAAAAGCACGGAATTTTTCATCGATGGGATAAGGAGAGGAGACCTCGCCAATGCGTCCGTCGATCTGCAGGTCGTTGTTATCAATAATGAAGCACAGGTTATCCAGCTTATAGTGGTCGGCAAACATTGCCGCCTCCCACACCTGACCTTCCTCTATCTCGCCGTCGCCCAGAATGGTGTAAACGCGGTAATCCTTTTTGCCCAGCTTACCGGCAAGCGCCATGCCGCAGGCGGCGCTGACGCCCTGCCCCAGCGAACCGGCGGAAAAATCAATACCGGGCGCCTTGTTCATATCGGGATGTCCCTGCAAGCGGGAGCCGACGGCGCGGAAGGTGGTCAGCTCCTCCTTGGGGAAAAAGCCCTTCTCCGCCAGCATGGCATACAGCGCGGGGCAGGTGTGCCCCTTGCTCAGCACCAGTCTGTCACGGTCCTCCCAGCGGGGATTTTTGGGATCTACCCGCAACACCTCGCTGTACAGATAGGTAATAATATCCGCGACCGAAAGCGAACCGCCCGGGTGACCCGATTTTGCGGCGTGAACTTCGGTCAAAATACCGCGGCGCACCTCGGTGGCGGTCGCTTTCAGCTGTTCCAGTTTTTCCTGTGTCATAGCTACCTCCGATTACACGAATTACTCTTTGCTTATCTTCTTCAGCAGTGCCGTAAAATACTCCGGCAGCGCAGAATCAAATTCCATATACTCGCCCGTCCTCGGGTGGATAAACCCGATCTTTTTGGCGTGCAGGCATTGCCCCTGCAGCCCATAGTCCGGTCTGCCCGCGGCATATACGGGGTCGCCCACCACAGGGTGCCCCTTGTATGCCATATGCACCCTGATCTGGTGCGTCCGTCCGGTCTCCAGCCGGCACCGGATATGGGAAAACCCCGGATACTCCGCCAGTACCTCGGCATGCGTCACGGCATGGCGGCTGTTTTCCTCGGTCACGCACATCTTTTTACGATCTGTCTTATGCCGCCCGATGGGCGCATCCACCGTAAAGCACCTTTCCTTAAAGTGCCCGTAAACCACTGCCTCATACTCGCGTGTAAAGCTGTGCGCCTTTATCTGCTCGGCAAGGTGCCGGTGCGCCGTATCATTCTTCGCCACGATCAGCAGTCCGCTGGTATCCTTATCAACGCGGTGCACAATGCCGGGACGGATCTCCCCGTTGATGCCGGAAAGACTGTCCCCGCAGTGATACAGCAGGGCGTTCACCAGCGTGCCGGTGTAGTTGCCCGCCGCAGGGTGGACGACCATACCCTTGGGCTTGTTCACCACCAGTAAGTCGTCGTCCTCAAATATAATGTCCAGCGGGATATTCTCCGCCTGGGTACCGGACGGCACCGGGTCGGGCAATAGTATCACGATCTCGTCGCCCTCGCGCAGTGCATCCTTCTTCCCTGCCGGCACGCCGCCACGCAGAATGCTCCCCTTCTCCGCCAGCGTCTGTATCTGGCTGCGGGAAAGCTCCGGCGCCAGCAGCGCCAGCCCCTTATCCAGCCGGCAGCCCGCCGCCTCGGCGGTCACGGTCAGCTCACGGCGTTCCACTTTTTTTCTCCTTTTTCCCGTCAATAAACAGGATATAGATGACCAGAAGCGCCACACCCACGGTAATGGCGATATCCGCCACATTAAAGGTCGGGAAG
>JBNMIL010000229.1:0-1900 GCA_050873265.1 Angelakisella sp. | reverse complement strand
CGCAGCTCCATGATGACGCTGCGGTCATCGCGGGGATCGTGGGGCAGCAGCATCAGACGGGCTTCCTCCGTCAGGCGGGCGATCTCCTGCTCGGCTTCCGCTTTCTGCTCCGCCGCCATTGCCGAAAGCTCGGCATCGTGGGAATACAGCAGCTCCTTTGCCTCCGCCAGCGCTTCCTCGGCGGCGGCAAGGGCGAGATATTGCCGCGAAAGCGGCTCCAGCTCCTTATACTCTTTCATCAGCGCCCGATAGCGGTTCAGATCCGCGGCGGCATCGGGCTGGGAAAGCTGGGCGGAAAGCTCATCGTAGCGGCGGTGCGCCGCCAAAAGTCCCTCAAGCATCGCAAAAACTCCTTACACAAAATCAATTCGCGTAAGGGGCGCTATTCCTCGGGGCGGGTGAGCTTTTTGATATGGCGCTCCGCCTTGACACGGGGGATCATGACCTCCCTGCCGCAGGTACGGCAGACGAGCTTGAAATCCATGCCGCTGCGGGTGACGGTAAATTCATCGCCGCCGCAGGGGTGCTTTTTTTTCATCTGCAAAATGTCGCCGACACGGACATCCATGGGCTTTGCCTCCTTTGCCGTGATGATTGATTTTATATTATACCACGGGGGGAAAGATTTTGCAATGAGGGGGAAACGATGGGGCGCGTAAGGTGGGGGGAGCATGAGAGATTTACCGAGGGCGATGGAAACAGACTGAATGGAAAGCCCCCTGCCGAATCCGGAAGATCGGGCAGGGGGCAGTGCTTTATGCGGTTTTCAGCGCTCCATCAGTATAGTGAATTAGCGCTTTTTGGCTGCTGCGCAGGCAGCGCCCATGACAGCCAGAGCGACCGCCGCGGCAACCAGAACATTGCCGGAGGCGCCGGTGCCGGGATTGGTGATAGGCTCCTCCTTCTCGGGAACACGAACCTCTACATCGCCGCCGGAGACCTGACGGGCAGCGCCACAGAAATTACAGTAGATATCCCGCGCATCATCATAGACATGCTCATGGTAGCCGTCCTTTTCGGAATTCGAGGTGATGGTGCAGCCCTCTGCCAGGCATTCATGCCAGTGGTGGGTGTTGTCATAAGACCACTCCTGCGCCCAGAGATGCTCGTGAAGAATCAACTGCTCCACGGTGATGGAAACAGCGGCTTCCTTGGTAACACCGCCATAGGTGTACTGAATGGTGATGGAGGTATCGCTGAGCTGCAGGTCGGTGCCGCCTACGATGGTATAGTCGGTCACGACCTCATCACCGGTATTGAAGTGCGCGGTGACGACCATGCCGGCTGCGTCAAAGCTCTCGTACAGCTGGTAGATGGTCTTGGTGGGCCGGGTGGTGATCTCGATGCTTTCGAGGGTCTTTACCACATCAGCCTCAAAGATCGCCTTGACGGTCACATTGCCATCGGGCATATTAAACTTGTTATCAGAGATGCTGACACTGCCGGAAATGACCTGCCACTCCTTGAAGTGGTAGCCGTCATTGGGGGTAGCGGTCAGGGTAATCTCGGTGCCGGCAGCGGCGGTAGCGGGGGTAGCCTGAGCGGTGCCGTTGCCATTGTTCTCAACAGCTACATCGTAGAGGACGGGACGAACCGCGCGGTGATAGTTGCAGGTGTTGCAGTCGGCGTCTTGATCATTATCGTAGTTATGGCGTCCCTGATCGACCTTTGCACCGCAGCATCTATATTCCTTCCAATGCAGGGCATCGTTGGTCACCCAGCCGCCCAGCTCGCCTTCGTGGTTGGCGGGATCCAGGTCGAGGGGTTCATCGGAGCCGCTGGTGATCGCACCGCAGTCCGCGCACTTGGCATAAGCGCCGTGTCCCGCGGTCTTGCAGGTGGAGGCAACCGCCGCGACATTGTTCACATTGGCGTGATTGCTCGCATCGAGGGGCAGGCT
>JBNMIL010000228.1:0-1919 GCA_050873265.1 Angelakisella sp. | reverse complement strand
TTTTATCGCCCGCGCGCTGGAGCGCGAAGGGCGAACCACCACCCCTCTCCCCTCCTCAAAGGAGGGGAACTATGGGGGAAATCTGCAAATACTTTTTATTCTGCCGATTCTTTTCTCGACAAGTCCATCTCCCGCACCCCAACCACCGCGACCCTTTCTTTGCAATCACATATAAATTTATCCCCCACCGGCTTATCACCGATGGGGGACATTTTATGGGATACTCTCTTACTTGTTCAGGTCGGGGGCGGAAACAGGGGGACGGCGGAAGTGGGAGTGCTGCTCGAAGGCATAGGCGATCTCGATGAGCTTCGCCTCGCTCCACGGACGACCGATGATCTCCATGCCGACCGGTACGCCGATGGGCGCGTTCTCATCGGGGGCAAAGCCCGCGGGAACCGCAATGGAGGGGAAGCCGGTGGAGGAGCACAGCACGCCGTTGCGCTGCTGCTGGTTCGCGCCGATCTTGCAGACGAGCTGCTGCTGGTGCGGGTAAACCATCGCGTCGAGATCAAGATCCGCCATGATCTTCAGCACATGGGTGCGCACGCCGATCTTGTTGTACATCTTCTCCAGATAGCGGGGAGAACCGACCTCGCGGGTCATGGCGTCACGCATATTGCTTTCGCTGAACGGGTGGAACAGACCCTTTTCCAGGATCTCCGCCATGCTGTGGATCTGCCAGTCCTCGGGCAGGGTGGCAAGGTAGCCGTCCAGATCATGCTGGAAGTCGTCCAGATGAACGGAGACCTCGCTGGTCAGCCAGGGCTGGTCGATGTTATCAGTCACAGGCACCAGCGTCGCGCCGTTCTCCTCAAAGACCTTGAGGGCATTGCGCACGACGGCGTTGGTGGATTCGTTGATCTCCTCCTTGCCGAACAGGCTTTCCAGCACGCCGATGCGGCGACCCTTCATGCCGTCCGCGTTCAGGTGGTCCATGTAGCACTCCTCGTGGCCTACGCTCCATGCGGTCTCGGCGTCATCGGGGTCGTAGCCCTTAATAACGTCCAGGCAGCGGACGGCGTCCTCTACGGTGCGGCAGATGGGACCCGCGGTATCCTGCGTCAGAGAATAGGGAACGATGCCCGCGCGGGAGACCAGACCGATGGTGGGACGAATGCCGACCAGGCTGTTGGCGGAGGAGGGGGAACGCACCGAATTGATGGTATCGGTGCCCAGACCGATGATGCCGATATTGCAGGCGATGGAAGCACCGGTGCCGCCGGAGGAACCGCCGGGGGTACGGGTAGGATCATAGGGGTTCACCGACTGACCCATGACCGAGCTGATGGTCTCGCCCCAGATGGCGAACTCGTGCAGGTTGGTCTTGGCAAGGATAAGAGCACCCGCCTCACGCAGCTTTTTGGTCACAAAGGCGTCCTTCTCCGGCACCCAGCCCTCCAGCGCGATGCTGCCGGCGGTGGTGGGCATATCGGTGGTGTTAAAGTTGTCCTTCAGCATCACGGGGATCCCGTGCAGGGGACCGCACAGCGCGTGGTGCTCCTTTACATAGGCGTCAAAGGCATCTGCCTCCTCCAGCGCCTTGGGGTTTACACAGATGATGGAATTGATGGCGGGACCCTCGTGGTCATATGCCTTGATACGCGCGATGTAATCCTCGCACAGCTCACGGCAGGTCAGCGTACCGTCCAGATAGGCGGCGTGTACCTTCGCCACGGTGGTCTCCATAATGTTGAATTTGCTCATGGGGCTACTCCTTCCTTTTCCCGCGGTGAGGGGGCGTTTTTTCGCTTCTCACCCATTTTGTTGTTTCCATTATAAGCCGCAAAACCCGCTTCGTCAACGGCTTTTTGCCCCCTTGTGGGCGTTCCACAAGCAGCCCGTTTCCCGCAGGGCTTGCTTTGTTTTCTGCCCCTAATGCGGCTCCCGAAAAGGCGTGGGCACGGGGCGGCGCCCCC
>JBNMIL010000227.1:0-1933 GCA_050873265.1 Angelakisella sp. | reverse complement strand
GTACTGCACCCCGCCCATGAAAGCCGTTTTAGACCGGCTGGTTTACGGCATGAACAAATACTACGGCGAGGAAAAGGGACCTGCCCTGTGGCAGGGCAAGCCTGCCGCCCTGCTGACCACCTGCGGCTACCCGCCGGAAAAAGGCGCCGATCTGTGGGAAGCAGGCTTCACGCGCTATTGTAAACACTCTAAATTACGTTACCTTGGGCAGCTGGCGGCGCATGACGCCGGTTACAAGTCGGTCTTTATGACCCCCGAAAAGGCAGAGGACGCCCGCCGCTTCGCTGCCTCCCTGCTGCAGAAGCTCTCCGGCCAAAGCCCCTGCCAAAGCTGAAATACGACCCGCAGGGCAAACCGTCCTTCGGACGGTTTCGGCGGCTTCGCCGCCGCACGACGCCCCTTTCGGGGCGCCGTGACCCTGCGGGTCGTTCTCTCCCCCCTACCAGTCTCTTATGCCCCATCTGGCTCTCCATCAGCCATACCAACGGTCAAGACCAAATGAAGATACCGCTCCTTGTGCTTCTCATGATCATGGTCGTCTACTTTCTCCTTCTCTATGGCGGCGTCGGCTTTATTTAGGATAGGTGCTTTTTCCCCTCTGCGCCGTGCTCGCGTGGGTCTGCACCCTCTTTTAACCGTCTGCTGCCTATATCCCCCGATAAAAAAACAACTCCCCGAGAAACACAAGCAGTCTCTCGGGGAATTGTTTTTATTTATGATCAGTCGTCGTAAATATCCAGCGGAATGTCCTCCACCAGCACCTTCATAATGCCGCCGCAGACCATGCCCTCGCTTTCCGCCACATCACCGGTCATATCAATATCAATGACACGGTAGGTGCCGGTGCCGATAATGTCCAAAGCGTCCCGCAGGATCGCCGCCTCGCTGCACCCACCGCCGATGCTGCCCACGATGCGCCCATCGGGATAAACATACATCATGGCGCCCATACCGCGCGGCGTGGAGCCCTTCGTCTCGATAACAGTGACCAGCGCCACCGGCTCCTGCACCAGCATCAGCTGCTCCACCACCGCCAGGTCAAGGTCGGAGGTATTGATGGCGCGGTTAGCGCTGCCGTGCAGCCGCTTATATTCGATCACCTGCGAAAGGATAGAAACGGCGATCTCCGCCGGAGAGACCGCACCGATGGCAAGCCCGATGGGGGTGCAGATCTTGCCAAGGCGTTCCTCGTCCAGCCCCTCCTCCTTCAGCATCTCCAAAAGTCCCCGCACCCGCCGGCGGGAACCGATCATGCCAAGGTAGGCAGGCTCCCGCTGCTTAAAGAGGGCGCGCAGGCAATTGGCGTCGTGCCGGTGCCCGCGGGTGATGACCACCACAAAATCGTAGGCAGTAATGCGCAGCTTCTCAATGGCACTCTCAAAGCCGTCGCAGATGACCTCCCGCGCCAGCGGGAAGCGTGCTTCATTGGCAAACTCCATGCGGTCGTCCACCACCGTCACGGCAAAGTCGCAGCGGGCGGCAAATTCGCACAGGGGCTGGGCTATATGCCCGCCGCCCAGAATGATCAGACGCTCACGGGGGGTCAGCGGGTCAATAAAGCAGTTGGCGTTTTCCTCCTCGTCAAAGCCGTATTCGGGTGCCAGCGAACCATCGGGCTGGCGCTGGCAGCGGCATACGGTACGGGAAAGGGTGGTCAGGTCGCCCTGCTGCCCCTTAAAGCAGGTCTTTACACTGATGGGGCGCCCGTTATGCACCTCCAGCAGCGCAAAGTAATAGGAATCACGGATAGACATGGCAGAATTGCCTCCTTAATTTTCAGTTAAAACTCCATGTTTATCTTATCATTTTGCGGCACAGCTGTCAATGAACCGGGCGTTGCCACAACGGTCGGGCATGTGGTATAATTAAGGATAGAACACGGGTCTGCCTACGACAGACCCGCCCGCGGGGCAGATCGCCCCAAGGGACGATC
>JBNMIL010000226.1:0-1953 GCA_050873265.1 Angelakisella sp. | reverse complement strand
TTGCATTCGGTACAAGCCAGAGTGATCTTGACTCTCATTTAGTCGGCACCTCCTATTATACTTCGGATTTCTTTTGCCTCCCTCTTTGTGGCGAGAAGTCATACAGCCCCTTTTCCGTGCGGGAAAAGCAACGACCCCAAAAGGTCAAAAACGCACACGAAAAAAAGGCCCTTCTCCGAGAGGTAATGACATCATATCATACCCGCCGCCCCGAAGTCAAGCCTTTTTGCCTTATTTCATGCGGTTTTCGCGGCGTTTTCCCGCTTTATCCGCACCCGCTTTTATACTTCTTTTCTATGCGGGTATTGTAAACCGCCATGACGATGATCGTTTCCAGCATCACCCCGAATACCGAAAGCAGCACAAACGGCGAATTCGTCCCCCGCAGCAGCGGCAGCCCCAGCGCGATGAACCCCGCCCCGTACAGAATAAACAGCTTCCCCACAGCGCCGTTGTAGCCTTTTATATCCTCCACCGGGAAAGGCTTTGCGTTTGCCCAAAAGCCGACCGCCTTTTTGGAAAAGAAAGCGCTTATCCCCAGCCCGATAAAAGCGCAGCCGACAATCGCCCATATTATAAACGCCGCCATCAGTTTCCCGTCCATTCTATTTTCTCCGTTATTCCTCTGTTTTTCTACTCTACAGCTTCACCGCCACCGGCTTCCTCGCGCGGAAATAGAAGAAATGGGTAAAGCCCAGCTCCCGCAGCATCTGCTGCGCCTCGCGGTGCCCCGCGCCGATATCCTCCGGTCGGTGGGCGTCGCTGCCGATGGTCACCAGCTCGCCGCCCAGCGCGCGGTAGCGCCGCCAGATGCTGATATCGGGGATCCACTCCGGCAGCCCGTAGCGGAAGCCGGAGGTATTCACCTCCAGCGCCTTGCCGGTCGCTATCAGCGTGCGCAGGATCTCGTCGATCAGGTCATTATAGGGGGTATAGTCCAGCGTCACCCCGTCACGGATCGCGTACCGCTTCAGGTAGCCCAAGTGGGCGATAGCGTCCGCCTTATCCCAGCGCGCCACCGCCAGGCAGTTCTCAAAGTATTCCCGCAACAGCACCTCCATGGGGTGCGGCGGGTTCTGGTAGTGCATCCAGTAGTAGTCCTCCCGCCAGCGTCCGGCATGCACGCTGCCCAGCACATAGTCGTATTCGGTCAGTGCCAGCGGCTCCCGCGCCTCGTTGGGGCACATCACGCCCTGCGCCAGTTCCACCCCGCGCAGCAGCTCCAGCCGTCCGGCGTATTCCTCCCGCAGCGGCTCCAACGCGGCTTTGGCGCCCCGCAGGTTTTCCAGCGTGCAAAAGGCGGGGATCTGGTCACAGTCGTAATGGTCGGTCACGCACAGACCCATCAGTCCCTTTTCCAACGCTGCCTCCGCCATATCCCGCGGCTCGGCGCTGCTGTCCGCCGAAAAGCGGCTGTGCGTATGGCTGTCAAATATCATTTTCAGTCCCCCCTTTGCGTTCCCCTTTATCATAGCACTTTGCCGCCGCAAGCGCCAGTCCCTTTCGGTGAATAAGCAGTCGCCCCCGTGGGCAGACTATTGCCAAATGCTCCCGCTTTTGGGAGCAAAAGAAAGGAGCTTTCGATTTTTATGGTCATGGATAAGATCTCTCTGGCGCTGGTCATCATCGGCGCCCTCAACTGGGGCGGCGTCGGACTGTTCCGCTTCGATACCGTCGCGTGGATCTGCGGCGGACAGGGCAGCATCGTCACCCGCATCATCTATACGCTGGTCGCTCTGGCGGGCATCTGGTGCATCTCGCTGCTGTTCCGCGAGGAATCCCCTGCCGGCGAGCACGGGCACTGAGGTTCCCGCTTCGGCTTGGTTCGCGCCCGCAGGGCAGACCGTCCTGCGGACGGTCTCGGCGGCAAAGCCGCCGGCTCCGGCTGCGCCGGAGCGCCCTGCGGGCGTCTCTGCCTCACTCCTCACCCCCATAAAGCCCACCGGCGCCGCC
>JBNMIL010000225.1:0-1967 GCA_050873265.1 Angelakisella sp. | reverse complement strand
TCTTGAGAACCCCGAGGCGGGCAAGGATTACTTTATCACCGGCTTCATCGGGGAGGATACCGCCGAGATGCTGGATATCAGCGTGGCGCTTTCCTATCCCACCGCACCGGATATGCGGCATACGGGCAGCTATGAGATCCGGCTGAACATCACCGGCAGCGACAGCCGCTACGAGCTTGTCGTCGTGAACGGTACGCTGACCATTAGCGCTATTCCGGTTCCCTGCTATCGTATTCAGGTGTTCTCCGGTGCTTACGGCTCCATCAGCCCCTCCCGCGATACGCTGGTATGGCAGGGCAGTGATATCACCTTTACCATCACCCCCGCACAGGGCTACTCCATCGCAGATGTGAAGGTGGACGGCAGAAGCGTGGGTGCCGTAAAGCAGTACACCTTCCGCAATGTCACCGCTGACCATACCATCGAGGCGGTATTCACCAAGGGCACAACGAATCCCGGCACCGGCGCTGCGGAGACCGAGACCATCGGTCTGGGCGTCAGCGCGCTGGCGGTATTTGCCGGCGGCACCGCGGTAGAATAACCAACCAATACCTACTCCATACAGCAGCGCAGGGCGGAAAGTGGTTTTCCCCGCCCTGTGCGTCTCCCCGCATATGCCGGCATTCCCGCCGGTGCGTGCGGGGAGCTTTCCTTTTCGGGGGAGGGTGCAGGGGAGCAGTGCCGCCCGCAGGGCGCCCCGCCTGCGGCGGGGCTGGCGGGGGCTGTGCCCCCGCCTAAGCCCGCCCCCTTTCGGGGGCGGTTTGCCCTGCGGGCGGCTTTCACCCCGCGCAATTTTTCCCGCGGCAGGACTATCCCGCACGCGCGGCGGGTACACTGTATCGTAGAGAAGAAAAGCGGGAAGGGGGGAGCGCCTGTGTCCTCGGCAAAGCGGGCTTTTTTGCAGAATGTCGCCTTTTGGGGTGTACTACTGGGATTGTGTTATCTTGGTCTAAGGTACGCGCTGCCCTGCTTTCTGCCGTTGGTGCTGGGGGCGCTGCTGGCGGCGGCGCTGCACCCCGCCGCTTCGGGGCTGTGCCGCAGGCTGGGCTGGCGCTACCGCCCCTGTGCCGTGCTGGTGGCGGTGGCGGCGCTTACCGTGCTGGGACTGCTGCTGTGGGGCATCGGCGGGCTGGTGGTGCGGCAGGGCAGCGCGCTGTTGCCGCAGCTGCCGGAATTCTACCGCCGTACACTTCTCCCACTTATCGAGGAGCTGCGGGAGCGGCTGCAAAGCCTCCAGCAGGGCAGGGCGGCGGGCGGCTGGGGCGCTTCACTGGAGGAGCTTTTGCAAAATGCCGTTACCTCGCTTTCCCGCAGGGTGGTGGGCTGGCTGGGCGGGTTTGCCTCCTCGCTGCCGTCCATTCTGTTCACCCTTACCTTTACGGTGCTTTCCACCATCTTCTTTTTGCAGGATTACGCCGCCATTACCGGCTTTGTGGTGCGCTCGCTGCCCGGCAGGCTGCTGCGCCCCATCGTGGAATCCAAGCGCTTTATGCTGGGCGCGGTGCAAAAGGTGCTGTTCGCCTATCTTTGCATCATGCTCATCACCTTCGGTGAGATCGCGCTGGGACTGTGGCTGCTGCGGGTGCCGTACTTTGCCGCCATCGCCTTTGCCATCGCCCTGCTGGATATCCTGCCCTTTATCGGCAGCGGGCTTTTTCTGATCCCGTGGGGCGCTTACCATCTGCTCATCAGCCGGCAGACGGCGCTGGGCGCGGGGCTGCTGCTTTTGTACGCCGTGGTCACGGTGGTGCGCATGTGGCTGGAGCCGCGTATCGTCGGCGGCAGGATCGGGCTGCACCCCCTTGCCACCCTGACCGCGATGTACGCAGGCTTAAAGCTCTTCGGCTTTTGGGGTCTGCTGCTTGCCCCCCTGGGGGTAACGCTGCTGCTGCACCTGCGGCAGGGCGGCTACCTGCGCGGGGAGGCTTAGCCTCCATTCGGGCGCCCCGACCGCCGCAGGCGGGCGG
>JBNMIL010000224.1:0-1980 GCA_050873265.1 Angelakisella sp. | reverse complement strand
GGCAGGGGTCGTTGCGACCGGGCTTCTTTTTATCGGCTTTCATGGGGATCTTCTTCACGGTGCCGTCCTCGCCGGTGGCAAGGGGCTTCATGGTCTGCTCCCGCTTGATCTCGGTCTGCTGGGGACGGGGACGGACGGTGAGCAGCATCTTGACGGTATTCTCCTTGATGCCCTCGATCATCTGGTCGAACATCTCAAAGCTCTCCAGACGGTAGGCAACAACAGGATCCTGCTGGGCGTAGCCGCGCAGACCGATGCCGCGCTTTAATTCCTCCATGGCGTCGATGTGATCCATCCACAGGGTATCGACATTCCGCAGCAGCACCACCCGCTCAATCTCCTCAAACGCGTCGCCGAACAGCTCCCGCTGGGCGTCGTAGCGCGCCGCCGCCTTCTCCTGCAAAATCCCGGCGATATCGTCACGGCTCATCTGCCGCAGTTCGTCCAGGGAGTAGCGCAGGTCGTTTTCATCGGTGATCCAGCCCATGAAGCGGTCACGCAGACCGTCCAGGTTCCATTCCTCGTGGTTCTTTTCATCAACGAGGTACTGCTGCACGCTGGAGGCGATGTATTCCTCCATCATCTTGCGGATACTGTCGGAGACCGATTCGCCGTCCAGCACACGGCGGCGCTGGGAGTAGATGATCTCGCGCTGGCGGTTCATGACATCATCGTACTTGAGGACATTTTTGCGCATCTCAAAGTGCATGCCCTCGATGCGTGCCTGCGCCGACTGAATGGAATTGGAGAGGAGCTTTGCCTCGATGGGCATGCTGTCATCGACGCCCATGCTGTTCATCAGTGCCTGCAGGCGCTCACCGCCGAACAGACGCATGAGGTCGTCCTCCAGCGAGATGACGAACTTGGTGGTGCCGGGGTCGCCCTGACGACCGGCACGGCCGCGCAGCTGGTTATCGATGCGGCGGCTCTCGTGCCGCTCGGTGCCGAGGATATACAGACCGCCGGCGGCGCGCACCTTTTCGGCTTCGGGGGCGATCTCCTGCTTGTACTTCGCCAGCAGCTCCTGGAAGTGGCGGCGGGCGGCAAGGATCGTTTCGTCCTGCGTTTCGCCGTAGGCGGTGGCTTCGTAGATCAGCTCCTCCTCCATGCCCTCCCGGCGCAGCGCGTCCTTGGCAAGGTATTCGGCGTTGCCGCCCAGCATGATATCGGTACCGCGTCCCGCCATATTGGTGGAGATGGTGACGGCGCCGGATTTACCTGCCTGCGCGACGATCTCGGCTTCCTTTTCGTGGAACTTGGCGTTGAGCACCTCGTGGGGGATCCCGCGGGATTTGAGGAGCTTGCTGATCATCTCCGACTTTTCGATGGAGGTGGTGCCGACCAGAATGGGCTGGCGGCGGGCGTAGCAATCCGCGATGATATCCAGAATGGCGGCGTATTTGCCCTTCTGGGTCTTGTAGACGGCATCGGGGAGATCGACGCGGGCGAGGGGCTTATTGGTGGGCAGCTCCACGACATCAAGGCGGTAGATATCGCGGAACTCCTGCTCCTCGGTCATGGCGGTACCGGTCATGCCCGCCAGCTTATCGTACATTCGGAAGTAGTTCTGGAAGGTGATGGTGGCAAGGGTGCGGTTTTCCCGCGCGACGGTGACATGCTCCTTTGCCTCGATCGCCTGATGCAGACCGTTGGAGTAACGGCGACCGATCATAAGGCGTCCGGTGAATTCATCGACGATGATGACCTCGCCGTCCTTTACGACATAGTCGATATCCCGCTGCATGACGCCGCGGGCGGCGATCGCCTGATTGATGTGGTGGGCAAGGGTGAGGTTTTCGGGGTCATTGAGGCTTTCGATGCCGAAATACTGCTCCGCCTTGCGGGCGCCCTGCGGGGTGATGGTGGCGGTACGCGCCTTTTCATCGACGATGTAATCGGCGTGGACGTCCTCCTGATCGTCCTTGGTATCCATTTCCTTGACGCGCAGGGGGGTGAGGGTGGCGGCGAAGCGGTCGGCTT
>JBNMIL010000223.1:0-2030 GCA_050873265.1 Angelakisella sp. | reverse complement strand
CTCGCCGGGTTTCAGAATCTGGGTCATAGCGGGTCTAAGCATTGTTCAGCACCTCTTGAATAAATGATTGATTGAATTTTTTGCTCCAGCGGGCGGAGCGGATAATTTCCGCCAGACGGCGGGCTGCGGTTTCTACTTCATCATTGACAACGATGTAATCGTAATCCAGCGCCATTTCAATCTCGGCACGCCCCTTTTCCAGCCGCGCGGCAATCTCCTCTGGGGATTCTGTCCCTCTGCCGACAAGACGCTTTTTCAGCTCCTCGAAGGAGGGGGGCACCACGAAGATGGAAAGGGCACTGGGGAACATGCGGCGGATATGACCGGCACCGTTGGTCTCGATCTCCAAAATGACATCGTGTCCCTTTTTCAGCTCCTCCTCGATGGGACCGCGGGGGGAGCCGTAGTAGTTGCCGTTGTAAACGTTGTATTCCAGCACGCCGTCATTGGCGATAAGCTGCTCAAATTCTTCCCGGGAAATGAAGTGGTAATGCACGCCGTCTACCTCGCCGGGACGGGGGGGACGGGTGGTGGCGGAGACGGACAGCACAGCGGGCGGGTCGTCCTCGAAATACCGCTTGAGAATGGTGCCCTTGCCGGCACCGGAGGGTCCCGAAAAGACCACCAGAATACCATGCTCCTTGGGAGCGGTGTAGCTGCCGATCATGCCTGACCCTCCATTTCTTCCTCGTCCTCGTAATCCACCACACGGTTGGCGACCGTTTCCGGCTGCACCGCCGAGAGAATGACATGGTCGCTATCGGTGATGAGGACGGCGCGGGTGCGGCGCCCGTAGGTGGCGTCAATGAGGGTGCCGCGGTCGCGGGAATCCTGAATGATGCGCTTGATGGGGGCGGACTCGGGACTGACGATGGCGATAAGGCGATTGGCGGAGACCATATTGCCGAAGCCGATGTTGATAAGTTTCACTGGGTTTGCACGACCTTTCGCGTTATTCGATGTTCTGGATCTGCTCGCGGATCTTTTCGATCTCGCTCTTCATTTCCACCACATGACCGGCAATGGCGGTATCGCTGCACTTGCTGCCGATGGTGTTGGTCTCGCGGTTCATCTCCTGCACCAAAAAGTCCAGCTTGCGTCCCACCGGCTCGGCGCTTTCCATAATTTTGCGGAGCTGGGCGAAATGGCTGCGCAGCCGCACCGTTTCCTCATCGACCGCCAGCCGGTCGGCAACGATTGCCGCTTCGGTAAGGATCCGGTTTTCATCGGGCACGGCGCCGTTTAGCAGCTCGGTGAGCTTGGCGGTAAGGCGGGCGCGGTATTCCGCGACGGTCTGGGGGGAGCGCTCCTCCACAAAGGTGAGGTGCTGCTCCATGGTGACGACCCGGGAGAGGACATCGGCTTTTAACCGCTCGCCCTCGGTTTCCCGCATCGCCACAAAGCGGGTAAGGGCATTCTGCAGCACCGACAGCACATCGGCGGCAAGCTCCTCCTCATCCTCCTCGCCGCGGCACAGGGTAAAAATATCCGGCAGGCGGGCGACGGTGGAAAGGGTGAGGTCATCGGGGAGGGAATATTCCTCACCCAAGGCGCGCAGGGCGGTGATATACTGACCGGCAAGCGCGTGATCGACGGCGACGGAGGTATTGCGGCTCTCCACCGTTTGCAGGGTGAGGGAGACCTCCACCTTGCCGCGGGAGATGGCGCTTTGCAGCGCGCGCTTCAGGCGATCCTCCAAAAAGGCGCAGCCGCGCGGCGCCCGACAGGAAAACTCGAAATAGCGGTGGTTGACGGAACGGATCTCGACGGTGATGCTGCGCCCGTGCAGGAGCTGTTGATCCCGTCCGTAGCCGGTCATACTGCGTATCATATAAAATCTGACCTTTCTGATGGTTGATGGGGGAACTGGCAGGGGAATGGGCATACTGCGCCTATTTTTCTATCTTAATATTCTACCACACCGCGGGCGGTCAGTCAATGAAAAGGGGCGGGGGAAAGGGAGAGAAAAATAAAGAAGGGGAGAGGGGGGAAGGGCGCAGCCCCGTTCCGGCGGAGCCGGAACAAAGCCG
>JBNMIL010000222.1:0-2030 GCA_050873265.1 Angelakisella sp. | reverse complement strand
GACTAAGATAATAGTTACTTCTCGCCTGTCGGCGTCGCAAAGCCATACAAAAGGCTTTGGCTTGTACGCCTGCCGGCGGGGCGGCACTTTTGCGCCGCCAAAAGTGCCCAAAAGCGGCTTGGGGTAAGCCCCAAGACCCCGACGCACCGGAACGCCCGCTCGGGAAGCCAAAGGGCGGCTTCCCGAAGCGTGGGCTAAACGGTGCTTATAAGGTGCCGCAGGCGCATCTGCCCCCTTCCCCTCCCCTCCCCCGAAGCGGGGGAGGGGGTTCCTGTCCCACATTCTGCTTATCTTACTTCGGCGCTCGGCAAGTGCCGGTTGCGATGCCCATTCCTCGGAAAAACTCGTTCCCGCACCCGCGCACCGCGACCCGTTTTTCCGCAGTCTCTCGTTCTATTTGTACCGCTGCTGTATCTTAATTCTTACCGCTCGGTATTTATTATTCGTTTCCGGTTAGTGTCTCCCACCACTCCGGGTAGGATTTCCTCACGCATTCGGCGTTTTTCACCGTCACCGGCTCCGCGCAGCCCAGCGCCGCCAGCCCTGCCGCCATCGCCAGCCGATGATCTCCGCAGGGGTCAACTATCCCGCCGCGCAGCCCGCCGCCCGCGATCACCAGACCGTCCGGCAACTCCGTCACCGTGCCGCCCAGCGCACGCAGCAGCCCCGCCGTTCCGGCAAGGCGGTCGCTTTCCTTCAGCCGCAGTCGGGCAGCCCCCGTTAGGCGGCTCTCCCCCTCGGCAAATGCCATTGCCACCGCCAAGGGCGGCAGCAGGTCGGGGCAGCCGCTCATCTCGGCAGTTATGCCCCGCAGCTTGCCCGGCGTCGCCGTCACCCCGTTCGGGGAGACTTCGATCTGCGCTCCCATCTGCCGCAGCAGCGGCAGTATCGCCCTGTCGGGCTGGAGGCTTTCCGGCATCAAGCCGGTCACCGTCACCGGCGCGAACAGGCTTCCCGCCGCCAGCCAAAAGGCGGCTTGGCTCCAGTCGCCGCCGATGGCAAGCCGCGTGGGACTGCGGTATTTCTGCCCGCCGGCAATCTGCCAGCCCCTCGGCGTTTTCTCGCCATGCACGCCAAAGCGGCGCAGCATTTCCTCGGTCATCAGGGCATATCCCGCCGATTGCAGCGCACCCTCTATCCGTATCTCGCTGCCGCCCGCCAAAAGAGGCAGTGCCATCAGCAGCCCGCTTGCATACTGCGAACTGACATTCCCCGGCAGGGCAAAGGCTCCCGCCGTCAGCCGCCCGCCGAGCTCTATTTCCCACGGCTCCCGCCTCACCTCGGCGGTGACACCGTTCCTTCTCAGGGCTTCCAGCAGCTCCCCAACGGGTCGCTCCGGCAGCCGCCCCTTTCCGGTAAAAACAGCCCGCAGCCCCAGCGCCGCCGCCACCGGCAGCAAAAAGCGCAGCGTGCTGCCGCTTTCCCCGCAGTCCAGCCGCAGCGCCTTGGTCGGCACCGCCCGTATGGGACTGACCCGCAGCCCCTCCGCCGTCAAAGTGATATCAGCGCCCATCTGCCGCAAACACTCCATCGTCGCGGTCAGGTCGTCGGAAGCCGGCAGCACCGGCAGCGGGGTCTCCCCCTCCGCCAGCGCCGCCAGGATCAGCGCCCGGTGCCCCTCCGACTTGGAAAGCGGCGCCGCCACCCGCCGCGGGGGTCTCCCCGCCGTTATCGTAAGTTCCACAGCACCGCCCTCCTTTCCCAATTTATTCTGCTCTCATTTTGTCCGATTTTTGGCATCTGCCTTCAGCAAAAACTTACGGCATGGCAGACAGCAAATCAGAATGTATTTGCTCACCTCCCCCATAGTTCCCCTCCTCTGAGGGGCAAGGAATTGGAGCGCCGCCGGTGGCGGAAACAGCGACAATTCCTTGGGGAGCGACAGGAGCAATGCGAGCGAACCAGCGAAGCAGTGCGACTTTGGAGCGACAAGGGCAAGACAGGGGTGGTGGTTCGCCATTCCGCGCTCCAGCGCGGCAGGCGATAAAAATGCGTCGCAGACACCCTATAAGCACCGTTTAGCCCACGCT
>JBNMIL010000221.1:0-2061 GCA_050873265.1 Angelakisella sp. | reverse complement strand
CTTTCTGCCTCAGCCGGAGGAAGTTGATAAGGCGGGGCTTATTGTGCTTTGCACCCCCCATAACCCCACTGGCGCCGTAATGACCTATCCCGAACTGGAACGCTGGGTACGCTTTGCCGAGCACAGCGGCAGCCTGCTGCTGGTAGATACCGCCTACGCCGCCTTCCTTTCCGGCAGGGAGCTGCCCCGCAGCATCTACGCCGTCAGCGGCGCGGAGCACTGCGCCATCGAGGTCGACTCCTTTTCCAAATCCGATGGATTTACCGGGGTGCGCTGCGGCTGGGTCGTTCTGCCGCAGGCGACCGGCTGTGCCGCCGCATGGCAAAAGTGGCTGGGCAGCCACAGCAATGGGGTCAGCTACCCCGTTCAGCGCGCCGCGGAGGCCGTCCTTTCCCCCACCGGGCTGCGGCAGCGGCAGCAGGCACTTGCCGTCTACCGGCAGAATGCGGAAACGATGCTGCAAGCCTTTGGCGGCATGGGGCTGACCTGCGCCGCCCGCCGTGCCGATTGTGCCGCTCCCTATCTTTGGGTGCGCTGTCCCGATGACCAAGGGAGCTGGTACTGGTTCCGCCGCCTGCTGGAGGACTGCGGCGTGATCTGTGCCCCCGGCGCGGGCTTCGGGCAGCAGGGCGAGGGCTGGCTGCGCTTTACCGCCTTCGGCTCCCCCGCCGACACCGCCGAAGCGCTCCGCCGCATGGAACGCTTTTTGGGGAAAGCACCGTAAAGTCATGCCTTTACGCCTTTTCCATGGGGCTGGCAGCCCCCAAAAGGCAGGTCTTTTGCCGTGCTCGGCGGTTTTGCAAAAACAGCGGGAGCCAAAACCTTTTCGATCGGTTTTTGGGGGCTTGCGGGGGCGGCGCTTTTGTGCTACACTGTGGCAAAGCGGGCGGCTTGCCCGCATTTACCCCCTGACGGAAAGGACGATGAAACATGGAAAAAACGATCACCCGCGAGGCGGCGCTGGCGCTGCTGCAGCAGTACAACAAGGAGCCTTTTCACATTCAGCATGCCCTGACGGTGGAAGCCGCGATGCGCTGGTTTGCCAATGACCTGGGCTACGGCGCGGACGCCGATTTTTGGGCAATGTGCGGTCTTTTGCACGATATAGATTTTGAGATGTACCCCGAGCAGCACTGCCTGAAGGCGCCGGAGCTGCTGCGTCCCGCCGGTGTCGGCGAAGAAATGATCCATGCCATTTGCAGCCACGGTCACAAGATCTGCACTGATGTGGCGCCGGAGCATGAGATGGAAAAGGTGCTGTTTGCCTGCGATGAGCTGACCGGTCTTATTGGGGCGGCGGCGCTGATGAGACCCAGCAAAAGCTGCACCGACATGGAGCTTTCCAGCGTGAAAAAGAAATTCAAGGACAAGAAATTTGCGGCGGGCTGCTCCCGTGAGGTGATAAAGGACGGGGCAGCACTGCTGGGCTGGGAGCTGGATACGCTGATCCAGAAGACGCTGACCGCCATGCAGCAAAGCGAGGCGGAGGTAAGGAAAGAACTGGCAGAGCTGACGGCCTGAGCGTTCCGCCCGCGGCGCGTATGGGGGCACGCCCATACCGTGCGCTCCCGTGCGTGCGCGCATAAGGCAACAAAGTATTCGGTTTTCAAGGTGCACTTTTCAAGACCCGCGCCCATTAGGGCGGGTCTGTGGACGGCTGACCCCCTGTATTTTTCGGGGGTCGGTCGTTTTTATTTTTTCACCGGTGAGGGCAGGGCGAAGGGCGGCGGAAAAACCGCGGGGCGGCAAGGCAGACCGAAGGCAGGCTGGCGCCCGACGGAAGGCGGGCTGGCGCCTGTTGAGGGCAACGCAGCCGACACCGGTTTTTGTGCCGGCATGCGCTCCGCCCGAAGGCTCTCCCACTAATACGGACAAAATCGGGGAAATTTGCAGTGAAGGTATTGAATTCGCACAAAGTTTCATAGAAAATTTACAGGCTTGGGAAAAGCAGGAAATTGTTTGTACTTTGGGCAGCAAAATACCCCGCCGACGGGGGCGGGGTGGGTTTTCTTTTTTATCTGATTTAATCGAGGCGGAGGGCGGCTTCATCGACCCAGCCGT
>JBNMIL010000220.1:0-2063 GCA_050873265.1 Angelakisella sp. | reverse complement strand
CGCCAAAGCCGCTCATAATGGAGCAGGTGGCGCAGCCGATGCAGCTTTTGACCTTATCGCCATCGATGGGGCAGTGACGGCGGCTGAGGGCGTGACCCGCCTCAAACACCGCGACCCGCAGCCGGGGAGCAAGACGGGTCAGCTCGTAGGCGGAGAAAATGCCGCCGGGTCCCGCGCCGATGATGATGACATCGTAATTCATAGCATGACCTCCACAAAAAATAACAGTTGGCAGCAGCGCAGCCAACCTTATCGCTTTAACAGTTTATTTATAACATAGGCGGGGCAAATTTGCAATGACGCCGGCGGAGAAAAAACCGCCCCAGCCGCGGGAAAAACCGTACTCATTGCCCATCTGCCCCCATAAACGGCACAGCCGCCCGCCCTATGCGGGCAGACGGCTAAATATATGCTTTCTGCGGGCTTTTCCGCCGCAGCAGGGGAAGATATGCTCAATAAGCGGGAAGCCCGCGCCAAGCGGCAAATTCAGCGCCCCAGCGCCTTTTTTACATTCTCGTGCAACATCTCGTCATCTAAGAAAGGGAGCATCTCGGTAATGCTTTCGCCGCGCGCCATCTTTTCCTTGGCAACGGCTTTCAGCGAGCGCTCGTCCAAAAAGGGCAGCATCGCCGTAATACTCTCGCCGCGGAGCACCTTGGCAAAAGCTACCTCGCCCAGCCTTTCTTCTCCCACAAAGGGAAGCAGATCATTGATGGAGCGACCGGCTTTTGCTCGCAGCTCCGCCAACTCACCCACCGCGTCCTCCGCCATAAAGGGTGCCAGCGCTATGGCATCTTTTCCGTTCTGCTCCAGCAGCAGTGCCAGCTCACCTACCTTGCTCGCACTCATAAAGGGCGCCAGCTGTGTGGGATCTTCTTCCCCCTCCTGCGCCAGCTTCAGGGCAAGCTCGTCCACATATTCCTCCTCCAGAAAAGGCGCCAGCGCCAACAGACTATCCTTGTCTGCTGCCACCTCCTCCGCCAGCTTTGCCACCTGACTGGGACGCAGCACCTCAGCTGCCTCTTTCAGCTCGTCCTTGGTGTATCCGGCAGGCTGTACCGGTTCGCCGGCGGTCATCTTTTCCACCACCGGATTGCCGCCGCCAAGAATCTCATCGACCGCCACGCCGAAGATCTCCGCCAGCTCCGGCAGCTTGGCGATATCGGGCATGGAATTGCCCCGTTCCCAATTAGAAACCGCCTGATAGCTGATGCCCAGCCGGTCGGCAAGCTCGAACTGGGTCATATCCTTTTTCTTGCGCAGCTCCGCTATCTTTTTCCCGATTTTAACTGTATCAAACATTTTGGTTCCTTCCTTTCTGCCGGTCGCTTCCGGCATCATCAGCATAGCAAAAAGCAACCTTACATACCAGCAAGCAGTGCTTGAGTTCAGAAATTCAACCGCCGCTTGAGCCGCAAATCAGTTCCCGGCGCTGCACTTTTCGGCATCAATGGCAAGCACCACCATCAGGGCGGAAAGGGCGTCCTCGGGGCGCTCCACCTCGATGGAATAAGTATCCGTCCAGTTAAAAAGCTCCTTGCTGATGGTCGCCACCGTTTCGCCGCTGCCGTCTACAATGGAATAATCCCAGCCCAGCCAGTCGCCCTCCACATGCCAGCCGTTGCAGTCGATATTGTAGTGGTTGCTGAAGAGGGTGAACTCCTTGGATATACAGCCGATGTACCGATCCCCAAGATACAGCTCAAACTTCGGCATAAAGGTAAGGACGCGCTGTTTTACCATGCCCAGCTCCTCACCTGCAGGGTCAAATATTTTAAGGCAGTGCCCCCAAGAAAGCTGACCCTTGACAACATAGGCAGTGCTGCCGTCCTCGCGGTAGATATCGTAGCTATCGAACCATGTGAAAAAACGCTGCTTAAAAAGTAGCTTCATCTGATATTCTCCCCCTTTCATTAAACTGATTTTATCACATAGCAGAAAAAAGTAAAAGCCCCGAGCACTATTGCACTCGGAGCTTTGGCTCCCCCTGTCCGGCTTGAACGGACGACCCTGCGGTTAACAGCCGCATGCTCTACCGACTGAGCTAAGGAGGAATATGGGTT
>JBNMIL010000219.1:0-2065 GCA_050873265.1 Angelakisella sp. | reverse complement strand
GGCTTGTGCCGCCCCCGGCAAACGGGCGCCCCTTCGCCGCAGGGCGGGGCGCGCCGCCCCCTCCTTTATCTCTTCCCCCCGAGGTGACAGCATGGTAACATTTTATCCGCTCTCCAGCGGCAGCAGCGGCAACAGCTGCTATCTTTCCGCCGGCGAGGGGCAGGGCGGTCTGCTCATCGATGCGGGCATCTCCGCCCGCCGCATCCGGCAGACCCTCTGCGATGCCAATATTGACCCCGCCGGTCTGCGGGGGATCCTCATCACCCACGACCACGCCGACCATGTGGCAGGGCTGCGGGTGCTGGCAAAGCAGCTCCGCCTGCCGGTGTATGCCACTGCCGGTACGCTGGAGCGCCTGACCGCACTGGCGGAAGCGGGCACCCGCCTGATCCCGCTGGAAGCGGAGCAGGAGATTGCCGGTATGGGCGTGCGGTGGTTCGCCACCCAGCACGATGCCCCCGATTCCTGCGGCTTCCGCATCGAGGCAGGCAGCCGTACCATCGGCTTCGCCACCGACTTGGGCTGCGTCACCCCCACCGTGTGGGAACACCTTTTGGGCAGTCACCTCACCGTGCTGGAGTCCAACTACGAGGACAGCGTTCTCATGAACTGCGGCTACCCCTATTATCTCAAGCAGCGTATCCGCTCGGAGTACGGGCACCTTTCCAATGCCGAAGCCGCCCGCACCGTCACGGAGCTGGCACAGCGCGGCACGGCGCACTTTGTGCTGGCGCACCTCAGCCGGGAGAGCAATACCCCCGCCCTGGCGCGCGGCAATACCGAAGCGGCGCTTGCCGCCGCCGGTATGCAGCCGGAGCGGGACTACCGCCTGTGGGTCGCCCCGCGGGACTGCGCCGGCAGCATGATCCGTTTTTGAGGAGGAGAAAACATGCTGAAAATACAGCTTATCGCCATCGGCAAGGTCAAGGAGGACTGGATGCGGCAGGGCATCGCCGAGTACCAAAAGCGGCTGGGCGCCTACTGCCGGTTCGAGATCATCGAGCTGGAGGAGTACCGCCTGCCGGAGAATCCCTCGGAAGCCGAGATCGCCCGCGGTCTGGAGGAGGAGGGAAACCGAATTCTCAAGAAAGCGTCGGGGCTTATCTTCCCGCTCTGCATCGAGGGGGAGATGCTCACCTCTCCGCAGCTTGCCGAGCTGATCGCCTCCTCCGCGCAGAAAAGCGGCTGCCTCAGCTTTATCATCGGCGGCAGCTATGGGCTTTCCCCGCAGGTCAAGGCAGCAGCAGCCCGCCGGATCAGCTTCTCCCGCCTTACCTTCCCGCACCAGCTCGCCCGTGTGCTGCTGTGCGAGCAGCTCTACCGCGCCTGCTCCATCAACGCCGGCGCCAAGTATCATAAATAATGTTTCCCCCCGCAGCCATAGCTTCGGGGAATTTTTTGTTGAGAGGTCGTAAAAGTTTTCGGTCAAGCCTTTTCCAAAAGGCTTGCAGTTCCCAAAGACAGCGTCTTTGGTCGCCCATCGCAATGGGCGAAACACTCATTCTCACGAACATCAAAAGCATCGGTAGATGGTTTTGATGAGAGCAATCTGCACTATCTTGTGCCTTAAGTTTCCGGAGGGCGCTCCGAAAGGGGCTGAATTGCGGAGACGACCCGGCGTGGTCGTTTCCGCAAGAGGGGGAACCCTGCAAGAGAGGGTTCCCCCTTATTTTCATCTTTCGCAAACTTCCCTTTCACCGAGCAGGTGAAAATAGCTAACTTAGGCTTAGTAGGTTGTCGCCTATCGGCGTCGCGAAGTCTTAATTAGGACTTAATTTGTACGCCTATCCGGCGGGGACTTCCTTTTGCTCGTGCGCGTCGTCGCGTGCTGCGCTCCATGTCAGGTCGCTATTCCCATGGAATAGACAACTCTCCAACGCTCCGCCGCTCCTCCTTTCCCCAACGGGTCGTTTGCCCCGTCGGGGTTCCCCTATTGCAAAACACGCTCGGGGTCTTGGGGCTCGCCCCAAGCCGCTTTTGGAATTTGGGGATCCCGCAAGGTCGCAAGACCTTGTGGGGAGAGGAGGACGCACCGCAGCGGAGAAGGCTGCCCGCAGTGTAACGG
>JBNMIL010000218.1:0-2076 GCA_050873265.1 Angelakisella sp. | reverse complement strand
GGGAGCGCCGCCCCCTTACGGGGACGGCGCCGCGCGGGGCGCGGTCACACCGTCAGCCCTGCTTTCACGGTTTCCCTCTGCCGCTATTTTACCACAACCCCGCCCGAATGAAAACCCCCGCCGTTTTGGCACATTTGTTGGTGCATTTACCGCTTCCTTTTTGCGCGCGGGCGTGGTATAATCTATACTGAAAAAATTATACACTGCAATACTATATCCAAATACCCATTCCCAATGACCCCAATGACCGAAACGGAGGGATACCATGCAGGAACGCCTCAATCAATATCGCCCTGTCCTTGCGGTGCTCATCGCGGCGTGCGGCTTAATGGTCGCCGTACTTTCCCGCTATGATGCCACCGCGTTCTATATCGCCGCCGGCGCGTGGCTCGTGCTGTCCGTCGGCTGCATCATCTGGATGGCAGTTATCACCCGCAGCAACCGCCGCCGCTTCGCCCAGCTTCAGGATTCCCTCGAGCATATTATGAGCGACGCCGTCCTCGATCTGCCTATGGCGTCTATGATCGTGCGGGAGACCGGCGAGATCGTGTGGAGCAACGCCCCCGCCAAGCAGTCGGTGTTCCCCGGGCAGGAGCTGTTCGGGCGCAGCATCGCGGAGCTGGTGCCGGGGCTGGACTGGAAAGCGCAAAGCAGCGCGGAGGGACGCGATATCGTCATCGGCGGTCGGCACTATACCGAGTTTTTGATGCACTCCACCGCCACGCAGGAGCCGCTCACCATCATCTCGCTGGTGGACGATAACGACCTCAAGCACTACACGCAGGAATACTTCGATTCCCGCCCCTATGTGCTCACCATGCTCATCGATAACTACTCGGAGCTGTTCACCGATGCCCGCGAAAACGAGCGCAGCCGCACCATGGGTCAGATCGAGCATATCATCGAGACCTTTGCCGAGCAGAACCACGGCCTGGTCAAAAAGCTGGAGCGTGACCGCTATCTCGCCGTGGTGGAGGAGCGCTACATGAAAAAGGTCATCGAGGATAGGTTCCCGATCCTCAATGCCATTCGTGCCGTGGATACCGGCGACCGCAACAATGCCACCATGTCCATCGGTGTTTCGCCCATGGCGGGCAGCCTGCACGAAAGCGAAAGCATCTCCCGCCAGGCGCTGGATATGGCGCTGGGACGCGGCGGCGATCAGGTGGCGCTGCGGCAGAAGAACGGCTACGAGTTCTTCGGCGGCACCGGACGCGGCGTGGAAAAGCGCAATAAGGTGCGTGCCCGCATCATGGCGAACGCCATTACCGAGGTGGCGGATACCTGCGATAATATTCTTATCATGGGGCACCGCTTCGCGGATCTGGATTGTCTCGGCGCCGCCATCGGCATGTACGCCGGACTTTCCACCTTGGGCAAGCCCTGCTACATCGTGCTGGATACCGATAAAAGTCTGGCGCAGCCTCTGTACCGCCACATGCTGCAGGAGGATAAACATTATGTCGATGCTTTTGTCTCACCGGCGCAGGGGCTGGATATGGTGGGGCGCAACACCCTGCTGGTGGTCGTGGATACCCATATCCCGTCCATTCTGGAAAGCCGGGAGATCTACGAAGCCTGCCGCAATGTTATAGTCATTGACCACCACCGCAAAATGGTGGAGCATATCGATAACGCCATTATCTTCTTCCACGAGCCGTATGCCAGCTCCGCCAGCGAAATGGTCGCCGAGTTGGTGCAGTATTTCAAGGAAGGCAAGCTGCGCATCAGCGTTTCGGAGGCGGAGGCACTGCTCGCCGGCATTATGCTGGATACCAAGAACTTTATCCTGCGTACCGGTGTAAGGACCTTCGAGGCGGCGGCGTTCCTGCGCCGCATGGGTGCCGATACCGTAGCGGTACGCAAGCTGTTCGCCTCCAGCATGGAGAGCTATCAGGAGCGCAGCCGTCTGGTGGGCGCCGCCGAGGTCTACCGTGCCTGCGCCATCAGCTGCACCTCCGGCAATGTGGAGGGGATCCGGGTCGTCGCGCCGCAGGCGGCGGATGATCTGCTGGGGATCAGCGGGGTGGATGCCTCCTTCGTCCTGTACGAGCAGGACGGCGCGGTGAACATCTC
>JBNMIL010000217.1:0-2087 GCA_050873265.1 Angelakisella sp. | reverse complement strand
GCAAAGAGGGGGAACCCTGCAAGAGAGGGTTCCCCCTTACTTACGGTTTACTCTTAATTATCCTCCCTCCGAGCAGGAGGGAATGACTTGCTGACGGCTTAGTTTGTGGTCGCCTGACGGCTGTGCGAGGGAGGGAGAACACGATTTGCCAAGGGACAGTGCACTGCTCCTGCTACTTGCGGCGGCAGGGCGGCTGTGGTATAATCCCCATCATCAGAATGTGAAAGGGGCGGGGAACGATGCGGATAAGAGCGACCGAAATGGCGGATCTGGACACGGTGATGGCGCTGTATGACCATGCGCGCGGCTATATGCGGCAGAACGGCAATGACCAACAGTGGGGCGGGGGATATCCCAGCCGGGAGCTGGTGACGGAGGACATCGCGGCGGGGCGGAGCTACCTGTGCTGCGACGAGGACGGCACGCCGCTGGCGGTCTTCTGCTTTACGGTGGGGGAGGAGCCGACCTACCGGCAAATTTACGACGGGGCGTGGCTGAATGACGCGCCCTACGGCGTGATCCACCGGCTGGGGGTGGCAGCGCACCGCGGCGGGGTGTGCAGCTTCTGTCTGGAATGGTGCTGGCAGCAGCACAAAAATCTGCGTGCCGATACCCACCGCATCAACCTGCCGATGCAGGGCTGCCTTGAGAAAAACGGCTTCCGGCAGTGCGGTATCATTTACCTGGCGGACGGCAGTGAGCGGCTGGCGTACCACAAGACCGAGAAACCATAAAAAAGCTCCCCTGACCAAGACGGTCAGGGGAGCTTGCCACTATTGATAGATTTAGGATCTTGTGTCCTCCGGCAGGGGGAGTGGAGTGGGCTTGATGTACTTATCCAGCCAGACGAATACCACAAAGTACAGAACGACGCTGACGATCAGCGCGATGATGACATCGAGGATACTGTGCTGCTTGATGAGCACGGTGGAGGCATTGATGAGCACGGTGAGGACGATGACACCGATCTTTGCCCAGCGGGGGGTGCAGCGGCTGCGGAACAGCCCGAAAACGGCTGCCATGCAGCCCAGCACATGCATGCTGGGAATGACATTGGTATTGGTATCGGCGCTGTACAGCCGCCCGACCAGCCAGGTGAAGAAATTGGGGTCGGTGAACTCCGCGGGGCGGAGATTTTGCCCATTGGGGAAGATGAGACAGAACAGCAGTGTGCCGGTGAAAGAGATGATGATAAAAAGTCCGTACAGCCGGAAGCTGCGGTCGTCATTCGCAAAGAGATAAATGGCGGTGGCGATGAGCAGCGGATACCACATGCAGTAGAATACCACGAAGTATTCGCAGAACGGGATAAGATCATCCAGCGGCAGGTAGCTGACCCAGTAATCGCAGGTGGAGGGGACAAGCTGCTCCACGATGAAGAACAGCAGCAGGTACACCGGAATATACAGCATGTACCACGCGGAGGGGCGCTTATGCAAAAAATCTTTCAGCTTTGTCATCATAGGGTTTTGACCTCGGAAAAAAGATAATTTGAAAGAAAAGACGAAAGGGAAATATAGCGGAAATATACCTTCGCTTGACAAGAGCACATACGGTTTTTGCGGGAATAAATGCTGCCCGACATTGTGCGTCGCGTTGACAGGCGCCAGCCTGCCTGCCGCTCCGCGCTTCCTCGGGCGGCATTTCTGCCGCGCAAAAACTCCGCAGGACTTTTCGGCGAGCGAAAATCAGATGATGACAAGGAAGAGAGCCGCAGGAATACTTGCGTATTTCAAGGCTCGATGACGCAGTCAGCGCTGATTTGCGCCGTCGAAAAGCGTGTGTGTCCTTGTCAAGCGAAGGTAGCATAGAGAAATGAATATTAGCTTATAGTAATTTCCCAATGGGTATAGTATAGCGGGGCGCGGGGACGAAATCAAGATGCCTTGCCACAAACCGACCGAAGTGGTGTATATTGTTTACAGTTTTGTAAAATGTGACGGCATATGCGGAGAGGGGAGGGCGCCCGCAGGGCAGGCGGGCGACGCCCGCCTCGGCGCGCCGTTGGCGCGCCGGTTCCGACGCAGCCGGAACGCCCTGCGGGCGCGGTGCCTGCGGCGGGCAGAGACCGCAAAAGGCTCCTCCGG
>JBNMIL010000216.1:0-2092 GCA_050873265.1 Angelakisella sp. | reverse complement strand
GGGAGATCGGCTGGAACTGCGCGGCAAGCTCTGCCGGCGCGCCCAGACGGGCGGCGATCTCCTCCTCGGTAAAGCCGTCGCCCATCTTAAAGGCGAAGTGCTGTTCGTACTCCTCCAGAATATCCGCCGCGTCGGCAATATTTCTTTCCTCCAGCTCCGCGGCGAGCTGTGTCATAAATTCATTCTTTGTCATTGTTTTCTTCCTCCTCCAGCAGTGTCTTTACCGATTGTGCAAAAGCAAGGTATTCCGCGCGGTCGGTTTGGTAGCTTTCCCGCCCCAGCGCGGTCAATGTGTAATATTTGCGGGGCGGTCCGCCGCTTTCCTCCTGCAGATAGGTGGTCAGCAGTCCGTCGGCTTTCAGCTTGCGCAGAATGGGGTAAACGGTGCCGTCGGCAATATCGATGTGCCGCGACAGCACCTCCGAGATCTCATAGCCGTAGTGATCCCGCCGGTGCAGCAGTGCCAGCACACACAGCTCCAGCACACCTTTTTTGTATTGGGTATTCATAGGCAGTCGCCTCCTTGTTGAAGCATCTTACACTACTGTATTATATTCAGTAGTTTTCAAAAGTCAAGTCTTTTCGGCAAAAATTTTTCCCCCGACCGAGGAAGGGACGGGGGCAAGGGGCGTTTTTATCTCTGCCGTGGGGGAGCGGGCAGGGGGAAAGCCGCCCCTGCGGGGCGGTCGGGTGTGGGGGCACAAGGTACGGATAACGGCAAACCCGGGCGGCGAAGCCTCTCACCGCACCGGGGGAAAGATGTTTTGCTCGACATACGCCATCATACGGTTATTAAGAACAGCGTAATACAAGACGGCAAGCAAGCCGCCTACCGTGCCGCACAGCGGCGCTTCCACATTTTGCATTCGCAAAGCGACCAACAGGACGACCCACGCGACGGAACAAAGAATAATGGTGGAGCGGTGCTCCCGCCGCCACTTTTTCTTAAAATAATCCCGCTTTTCCCGCAGCGTAAAGGCGCTTTGCTCCAAAGCGTCGGCAAGGTTATTGTCGGCGGCTTTCTGGAATTCCTCCGCACAGAGCCGTTCGCCGGCGACAAGCTCATTGATGCTCACGCTGAATTCCTTAGAAAGCAGCGACAGCATCTCCACATCGGGCAGGTAGCAGCCGGTCTCCCAGCGGGAAACGGTTTTATTGGTCACGCCCAGCCGCTCGCCCAGCGCCTACTGGGTCAAGCCCTTCTCCCGGCGCAGCTCCGCCAAAAATGAACCGATACGGATCAGATCCATAATGCACCTCCTGCAAAGATCTGTCCCCAGTATAGCACCGGCGGGAAATTTTGTCTTCCCCATAAAAAGCGAATGGCAAAAATGTTTCATGTGAAACATTTGTTCTTGCTTTTTTCAAAAAAAAGAGAAGCGCAAGCGCACTTCTCCAAGGGGGAATTATTTGCGGTTTTTGGTCACCAGACCGTCAACGAAAACAAAGGCGGCGCAGGCAAGCAGCACACAGGCAAATACGGTGAACTGACTACCCATCGCCAGCAGGAAGAAAAGACCCAAAGCAGCAAGCACCGCCGCGCAGTAGAAGGATTTGACCCACAGCTTTTTCTGCTTCATGGGGTCGTTATTTTGCGCCAGCTTCTGTTCCAGCCTGCCGCCTCCGCGGAATAAGCTCATCGTTCAGGTCCTCCTTTCTCTTTTTCTCCCTGTTTCAGGGAGCGCCAAGCCCGCACAAAGGCGGCGATAAAGACGATAACACCCATGGCGGCAAGCACAATGCCACCGATCGCCAGGGGACGGATCTCCTTGACGATGCCGATAACGGTAAGCACCCCGCCGACGGTAATGGCGGCAATGCTGCTGAGGGTGGAGCTGATCATCGGTTGAAAGCCCATCGGAATACTCCTTTCGACACGAATAAAAGCAGGACACCCCTGCGGATACCCTGCTATTATAGCACATTATTCGGCGCTTGTCACCTGATAACCTGCCGCTTCCACGGCGGCGGTCAGCTCCTCAACGGAGTGAGGCTCAGTCATGGTGACTGTGGCGGTATTCTTCGCCAGATCGACCTCGGCGGTGACACCGGGGAGGGATTCCAGAGCGGATTTGACCCGGCCGACACAGTG
>JBNMIL010000215.1:0-2130 GCA_050873265.1 Angelakisella sp. | reverse complement strand
GTATTCCGACTATATCCGCTACCCCATCACCCTTTCAATGCCGCAGTACCGCCCCAAGGCGGTGCCGGAGGGCGAAGATGCCCCCGAAAAGCCTGAATATGAGACGGTGTGGGAGGAGACGACCCTCAACAGCATGATCCCGCTGTGGCGCAAGCAGAAGAGCGAGGTCACGCCCGAGGAGTACAACGACTTCTACAAAAACAAGTTCTACGACTACGAGGACCCCGCGCTGGTCATTCACACCCGCACCGAGGGCAGCGCCACCTTTAACGCGCTGCTGTTTGTTCCGGCGCATGCCGCGATGGACTACTACACCACCGGCTACGAAAAGGGCTTGCAGCTTTATTCCCGCGGCGTTCTCATCATGGAAAAGTGCGCCGACCTGCTGCCGGATTATTTCAGCTTTGTGCGGGGGTTGGTGGACAGCGAGGATCTTTCCCTCAACATCAGCCGCGAGATGCTGCAGCATGACCGCCAGCTCCAGCTGATCGAGCGCGCGCTGGAGCGCCGCATCAAGGGCGAGCTGGAAAAGCTGCTTGCCAACGAGCGGGAGAAATACGAGGCGCTGTGGAAGGAATTCGGCACGCAGCTGACCTACGGCTTGTGCCTGGACTACGGCGCCCACAAGGATACCCTGCAGGATCTCTTGCTGTTCTACTCCTCCACCGAAAAGAAGCTGACCACCCTGAAGGAGTATGTCAGCCGCATGAAGGAGGGGCAGGAAGCCATCTACTACGGCTGCGGACGCACCGTAGAGGCCATAGACGCCCTGCCGCAGGCAGACCAGATAAAAGAAGCGGGCTATGAGATGCTGTACATGGTGGGACAGGTGGACGAATTCGCCATCAAGACGCTGCGGGAATATGACGGCAAAAAGTTCCTCAATATCCGCACCGACGAGATCGACCTTTCCACCGAGGAGCAGAAGAAAGCGCTTGCCGAGGAGAACGAGGCGGCTGCCGATCTCTTTGCCGCGATGAAGGAGGCGCTGGGCGAGAAAGTCCATGCCGTGCGCTTTACCGATAAGCTGAAATCCCACCCAGTATGCCTTTCCACCGAGGGCGGGCTTTCGATGGAGATGGAGCAGACCTTAAACGCCATGCCCGGTCGGGAGGGACGCTTTAAGGCGGAGGTGGTGCTGGAGCTGAACCCCGAGCACCCCGTGACCGCCAAGCTGAAGGAATACGCCGTGACCGACAAGGAGAAGCTGGCGGATTACACCAAGCTGCTGTATGCCGAGGGGTGCCTCATCGGCGGTGTGCCGATCGAGGAGCCGGCAGAGCTGTGCCGGCTGATCACCGGACTGATGGAGCAGTAAAAAAACGGGCAGAGCCCGCCGAGGGTGGGAGCGGTCCCGCAGGGACCGTGGCGCAGCCACGGGGGACGGTCGCAAGAGCGTCACGGTGCGGAGCGCCGCCCTGCGGGGTCGTGACCCGCGGCGGGCAGGAACCCGAAAAGCGAGCAAAAAAGGAGACAAGACCCATGCAGATAACGGTAAGAGGATACGAGGAGCGTGACCTGCCGGAGATGGTCGCCATCTGGAACGAGGTGGTGGAGGACGGCATCGCGTTCCCGCAGGAGGAGCTGCTGACCGAGGAAAGCGGCAAGGCGTTCTTTGCGACGCAAAGCCACTGCGGTGTGGCGGAGGACGAAAGCGGCAGGGTGCTTGGGCTTTACATTCTGCATCCCAACAATGTGGGGCGGTGCGGACACATCTGCAACGCAAGCTACGCGGTGAGCAAGGAAGCCCGCGGGCTGCACATCGGGGAAAAGCTGGTGCGGGACTGCCTTGCCATGGGCAAGAAGCTGGGCTTTGGTGTGATGCAGTTCAACGCGGTGGTGGCGACCAACCTGCATGCCCGCCACCTGTACGAGCGGCTGGGCTTTATCCAGCTGGGGGTCATTCCTCGCGGGTTCCGCATGAAGGACGGGCACTACGAGAATATCTGTCCCTACTACAAGGAGCTGTGACCCAGCCGGAAAAGTGAAAAGAGCCGTCCCGCGTGGGGCGGCTTTTTACGGCTTTGGGAAAATCCTGCGGGGAGCGGCGGAGGGAGGACGGATCATCGCCTTACGGAAGGTTGGCGGGGAGCAGAAGGCGGCGCAGCCACAGGCGGGGCAAAGCCCCGC
>JBNMIL010000214.1:0-2145 GCA_050873265.1 Angelakisella sp. | reverse complement strand
GCCCAATTCGCACAAACTTTCATAAAAAGTTTACGGATTTGGGAAATGGTGGAAGATTTGGGGCATAAATAGCCCTCCCTGTGTAAGGGAGGGTGGCAGCCGAATGGCTGACGGGAGGGTTGACGATAAAGAATAGGATATTATGTTGGCAACCCCTCAGTCACGGCTGCGCCGTGACAGCTCCCTTTACACAAGGGAGCCTCGCCCGGGTCGCGGCGCGCGGGTGCGGGACTGTATTTTGCCCCCTAAAGGATTTTTCGCCCAATAAAATTTTCAGCGGTTTACTTCCTTTTTATCGGTGCGACCCAGCAGGTAATCTATGCTGACATCGTAGAAATCGGCGATGGCACAAAGCACCTGTGGCGGCAGCATTCGCTCGCCGCTTTCGTAATAGGCATAGGTACGCTGCGGCACATTGATCGCCTTGCCCACCTGCTGCTGGGTCAGGTCGGCATCTTCCCGCAGGTCGCGTATTCTTTTGTATTTTCTCACGGCTCTTCCCCCCGCTGATATCATAAACATGATTAAAATGTTCTATTCTGTAGCTATGATATGATTTCGCCGCACTGCTGTCAATATTACCGCACATAAAAAACCGTCCCCGATCACTCAGGGACGGCTTTTTGGTATTTTGGTTTGGCTTTTTTAGTTTTTCGCAAGGAATAAAAGCTTAAGCTAAAATTACTTCAGCTCGACCTTAGCGCCAGCCTCTTCCAGCTTCGCCTTCAGCTCATCAGCCTCAGCCTTGGAGAGACCTTCCTTAACGGTCTTGGGAGCGTTGTCAACCAGCTCCTTCGCTTCCTTCAGACCCAGACCGGTGATCTCCTTGACCAGCTTGATGACGCCCATCTTGGAAGCGCCGGCATCAGCCAGAACAACATCAAACTCGGACTTCTCCTCGGCAGCGGCAGCGCCGGCAGCGGGACCAGCAACCATAACGGGAGCGGCAGCGGAAACGCCGAACTCCTCTTCGATCGCCTTAACGAGATCAGCCAGCTCCATAACGGTCAGGCCTTTGATTTCTTCAACAAATTTTGCGATATCAGCCATGATATTAAATCCTCCTGTTAAATCAAATTTTGTAAGGATACGCGATATGCGGTGCGCGGGCGGCTAATTTAGGCAGCCTCGCCCTCCTTCTTCTCGCGGATGGCATCCAGAGCCACGGCAAGACCGCGGATGTTGCCATTGAGCGCCATGCACAGCATGGTGAGCAGCTCCTGCTTGCCGGGCAGCTTAGCCACAGCAATAACGCCTGCCTCGTCGAGTACCTTGCCATCCATATAGCCGGCACGGATATCGAACTTGTCCTTGTGGGACTCGGCAAACTTGTTCAGGATCTTAGCGGCAGCGATGGGGTCCTCGGGGGAATAGGCAAAAGCGCTGGTACCGTACATGTGCGCGGTCAGCTCGCCCAGACCAGCCTCCTCGGCAGCGCGGCGCAGAATGTTATTCTTGATAACAGCGTACTCAACGCCCGCTTCACGCAGCTCGCGGCGCAGCTTGGTATCGTCAGCCACGGTGATGCCGCGGTAATCGACCAGGACGCCGGCAGCGGAATTCTTCATCTTTTCTGCCAGAGCAGCAACCTGCTCCTGTTTCTGTTTGAGAACATTAGCGTTAGGCAAAATGTTTCACCTCCCAAAGTAATATAAGGAAACCT
Source organism: Angelakisella sp. (assembly GCA_050873265.1). Classification (GTDB taxonomy): domain Bacteria; phylum Bacillota; class Clostridia; order Oscillospirales; family Ruminococcaceae; genus Angelakisella. Next base: position 482 of record JBNMIL010000214.1, on the reverse strand, counting down.
AAAAAAGCTCTTTCCAACATACCTTGGAAAGAGCGATCTTTGTTTCCTTAGCGGGTGAAACCGTTAAAGTCGTAGTTAATCGAAGCTCATTTCCTCGGCAGGCCGGTTCAGCAAACCATTTACACGCACGGGGCGTGCCTGCTGTCTATGGAACAGCTCTATTATTATAGCGGGCAGGGGTGGGGTTGTCAAGGGGGAAAACAAGGTTTTGCGGGGATATTTCTCTGGGAAACCGCAATTCCACACCCGCGCGCCGTGACCCATAGCCTCCCCTGTGTAAGGGGAGGCGGTGCACGCAGCAAACCGGAGGGGCTGCCGGCAGAGGTTATGACCTTGTTTCTTCTCGCCTATCGGCGTCGCAAAGCCCTTTAGGTGGCATAGTTTGTACGCCTATCCGGCGGGACAAGCAAGTCTTTTTCACCTGCTCGGTGAAAGGAAAGCCAGTAAAAGTCGAAACTAAGGGGGAGCCCTCTCTTACAGGG
>JBNMIL010000213.1:0-2185 GCA_050873265.1 Angelakisella sp. | reverse complement strand
TTTATGAAAGTTTGTGCGAATTCAACACTTTCACTGCAAATTTCCCCGTTTTCGTCCGTATTAGTGGGAGGACTTCTCATCACCGGTAAAAAATCAAAACCAACGGCAAACCCCCGACAAAAAACGAGGGTTCAGCCGCCAACCCAAGCCCCATCGAAAAATGAGGGCTTCCCCAACTGCACCTTGAAAACCGAATAGATTTATTTTCTTCCGTGTGCGCCCCCGCGCGCATGGGAACCGCCTTAATTTTACATAGAAAAAAGCTCCTGCCACAGCGGGACAGGAGCTTTGGTTGCGGGGGTAAATGGAAAGCATCAGACGGCTCTCTCTACTTTGCCGGAACGCAAGCAGCGGGTGCAGGCGTAGATACGGCAGGGAGTACCGTTTACAACTGCCTTTACACGTCTGACATTGGGCTTCCAGGTACGGTTCGCACGGCGATGGGAGTGAGAAACCTTGATACCGAAAGTGACGCCCTTACCACAAATTTCGCATTTTGCCATTTGTCTGCACCTCCTTATAGGGCAATATAATCATGCAACATTAGTATCTTATCAAAGTTTTCGGCTAAAAGCAAGAACTTTTTTCCCCCGCGGCGGCATTTGGCAGCTTTTTTGCCGCTAAATACAGTCAGCAAAATACAATTCGGACAGCGAAGCCGAATTATACGATTTGTATGCTTCCCCGCGAGCGGGAGAATTTGGTATAATAGAGGTGGAAAAACCACCGAAAAGGAGGGGTCGCGCGTGCGCGCGCATAAGGCACTGCAAAAAGAGAAAATTCCGGCGCCGGTACGGCAGCTGCTGGCGGCGCTGCGGCAGGCGGGTTACAAAGCCTATCCGGTGGGGGGCTGCGTGCGTGACCTGCTGCGCGGCGTGCCGCCTCACGACTGGGATATCACCACCTCCGCGACCCCCGAACAGGCAGAAGCCGCCCTGACCGGCTGGCGGGTCATCGAAACGGGGGTAAAGCACGGCACGGTGACGGTGCTTGCCGGGGAATATCCGGTGGAGCTGACGACCTTCCGCGGGGAGGGCGGCTACACCGACGGCAGGCACCCCGACCATGTCACCTTTGGGGTGACGCCGGAGGAGGACCTGGCGCGGCGGGATTTTACCATCGGGGCAATGGCATGGGATACCGAAAACGACCGGCTGCTGGACCCCTACGGCGGGCAGCGGGATCTGGAAAACGGGCTGCTGCGGGCAGTGGGCGACCCCGACCGCCGCTTTGCCGAGGACGCCCTGCGAATTCTGCGGGGTCTGCGCTTCGCGGCAACGCTGGGCTTTGCCATCGAGCCGGAAACGGCTGCCGCCCTGCGGCGGAACGCCGACCGGCTGCGGGAGCTTTCCGCGGAGCGGGTAAGGGGCGAGCTGCAAAAGCTGCTGTGCGGCGAAGCCGCCGTACCGGTGCTGCGGGATTATGTCGAAGTCATCGGGGTGGTGCTGCCGGAGCTGCTGCCCATGGTGGGCTTTGGGCAGAACAACCCCCACCATTGCAAAGACGTCTGGGAGCACACCCTGACCGTTTTGCAGAATGTCCCGCCGGAGCCGGAGCTGCGCTGGGCGGCGCTATTGCACGATGTGGAAAAGCCCGCCTGCTGTACGTCAGATGAAGACGGGATCCGGCATTTTAAGGGGCACCAGGAAAAGGGAGCGCAGACGGCGGAGCGGATCCTGCGGCGGCTGCACTGCGAGACCCGCTTCATCACCGATGTGACCGAGCTGATCCGGATTCACGATATCCGTTTCCCCGCGACGGTGGAGATGGCGACCCGCTGGGCGGGGCGTTGGGGCGAGCGGCGCTTCCTGCAATTTTTGGCGCTGCGCCGTGCCGATACGCTGGGACAGGCACACCCCGAGGAAGCGGAGCCTTACTACCTTGCGATGATAGAAGCCTATGACGAAGCAAAGCGGCGGAACGCCTGCTTTACGGTGCGGCAGCTTGCCGTTTCCGGCGATGACCTGACCGGTCTGGGACTTTCGGGTCCGGCGGTGGGGGAGGCGCTGCGGCAGCTGCTGCGTGCCGTGCAGAGCGGCGCCCTGCCCAATGAGCGGAACGCGCTGCTGGCGGCGGCGCGGGAGCCGCAAAAACCGGAATGAAAGAAGCAGCTGCAAGGGGTAAGAGGCGGCGGAGCCGCACGCCCCCGAAGGGGGCGACACCGCGCCTTCGGCGGGGGGGGGGG
>JBNMIL010000212.1:0-2225 GCA_050873265.1 Angelakisella sp. | reverse complement strand
GGCGGGACGGCTTTGCCGTCCCGCCAAACGGCGCCGCAGGCGCCGTGCCCTGCGGGCGTTATCCCAGCCCAGCACCGAGGACCCGAGCGGTAAAAAGTATGGTCGGGGCGGACGGCGGTCATGCAAAAAATGCGCTGAAATACAGGGAAAAATGCAAACCAAGGCTTGACAAGGGGGCGGGAAGTCCCTATAATATTTTTGTGTCCGTCCAAGGGAGGGGGCAGTGCGCCCTTTTTTAACGGGCGGCAACCCCTATTTTGCAGCGGGGATCTCCCCGAAGAAAAGGAGAGAGGCACCGTGAAGCTTGACCTGAACCGTGTACTGGAGCTGCCGGGAGAAGCCGATGTGGTAACGGCTGATGTGGACCTGACGACCGTAAAGCACGCAGGGAAGCCCTTATTCACGGCGCCCGTAAAGGTGACCGCCAAGGCGGTGAACCGTGCCGGTGTAGTTACACTCGATTGCACCTACCGGTTTACGCTGGAGGTCCTGTGCGACCGCTGTCTGGCTCCGCTGGAGCTGCCCGTAGACCGCACCGTGAGCCATACGGTAGTGCGGACGGTAAACGGAGAAGATGATGAGACCTTTTTGGTGGCTGAGGACGGATTTGTAGAGCTCGATGAGCTCGCTACCAACGATATCCTGCCGGAGCTGCCCCAGCGCTACCTGTGCCGCGAGGACTGCAAAGGGCTGTGCCCCACCTGCGGAAAGAACCTGAACGAGGGACCCTGCGCCTGCAAGCGGGAAAGCGGCGATCCCCGACTGGACGCCTTGCGCCGGCTGCTGGAAAACTGAGACTTGACAAAAACAAAAGTGAAATAATCGTAGGAGGAAAATAAGATGGCAGTACCGAAGAGAAAAAGCTCGAAAGCAAGAAAGAACAAAAGACGCAGCAATGTGTGGAAGCTGGACGCTCCCGCGATGTGCCGCTGCACCCAGTGCGGCTCCTTTAAGCTGCCCCACCGTGTATGTCCCACCTGCGGCTACTACAAGGGCGTAGAGGTCATCAAGGTAGAGGACTGATCCCGCCGACCCCGATAAAAAGCACGCACCCCCGATGGCAAGATGCTGTCGGGGGTGTTTTTTATATATTTTTCCCCACCCCCAAGATAGTTGGAGGTGGAGAAAAGGCGATCATAAAATTTTTGCCGGCGGTCATTCATCGCGGTGGACGACCATGTTCCAGCAGGTCTGGCGGAAGGTGATCTTATTCTGCTTGGCGATCTCATCGAGCACCCGGCAGGTCGCCAGCGAGATGGAAAGGTAGCCCTCATTGCCGCCGCGGCGCTTGATCATTGTGATGAAAGCGTCCAGCTCGGCGTAAAGGGGCGAGGTATCGTCCTCGATGGGAATGGGCTTCGGCTCCTGACCGCGCAGGCAAAGGGTAAGGGGGGACATGGTATCCCACTTGCCGATGAGAATGGCGCCCTTTTCACCCTCGATGGCGGAGGGCAGGGGACTATCCGCGATTTTGCTCCAGCGCCAGTCGGCAAGGAAGGTGGGGTACTGTGCCAGCGCCGCGCCCTGCGCCTCGAACTCCCCGATCTTGTTGCAGCAGGAAAAGACCTTCTGCGGCTCGCCAGCCATGGCAATGGTGGGGGCAATGCAGTAAACGCCAAGATCGGCGACAGCGGCATTGTTAAGGCGGGCATCAAAGGCATTGGGGCGACCGCCGGCAAGGTAGCTGTCATACCGGCTGGAGTACTGGCAATAGCCCGCCGTGATGCGGCGCAGGGTGCCGATCTCCGGAATGAGCTGGTGCAGCTTGGCGAAGCCGGGGGCAAACAGGGTGCGCATGCCCTCCAGCAGAATGACATGGCTGTTGTGCGCCTGAAGCACCATGCCGTCACAGTCGATGTAGGTGGTCGCCATCGGCTTTTCGCAGAGAATGTGCTTGCCGGCTTTCATCAGGGTGATTGCCTGCTCCGCGTGGCAAAGGTTGGGACTGGCGATATAGACGGCGTCCACCTCGCAGCAGGCGGCAAGCTGGGCAAGGTCGGTAAAGGTGAGAGCGGCGCCCCACTGGGCGGCGAACTCGGCGGCACGCTCCGCGGTGCGGGAATAGACGGCGGTGAGCTTGAAATCGGGGTGCTTCTGCGCCTCGGTGAGGAACTGCTCGACGATGGCGCCGGAGCCGATGGTAGCAAAACGGATCATGGGGAAATCCTCCTTAGGTGATTTGGTGGGGGATAGGGGCAGAGGTGGTGCGGAGGGGGAGGCGGGGC
>JBNMIL010000211.1:0-2249 GCA_050873265.1 Angelakisella sp. | reverse complement strand
TCCCGGTGGCGCTCATTTCCACCTCGCCCAAGGATATGCTGAATATTCCGGCGACGCTGGGCTGGCTGCGGGAGCACGGCGTCCATTTGGCGGGTAAGCCCTGCACCGGCTACCTGTTCCGCGGGGAGCCGCAGCCGCTGGAGCTGCCCCTTGAGGCAGTGGAGAGCGAGGCGGAGGTTCGCCGCCTGACCGCCGAGGGCGGACTTCTGATCTTGAACCCGATCCCCGAGGAGGAGCGGGTGCAGGATAGAAGTATCCTTGCGGACGCCGTAAAAGCCGGCAAGCAGGCGGAAGCCGAGGGACGGTATTACCACCCCGCCGCCAATGGTGAGATCGACCGGCGGACGGAGGGTTATTCCTCCCGTATCCAGCTGGAAAGTCTCCAGCAGAATATCCTGCTGGCAGCAAAGATCATGCGGGAATAAGAATAGGGCGGCATGCCGAAACGGAGCGAGACTTCGGGCGGTGTGCTGCTTCCTTTATGCAAAATCGCACAATTTGTTTCACGTGAAACATTTGTTCTTTGCTTTCCTGCAAAGGGACTTGCAAAGCGGGCGGGACTGTGGAATAATAGGGGAGTAGACCTTTACTAAATAACCGAAAGGAAGTGCCGATATGAAATTCAGTGAGATGCCGTACAGCCGTCCCGATGTGGAGGCGTTGGCAGCAGCGACTGCGGAGACGCTGGAGACAATGAAAGCAGCCCCCGATGCCGCCGGTCAGATTGCGGCGTATGACGCCTTTGAAAAGAAGGTGCAGACCGCCGGTACCATGCAGCAGCTGGCGTATATCCGCCACACCATCAATACCAAGGACGAGTTCTACAATGCCGAGAATGACTACATGGACGAGATCGGTCCCAAGCTGCAGGAGCTGACCCATCAGGTGAATACTGCCCTGCTTAAATCCCCCTACCGCGCGGAGCTGGAAAAGCACTACGGCGCCCTGATGTTCAAAAATCTGGAGATCGCCGCCCGCAGCTTTTCGCCTGCTATTGTGGAGCTGATGCAGGAGGAGAACAAGCTCGTTTCCGAGTACCAGAACCTGTATGCCTCCGCCATGGTGGAGTTTGACGGCAAGACCATGCCGCTGCCCCTTTTGGGACCCTACAAGCAGGACCCCGACCGTGCTGTTCGCAGGGCGGCTTATGAGGCGGACGCCAAGTTCTTTGACAGCCACCGCGAGGAGCTGGATACCCTGTATGATAAGCTGGTAAAGAACCGCGACGCGCAGGCGAAGAAGATGGGCCTGCCGAACTATATCCCGCTGGGCTACGACCGCATGGGGCGCAACTGCTACACCGCCAAAGATGTCGCCGCGTTCCGTGACCAGATCGCCGAGGACATGGTGCCCATCGTGGCAAAGGTAAAGGAAGCGCAGCGCCGCCGCATCGGGGTGGAAAAGCTGGCGTTCTATGATGAGCCGATCAGCTTTGCCGACGGCAACGCCGTGCCGGAGGGTACCCCCGATGAGATCCTCGCCGCCGGTAAAAAGATGTATCAGGAGCTTTCTCCCGAAACGGCGGAGTTCATCGACTTCATGTTCGAGAATGAGCTGTTCGATGTGCTTTCCCGCGACGGCAAAGCGCCCGGCGGCTACTGCACCGAGATAGCGGATTACAAATCCCCGTTCATTTTCAGCAACTTTAATGCCACTGCCGGTGATGTAGATGTGCTGACCCACGAAGCCGGTCACGCCTTTGAAGCCTACCGTGCCTTCAAGCAAGAGCTGCCCTCTCTGCTTCATTCCCCGACCATTGAGGCATGCGAGTGCCACTCCATGTCCATGGAGTTCCTGACCGCCCCGTGGCATCACCTGTTCTTCGGCAAGCAAACCGAAAAGTACGAGCTGGGTCACTGCGAGGACGCGCTGGTCTTTATCCCTTACGGCTGCATGGTCGATGAATTCCAGCACAAGGTGTACGAGAACCCCGAGATGACCCCCGAGGAGCGCAACGAGCTGTGGCTTTCCCTCGAAAAGAAATACCGCCCGTGGATCGACTTTGACAACCTGCCCTTCTACTCCCGCGGCGGCGGCTGGCAGCGTCAGCTGCATATCTACGAGGTACCGCTGTACTACATCGACTACTGCATGGCGCAGACGGTGGCGTTCCAGTTCTGGAACCTTTCCCGCGAGAACTATGCCGAGGCATGGAAGCGGTATATGACCTTTGTGGATAAGGCGGGTACCGCTACCTTTGCCGAGCTGGTGGAAAGCGCCGGCTTGAAGGTGCCTTACCACGCCGGCTG
>JBNMIL010000210.1:0-2283 GCA_050873265.1 Angelakisella sp. | reverse complement strand
GCTGTTCCTGCCCGGCGAGACGGTGGCGGGCATTATCCGCAGTGTGGAGGACTACGGGGTATTTGTGGAGCTGACTCCAAATCTGGCGGGGCTGGCGGAGCCGTGCGAGGGGGTGCGCGCCGGACAGCACGCGGGTGTGTATATCAAGAGCATTTTGCCGGAAAAAATGAAGATCAAGCTCATCATCGTGGACGCCTTTGACGCGCCCTATTCCCCGCAGCCGGTGCAGTATTTCCTTACCGAGGGAGTGCTGCGGCGCTGGCGGTATTCCCCACCGGAATGCGCGCGGGTGGTAGAGACGGTATTTGAGGAATGAGCAAAAGCAGATAAGGAAAAGCCCCTGCCGAGAAAGATGGCAGGGGCTTTATCTTTATTATTCCGGTGTGACGCCGATGCGGGCGCTGCCGGAGACGAGGTAGTAGGTGACACCGTATTCCAGTTCATCGCTGATGAGGGTGACATAACCCACCGAGGTTTCCGGCGTGAAGGTGATGAGCGGGGCGCTCTCCCCTGCCGCCGTAACGGTAAGGGGGCGACCGCCGGTGAGCCACAGCTCCACGCCGACATGGGGCAGACCACCGGAAAGCCCAAGCCCCTCCGGCAGATAGCCAGCGGCAAGCAGCGTGCCGCCGCTGACCCGCGCCGCGGCGCAGCGCAGGGGGTTCTGCTCCCGGCCGGATCCGAGCAGCACGGTGCCGCCCGACTGGAACAGGGAGCCGGCGATATCGGCGGCATGGGTGCCGCTGCGCACCGAGAGGGTGCCGCCGGTGACGGTCATGCGGCGGGCATCGCTGGGGGTCCCGGTCTCCTCCGCGGGGTAGCCGCCGGAGAGGACAAGTCCCTCCTCCGCCGAGGAGACGGAAAGGGTGCCGCCGCTGACTGTCATGCCCTCCGCCGCAACGCCGCGGCGGGCGGTAAGGACGGTGACATCGCCCGCGGAGAGGGTAAGCTGCCCCTGCGCGGACAGGGCGGTATCGCCACCCGAGACGGTGACGGCGCTGCCGGAAAGCAGAAGCGCACCGGCGGAATAAAGGGCGGAATCGCTGCAATCGAGAGTAATGGCACCGCCGGAAAGATTCATGCTTTTACCGGCGGAAAGCCCGTGCGCGCTGGCGGCAACCGGCGTTTCCCGCTCGGGGATCGGGGGTTCCTCCCCCTGCGGGGACTGCTGCGGCAGACCGCCCCACAGTCCCCAGCTTTCGCTGCCCTCGCCGTAGCTGCGGTTTTCGCTGCCGCCGCCGCTGACAATAAGCGTTTCGCCGCCGGTAACGGAAAGGCTGCCTGCCGCAGCCGCACCGTCGCCGCCGCTGATGAGCGTTACCTGACCGCCGGAAATGGTAAGATCACCCTGACCGGACTTCTGCGCGGGAACGGAGAGGGCGGTAACACCGCTGGTGACGGAAAGCCGACCGCCGCTGACGGTCAGGCTTTTACTGCCGATGAAACCGTCCCGCCAGGCGGTGACGGTGACACTGCCCTGTGCCATGACCAGCGTGCCGCGGCTGAGAATGGCATCGTAGTGCGCGGCATCTACCGTAAGGCTGCCGCCGCCGGTGATCAGCAGGTCGCCCTCCACGCTGACGGCGGCATCCTGCTTGGCGGTGGCGGTATAGAGGTAGCTTTTGCCATCGGAGAGGGTATTTTCGGTGCCGTCCTCCAGCACCAGCACCACGGTGCAGCCGCCCTTGGAGAGAATGACGGGTCCGTGCTCCGAGTGCATATCCACGCCGCGCAGCACCAGCCGTACCGTTTCGCCCGCGGGAACATCAAGGACGAGCTGGGCGTCCTCCAGCGTGCCGCTGAGCAGGTAGGTGCCCCCCTGCGAAAGCACGACGCGGGAGGAGGAAGCCGCAGCCGACGGCGCGTTGCTGATGACGGAATCCATATTGAACTGCAGGACATAATAAGGCTCCTGCTGCCACAGGGAATGATCCGCCGTCATGGGCGAGGTCATGGATTCCTGCGGCTCCGGCTGCTGCGCGGGTTCGCCGCAGCCGACCAGCAGCAGAAGCGCCAGCAGCAGCGGATAAAGGCATCGTTTCATCGGGGCGTCCTCCCTTCCCTTCTTTTGGGGTATTGGGCTTATGCTTATTCTGGTCATATCATACCGCAAAATGAGAAAGAGTGCAAATTTGTTTGCGGTGAACTTACCTTCGCTTGGCAAGGACACACACGCTTTGCGGCGGTGAAAACCAGCGCTGACGGCGTCATCGTCCTTGGCATACGCCAGTATGCCGGCGTCCTCTTCCTTGTCATCATCTGATTTTCCCTCGCCGAAAAGTC
>JBNMIL010000209.1:0-2302 GCA_050873265.1 Angelakisella sp. | reverse complement strand
GTCTTTTGCTTATCCGGCGCCCGCCGCGCCGCTCGCCCTCGGGCTGACCCTGACGGGCCGCCCTCGCCCGCTCTGCGGCGGGCGCCCCGTCACAGCAGCTTTTTCAGCTCATAGATGAGGTTCAGCGCCACGATGGGCGTCAGGGTGTTGGGGTCGGCGCTGCGCAGCCGTTTTTTGATGGTCTCCGCCTTTTCGTCCACAAAGTAAAGCTGTTCACTTTCCTCTTTGGGCTTTACGCGGGTATGCACCTTCGCCTCGCTCACCGCCTGTCCCTCCTCCAGTGAGGACAGTACCTCATAGGCACGGTCGATGACCCAGCGTGGAATTCCCGCCAGCTTGGAGACCTCGATGCCGTAGCTTTCGTCCACGCCGCCGGGAATGATGCGCCGCAGGAACACGATGTCCTCGCCGCGCTTCTTCACCGCCACATTGTAGTTCTTCACGCAGGGGATCAGCTCCTCCAGCTCGGTCAGCTCGTGGTAGTGGGTGGCAAACAGCGTCTTGGCGCCCAGCTTTTTGCGGTCGGCAATGTACTCTATCACGGCACGGGCAATGCTCATGCCGTCGTAGGTGGAGGTGCCCCGCCCAATCTCGTCGAGGATCAGCAGGCTCTTTTCGGTCGCCTCCCGCAGGATCGCCGCCACCTCGCTCATTTCCACCATAAAGGTGGACTGTCCGGTGGTCAGATCGTCGCTTGCGCCCACACGGGTATAAATACCGTCCACTATGCCGATTTTTGCGCTTGCCGCCGGCACAAAGGAGCCGATCTGCGCCATAAGCACGATAAGTGCCACCTGCCGCATATAGGTGGATTTACCCGCCATGTTGGGACCGGTCAGCACCGCGATCTGGTTTTCACGGTTATCCAGCCTTGTATCATTCGGCACAAAAGGCACGCCGTCCAGCAGCAATTCGACCACGGGGTGCCGTCCCTCGCTGATCTCGATCCCATCGGAAAGATCTACCGTGGGACAGCAGTAATTATTATTCAGCGCCACGGTGGCAAAGCTGCACAGCATATCCAGCCCTGCCACTGCCGCCGCCGTCTGCTGAATGCGCGGCAGCTCCGCCGCCACCGATACCCGCACCTGCTCGTACAGCTCGGCGGCGCGGTCGATGGCGTCCTGCTGGGCGTGCAGCACCCGCTCCTCCAGCTCCTTGATCTCCTCGGTGATATACCGCTCGGCGTTGGTCAGGGTCTGCTTGCGGATATAGTGCGCCGGCACCTGATCCTTGAAGGAATTGGAGACCTCGATGTAGTAGCCGAATACACGGTTGTAGCCGATGCGCAGCGTCCGGATCCCCGTCGCTTCCTTTTCCCGTTCCTCTATCTCCGCTAAAATCCCGCGGATATCCTTGGAGAGGTGGCGTGCCTCGTCCAGTGTTTTATCATACCCCTCACGGATCACACCGCCCTCTTTCAGCGGGATCTCACTGTCCGGATCGATGGCGGCGCCGATAAGCCGCGCCACATCTTCCAGCGGGTCTATGTTCTGTTCGATCTCCCGCAGCAGGGCGCACTGCACCTCGCTCAGCAGCTCCTTAACGGCGGGCAGCCGCATTGCGGTCTGCCCCAGCGCCACCATATCCTTCACGGGAGGATTGCCGTACACCACACGGGTCATCAGCCGTTCCAGGTCGTACACCCCGTCCAGCTCCGCTGTCAGCTCGCTCACAAGGATACTGTTCCTCGTCAGCTCGGCCACGGCGTGCAGCCGCCGGTTGATGGCATTGACCGAAAGAAGCGGCTGCTCGATGGAGGAGCGCAGCAGCCGCCGTCCCATCGAGGTCTTGGTCTTATCCAGCACCCAGAAAAGCGTTCCGCGTTTTTCACGGCTGCGCATCGTTTCGGTCAACCCCAGGTTGCGGCGTGCCGCCACATCTAACCGCATGTATTCCTGCGGCAGGTAACTTTTCGCTTCCAGCAGGCGCTCCAGACCGGTGAACTGCGTCACCTTCAGGTATGCCATCAAGCCTCCCAGCGCCCGCACCGCCAGCGGGGTGCCCGCCAGTCGGGTCACGGTATCCGCGCCGAACTGCTCCGTTACCAGCTTTTTCGCCATTTCCTCGGTGTAGGCTGCGGCATCGCCCGCCTGTGCCGCGCAGCACAGACGGTCCTTAAGAAAGCCGACCACCGAACGCAGGCTCGGCAGCTCCTCGGCATAGATGACCTCATGCGGGGTATATTTGCCCAGTTCGTTAATGATCGCCATTTCGCCGGAGACCTCGGTGACCAACACGCTGCCGGTGGAAATATCGGCAAAGGCAAGCCCGCAGCGGTCTTCCGCCGGGCACAGGCTGC
>JBNMIL010000208.1:0-2305 GCA_050873265.1 Angelakisella sp. | reverse complement strand
TCCGCCTACCGGCGGGGTGGTACTTTTGACCCGCCAAAAGTACCCAAAAGCGTTTTAGGGCTGCTGCCCTAAAGACCCGCGTCGCTTGGCTGCGCTGGATACGAATGTTGTTTTTCTGCAAAAGCAGAAAAACAAATCCGTACTGCGCGCAGATGCGCTCAAAAAGTGTCTGCGACGCATTTTTATCGCCCGCGCGCTGGAGCGCGAAGGGCGAACCACCACCCCTGTCTTGCCCTTGTCGCTCCAATGTCGCACTGCTTCGCTTGCTCGCTCGCATTGCTCCTGTCGCTCCCCAAGGAATTGTCGCTGCTTCCGCCACCGGCGGCGCTCCAATTCCTTGCCCCTCAAAGGAGGGGAACTATGGTACGGGTGAGCTAATACTTTTGGTTCAGCCGCTTCTTTCCTCGGAAAACATATCTCCCGCACCCGCGCACCGCGACCCATTTTAGGCTCCTTGCCTAAAATGGTTTTACAGACATTTTTACTTCCCGCTCCGCTTCTTCAGCGTCCCGGTCGAAAGCTGGCACAGATACACCGTGCTGTCGCTCGCTTTCTTTTTCGGCGGGGTAGTCACTACAAAGGTCTTTGGCAGATCGTCGGTCACATTGATGACCCGTCCGCCCTTTTCCGCCTCGCTCAGCGTCCTGCGGGTGTGGCGGCTCACCGTGGTGTTATCCAAATCGAAAATGCCGATGATATCCCGTTCCCGCACCACTGTTTCCTGTCCCAAGTGCAGATACATCGCTTCACGGCTCCTTTCGTTTTTTGGTTCGTTTCTGGGGCAGATATAGCTGCCCCTCCTTCATGCGGAACGCCGCGCCGTCGCCCAGCGCCCGCGCCGCTCCTCTGTCGCAGCAGGTGATGAACACCTGTCCCGGGTGCTCCCCGTGCAGGAAGTAATCCCGGCGGGTGCGGTCCAGCTCGCTCAGCACATCGTCCAGCAGGATAATGGGCGCTTCGCCCAGCGTTTCCTCCATCACGCGGCACTGCGCCAGCTTCAGCGCAAGGGCACAGCTGCGCTGCTGTCCCTGACTGCCGAAGCTCCGCGCGGAAATACCGGCAATGCCTACCTCCATGTTGTCCCGGTGGGGACCGATGGTGGTGCAGTAGTTTTTATAATCCTCGCTGCGGGCGGCGGTAAGCGCCGCGCGGATATGGGCTTCGCCCTCGGCGGGGGAGATCTCCGCCCAGTCGGCGCCATCCGGCGCGGGGATACTGGGCTGATAGGTGAGGGAAAAGGGCTGATCGGCTCGCTTGCAGATGCTCTCATAGATCTCCGCCGCGGGCGGCGCCAGCCGCTTCAAAAATCTTGCCCTTGCGTGGCAGATGGAATACGCGGCGCGCGCGAGGCTCCTGTCCCATGTTTCCAGCAGCGGCTCCATCATGGCGGTGTTGCCGCTTTTCTGCATATCGGCGATCAGGGTATTGCGCTGCAGCAAAATGCGGCTCATTGTCGCCAGCGTGGTCATGTAGCGGGGCATCACCTGGCTGATCGCGCCGTCCAAGAATGACCGCCGCTCCGCGGGACCCTCCTGAATGAGCGCCAGCTCACTGGGGGAGAAAACCACCGCCAAAAATTCGCCGGTCAGCTCGCTGGGGGCGCACTCCACGCCGGAAAGCCACGCCAGCTTTTTATTGCCGAAGGCAAGCGCCGCGGTTTTCTCACGGTTCTGGCAGGTAAAGTCCGCCTCGATGCGGGCGACCCCGCTGCCGAAGCGCAGATAATCGCTTTCCCTTGCGGCACGGAAGCTCTTTTGCCCGGTCAGCAGGTAGATCGCCTCGATGAGGTTGGTTTTTCCCTGCGCGTTCTCTCCGTAGATGACATTAACGCCCTCTGCGGGGGCAAGCTCCACTGCCGCAAGGTTGCGGAAATTTTCAATTTTCAGCTGCCGCAGCCTCACGGCGCCGCCACCTGCCAGCTTTCGCCGTCCAAGGTAACGGTATCACCGGCATACAGCTTTTTGCCGCGCATGGTGCACACTTCGCCGTTCACCAGCACCTCGCCCTCGGCAATGGCGATCTTCGCCTCGCCGCCGGTGGCGCACGCGCCGCAGAACTTCAGGAAGCTATCCAGCTTGATAAATTCGGTTTGAATGGTAATGGTCTCCATAGGGTCACGCTTTCTTTGTTGTTATTTGCCTCCCCCGTGTAAAGGGTAAAAAAATGGCAGTATACGGTTCTAAAGGCTCCCCTGTGTAAGGGGAGCTGTCAGCCGCATGGCTGACTGAGGGGTTGCCGGCAGAGACTATGGCGATAGTTTCATCTCGCCTACCGGCGTCGCAGATCCTTACAAAAGGTTCTGACT
>JBNMIL010000207.1:0-2322 GCA_050873265.1 Angelakisella sp. | reverse complement strand
TGTTGCCCAGGCCCTCGCCCTGGGAGGCCCCCTTCACCAGCCCCGCGATATCCACGAACTCGATGACCGCGGGAGTCACCTTCTCGGGGGAGTACATCTCGCACAGCTTATCCAGCCGGGGATCCGGTACCGGCACGATGCCCACATTCGGTTCGATGGTGCAGAAGGGATAGTTGGCAGCCCCGGCGCTGCCGCCGGTTAGGGCGTTGAATATGGTGCTCTTGCCAACATTCGGCAAGCCGACGATACCTAATTTCATATATCTCTACATCTCCTTAAAAAATCTTTGTTTTATGGGGTTTTGCGGCTTTTTTGGGCTTATGCCATTTTTACGCCATTTCCTCATTTGGATTTATAGGATTTCATCAGTCTATACTACAAAATTATAACAGATAGATTCTTTTCCCTCAAGGTGTTTTTTTAGAATTTTGTGGTCATATGATCTATCATTATACTGTATCCTAAGTCAAAACAGGAGGACACCCATTGGGTATCCTCCCGCCTCAAATATCTATTGGGTTTTCATCGCCTGGTCATGATATAACGGTCTTTATACTCCAACACGGCTATTTCTCCGTATATTATACCAAGTGCCGCTTCTATCGTCGCACGGTCGGTATTTCTCATATCAATTTCGGTCACTATGGTGCCGTCTTGCATCAGCAGCAGGCGGTCGCAGTAGCTTAGGGCAAAGTTGGGGTCATGCAGGGTGATAAGCCCCGCTTGCTGCCGCTCATGCAGCACCTCTCTTATTTTCCCCAGCACCATATGCCGGTTGACAAAATCCAATGCACTGTCCGGCTCGTCCATCAGCATCACCGGCGTATCCTGCGAAAGGGCGCGCGCCAGTATCACCAGCTGCTTCTGCCCCTCGCTTAAAGTGGCATAGTCCCGCCCCGCCAGCTCTGCCAGTCCCAGATGGGTCAGATGCTCCATGGCAATTCGGCGGTGTGCCTCCCCGGGGGAATCCAAAAGACGCAGTCGGGCGTTAAAGCCCATCAGCACGACCTCCAGCACGGTTTTTCCCATGATAGGGCTGCCCCGCTGCGGGATATAGCTCATCAGGCGGGCACGGCTTTTTTCGTCCAGATGGGTGGTTTCGGTCTCCCCCACCATACAACGGCCCTCTTTCATCGGCAGCAGGCCGCAGGCGGCGCGCAGTAGAGTGGTCTTGCCACAGCCGTTCAGCCCCAGCAGCGCACAGAATTCCCCGCCTTCTACCGCAAGGGAAGCACCGCGGACAATTTCCCTGCTGCCATATCCGGTGTGGATATTCCGCAAAGAAAGCAATGCACTCATACCTTGCCCTCCTTGCGCTTACACATAAAGTACACCAGCACCGGCACACCGATGATGGTAGTAAGGATACTGATGGGCAGCCCACCGGCATACAGGCTGCGGGCAAAAATATCTGCCACCAGCATTACGGCAGCGCCCACCATGGCGGAAAGCACCATAGTATCGGTATTTTCCCGTTTTATCATCATGCGCGCGATGTGTGGGGCGATGAGCCCGATAAAGGAGATCAGCCCCGTAATGCTGACGATTGAGGCGACCAGCAGGGTAGAAAGGGTAAGCACCGTCAGCCTTACCCGATACAGCCGCACTCCCAGTGTTCGGCATTCCTCTTCATTCAAAGAGAGAAGCCCCACCTGACGGTGCAGCAAAAACAGCCCCACAAAACCGATCAGCCAGAACGGCAGGATAGAAAGCACCTTGGAGGCGGTAACGCCCGCAAAGGAGCCCATTGTCCAATATTCAATGGCGGCCAGGTTGGATTCGCTGTCGGCATAGTACTTCAGTAGCATAATGACCGACTTGGCGACCGCCGAGATAACGATACCCGCCAGCACATAGGTGGCGGTGGTATTGGCACGGGTCGCCCGCACCAACAGCATCACAAACGCCACGGCAAGCAGCCCGCCCGCGAAGGCGCCCAACGCAATGCCGCCCACGCCGATGCCGACACTGACGATGGCAATGGCGGCGCCCAGATTGGCACCGCTGGAAACACCAATGATATCGGGGGACGCCAACGGATTGCGAAAGATCATCTGATAAACGGAGCCGGCAACGCCCAGCCCCGCGCCAGCCATCACACCCATGCAGGTACGGGGCAACCGCAGCGTGAAAAAGACCTTGCGGGTCATGGCACCGACCTCCCCACCGGTCAGGATAGAAATGATCTCCCGTATCGAAATGGGGTAATTGCCGATGCAGATGGAGGCAATAAAGCCCACGGCAATGCACGCCCCTACCAGCCAGTAGGAGCGGATCACGGGTTTTCGGTTTTGCAGCATGGTTTCCTGCATGTTATCTCCC
>JBNMIL010000206.1:0-2428 GCA_050873265.1 Angelakisella sp. | reverse complement strand
TGCGCCCCGCCCGGGGGGCGGTGCGGCGGAAGCCGCGCCCAACACCGGGGGGCGGCTTGCCCTGCGGGCGGGTCCGGCGCCCTTGCCAAAGACCCCGAAAAGGCGAAAAATACGGGCAAAAGGGACGAAAAACAGCAATTAGCACAAAATACCGCGGTGTATTTCGGCAAAGCGCCGTGCAGTTTAACGGAGTTTTTTATTGCGTAAAAGTTGTCAAAAAGGTATAATTGTTCTGTAATGCGTCTTTACCGAGCCGCGACTCAAAGATTGAAAGGGGAAATCCTAACTATGAAACAGTACACCGCGGATAAGATCCGTGATGTTGCTTTAGCAGGTCACAGCAGCGCGGGCAAGACCAGCCTCGCCGAAATGCTGCTGTTCAAATCCGGCACGACCGACCGTCTGGGCAAGATCGCAGACGGCAATACCGTGTGCGACTTCGATCCCGAGGAGATCAAGCGCCAGGTATCGGTCAGCTCCGCCATCGCGCCCTTTGACTGGAACGGCGTGAAGATCAACCTGCTGGATACCCCCGGTATGTTCGATTTCGCCGCGGGCGTTTCGGAGGGCATTCGCGCCGCCGAGACTGTGCTGCTGGTCGTTTCCGCCAAGGACGGCGTAGGCGTCGGCACCGAGAAGGCTTATCGTCTTGCCACCCGCATGAATAAATCCAAGGCGTTCTTCATCAACAAGCTGGATGTGGAGCACGCCGATTTCTATAAGACCTTCGAGGGCATCAAGGAGATTTTCGGCAACTCCGTCTGCCCTGTTATCATTCCTCATATGGAGGGTGATACCGTAGATTGCTACATCGACCTGGTCGATGACAAGGCTTATAAGTTCGACCCCAAGGCGAACAAGCTCAATGAGATCGCTATCCCCGCCGCCGCTGCCGACCATGTGGAGGAGATGAAGATGGCGCTCAACGAGGCAGTCGCCGAGACCGACGATGCCCTGATGGAAAAGTTCTTCATGGAAGAGCCCTTCACCAAGGAGGAGATCCAGAAGGGGATTGCCGCCGGCGTTAAGAGCGGCACCATCGCGCCCGTATTCTGCGGCAGCGCGGCGACCGGTTCCGGCAGCCAGGTACTGATGGACGCCACCGTTCACTTCCTGCCCAGCGCCGCCGAGGGCTGCTGCGAGGAGACCGTGGAGGGCGAGACCGTCAAGTGCGATCCCAACGCTCCCGAATCCGCTTTCGTATTCAAGACCGTTGCCGACCCCTTCGTTGGCAAGCTGTCCTTCGTTAAGGTCATCACCGGCAAGCTGACCGCCGGCATGACTCCCGTAAACGCCCGCACCGGCGAGCCGGAGCGTCTGGGCAAGCTGCTGTGCTGCCGTGCCAAGAAGCAGGACGAGGTCGACGCCATCTGCGCCGGCGATATCGGCGCCATCACCAAGCTCTCCAATGCCGTCACCGGCGATACCCTGTGCGACGCCAAGCGTGTGATCTCCTACAAGCCCACCGAGTTCCCTGCTCCCTGCCTCTCCATGGCGATCGAGCTGAAGGGCAAGGGTGATGAGGCGAAGATTGCGGGCGCTATGCAGCGTCTGATGGAGGAGGATCCCTGCATCGGCTTCGAGAACAATGTCGAGACCAAGCAGCAGGTCATCTCCGGTCTGGGCGAGCAGCACCTTGATGTTGTCGTTTCCAAGCTCAAGTCCAAGTTCGGCATTGATGTCGGTCTGGTGAAGCCCCGTGTGGCTTACCGCGAGACCATTCGCAAGAAAGTCCGCGTACAGGGCAAGCACAAGAAGCAGTCCGGCGGTCACGGTCAGTACGGTGATGTCTGGATCGAGTTTGAGCCCTGCGACAGCGATTCCCTCGTATTCGAGGAGAAGGTCGTCGGCGGCTCCGTTCCCAAGAACTTCTTCCCCGCGGTCGAAAAGGGTCTGCAGGATTGCGTATCCCGCGGCATGATCGCCGGTTATCCCGTCGTCGGTCTCAAGGCGACCCTCGTCGATGGCTCCTACCACCCCGTAGATTCCAACGAAATGGCGTTCAAGACCGCCGCTTCTCTGGCTTACAAGGCGGGTCTGCCCCAAGCCAACCCTGTCATTCTGGAGCCGATCGGCACCCTGAAGGTTCAGGTCCCCGCCGCCAACATGGGCGATATCAACTCCGAGCTTTCCAAGCGCCGCGGTCGTATGATGGGCATGAACCCCGCCGAGGACGGTCTGCAGGAGATTGAGGCGGAAGTCCCCATGAGCGAGATGTTCGATTTCCCCACCGCGCTGCGTTCCATTACGCAGGGTCGCGGCTCCTTCACCCTCACCTTCGCCCGCTATGAGCAGCTGCCCAAGGAGAAGGAGGCAGAGGTCATTGCCGATGCCAAGAGCATGATGGAAGAGGACTAATTTCTTTATTACGCTGACCAATGCTGTTTTTGCGGCGGGGCGGCTGGATAAGGATACCACCGGTCTGATG
>JBNMIL010000205.1:0-2433 GCA_050873265.1 Angelakisella sp. | reverse complement strand
GGGGCGCCCCTGCGGGGCGGAGCTGCCGGCTGATACAGTCTGTACCTCCACAGTAATTTCTTTTTTTGGTACCGCGTATCCTTACAGCTGCAGCTGCTCCCCTACCTCCAGGTCGCGCACGATGCCGCCGGTCGCGGGCAGGTTCTTGGTGCGCAGACGGTGGTCATTCGGCACCATGCCCGATTGGTAAGGCGCTGCCTCCACCACACGCGCTCCCTTCTTCGAAAGGGTCATTACCTGCACGCCCTGCGTGTCGCGGGCAGCCTTGGGCAGTATCATCGCAGTGTTGAAGATCAGCATGCGGGAAGCCGAGGAGCGCAGCAGCAGCTCGGTATCCTGCGGCAGGTAGGCGGCGTACACCAGCGGCGATTTTACGCTGAACGCGCCGGTCAGCTTCTTGCGGCGGGTCTTGGTCTCATAGCTTGCCATCTCCACCTTGGCGGCTTTGCCGTTCTCAAAAATGAACAGCATATAGCCCTCGTACCTGGTGTACAGCGCCATGTAAACCGGCACCTCGCCGTTTTCCATGCCCAGCCGGCTGGCAACATAGTCGCCCATCACGCTGGCTTTGGTATCGTCAAATTCCGCCGCGCGGGTTTTATATACCTGCCCCAGGTTGGTAAAGAACATCAGCTCGGCGGCATTGGTGGTGTCCGCCTCCTGCGTGATGATGTCGCCCTCCTTCAGCTTCTGCTCACCGCTCATGCGCAGCGATTGGGGCGTGATCTTTTTGAAGTAGCCCTCGCGGGTGAAGAAGACCCGCACCGGATAATCCGGCACCTCCTCGGCAGGCTCCTCCTCGGTCTGCTCCACCTCGTACAGCACCTCGGTCTTGCGGGGCGCGCCGTACTCCTTGGCGATCTGCCGCAGCTGGTTCACAATGATGGTATCCACCTTGCGGGGATTTTTCAGCGTGTCCTCCATCTCGGCTATCTCACCGGTCAGGCTCTCTACCTCCTCGGTGCGCTTCAGGATATACTCGCGGTTCAGGTGGCGCAGCCGGATCTCCGCCACATACTCCGCCTGCTGCTCGTCTATGCCAAAGCCGATCATCAGGTTCGGCACGACCTCGGCTTCCTCCTCGGTCTCCCGCACAATCCTGACTGCCTTATCAATATCCAGCAGGATCTTTTTCAGCCCCTGCAAAAGGTGCAGCTTCTCCTTTTTACGCTGCAGGTCAAAGTAAATGCCGCGCCGCACGCACTCCCTGCGGAACGCCGTCCATTCCTCCAGCAGCTCACGGACGCCCATCACGCGGGGCGAGCCGGCGATCAGCACATTAAAGTTGCAGCTGAAGCTGTCCTCCAGCGGCGTCATGCGGAACAGCTTCTGCATCAGCTTATCGGGGTCGGTGCCGCGCTTGCAGTCAATAGTCAGCTTCAAGCCGCCCAGATCGGTCTCGTCGCGCATATCGCTGATCTCCCGCACCTTGCCCAGCTTGATGAGATCCACGATCTTATCCATGATCGCCTCCACCGTCGCGGTGGGCGGGATCTGCGTGATCTCGATGCAGTTATTGGATTTATCGTAGTTGTAGCGGCTGCGCACCCGCACGCTGCCCCGTCCGGTGGAATAGATCTTGTCCAGCTCTGCCTTGTCGTACAGCAGGATCCCCCCGCCGGGGAAATCCGGCGCAATGAGGGTATCGACAATGCTGTGCTGCGGGTCGCGGATCAGCGTCGCCGTCGTCTCGCACACCTCCGCCAGGTTGAAGGAGCAGATATTGCTTGCCATACCGACGGCGATGCCGGTATTGTTGTTCACCAGCACCGAGGGAAAGGTCACCGGCAGCAGCGTCGGCTCCTTCATAGAGTTATCGTAGTTATCCACAAAGTCCACGGTGTCTTTGTCGATATCCGCAAAGAGCTGCCCGCAGATCTTTTCCAGCTTGACCTCGGTATAACGGGAGGCGGCGTAAGCCATATCGCGGGAATACGCCTTGCCAAAGTTGCCCTTGCTGTCCACATAGGGCACCAGCAGCGACTCATTGCCGCGCGCCAGCCGCACCATCGTTTCATAAATGGCGGCATCGCCGTGGGGGTTCAGCTTCATGGTCTGACCCACCACATTGGCGGATTTGACCCGTGCGCCGGATAAAAGCCCCATTTTATACATCGTGTATAAAAGTTTGCGGTGCGCGGGCTTAAAGCCGTCGATCTCCGGGATCGCGCGGGAGACGATGACGCTCATGGCATAGGGCATATAGTTTTCCCGCAGCGTCTCGGTGATCGGCTGGGCTACGATCTGCCCCGCCCCCTCGATGTGTCCGCCCTTCACGGTACGGCGGTCGATCTGCGGTTCTTTTTTCTTTTTGGGTGGCAAGTGCGCTTCCTCCCTTGGCTTTTGTATTTTGCGTTTTTTCTGTTTTGGTCTTAGGTCGGGGCTTGTCCGGTACGCGCCCGCAGGGCGTTTCGGCTGCGCCGAAACCGGCGG
>JBNMIL010000204.1:0-2483 GCA_050873265.1 Angelakisella sp. | reverse complement strand
GCAAATTTCCCCGTTTTCGTCCGTATTAGTGAGAGGGGCTTCTCTTACCGGTAAATCACCCACATTTCACCCTGTGCCATAGGACGCTTCGCGGGCGCCCTGACGGGGGCATACCCAAAATCCAAAAAAGAAAGGGGGCGGCGCCCATGCCGCGCGATAAGCGTTACCGCAGCGGCAGCGCCGCCGTCGGGGGCGGACTGCTGGTGCTGTGGCTTACCATGCGGTGCGCCGCGTGGCTGGAACAGCAGTGGCTGCCCCTGCTGCCGCCGACCGCTGCCGCCGCCGTAGGTCTGCTGCTCCAGCTGGTAATGCTGGGACTGCCGCTGGCAGTCATTTTGTGGCTGCTGCGCTGCCCCGCCGCCCTGCTGTGCCCCATGGGGAAGGGAGAACGGGGCAGCCTGTGGCTGCTGCCCGCCGGCTGGGCGGTGCTGGTGGCGGCAAACCTGCTTACCCTGCTGCTGCAAGGCCTGCTGACCGAAGCCGCCTTGCCCGTGCCTGCCCCCCTGCCCGGAGGCACAGCCGCACGTGCACTTACGGCGGTCGGTTCGGTGCTGCTGCCTGCCGTGCTGGAGGAGCTTTTGTTCCGGGGGGCGGCGCTGCATGCCCTGCGCCCCGCAGGAGAAAAAACCGCCGTATGGCTTTCCGCTTTGCTGTTTATGGCGGCACACGGCAGCCTTTCACAGTGGGTGCCTGCCCTTGCCGCCGGGCTGCTGCTGGGGGCTGTTACCCTTTACACCGGCACCCTGCGGTGGGCAGTCCTCCTTCACCTTGGCAATAATATTCTTGCGTGGCTGACCACCTACCACCCCTCGCCGCTTACGACGGTTATTTTGCCGGCGGTGCTGCTGGTGCTGGGGGCAGCTTCCCTTCCGGCGCTGCGCCGCCTGCCGCGCCATGCCCCGCAGCAGGGGAACCGCCGGTTGGGAATGACCGTCCCGCTGGCACTGGCATTGCTTCTGCTGCTGAGCAACGCCCTGCTTTTCCCGGCTGGCTGAACGGAGCGCCCCCTGTAAGACCGTCGCCCCATCGGACGACCCTTGCCGTGTCCGGCAGGATAAAGCAAAGCCCCTCCCCCTCAAAAAAGTCGCCCGATGATGGCTCGGAGCGGGGAAAGGCGATCTTCTCAAGCATTCCGCAAAAGGCTGACCGATGAATTATCGGGGCGGTAAATGACGGACAGAAGCCGAGACCGGCAAGACGCCGGCAGTGACACAAATGGTTTACCGCCGACTGCCGGCTGATGGACGATCTTTCCTGAACAGTATGCGAAAAAGCCGAGACCGGCAAGGTGCCGGCAATGCCGCGGAAAGTTCCGCGCCGCCTGCCGGTCAACAGATAACTTATCCCCATGACCCCCGAAAGGAGCTGCCCCATGACCCATGAGGACTATATGCGAATGGCGATAGCCGAAGCCCGCAGGGCTGCCGCCGTCGGTGAGATACCGGTGGGGGCGGTGGTGGTGCGCGGTGATACCGTGCTTGCCGCCGCCCATAATGACCGGGAGGAGACCCGCTCTCCGCTGGGGCACGCCGAGGTGCGCGCCATTGAGATGGCTTGCCGCGCACGGGGCGACTGGCGGCTGGAGGACTGCACCCTGTATGTCACGCTGGAGCCCTGCCCGATGTGCAGCGGCGTGATACTGAACGCAAGGGTGGGGCAGGTGGTGTATGGCGCCGCCGACCCGCAGTACGGCTGTCTCGGCTCCCGATTGAACTTGGCGCACCTTGACCTGGGGGCAAGCCCGCGCCTGACCGCCGGGGTGCTGGCGGAGGAGTGCTCCGCGCTGCTTTCGGAATTTTTCCGCGGGCAGCGGGGAGGCTGAAAGGGGGGCAGGCGATGCTGTACCATGCTTCTCCCACCGGGGGGCTGACCGAGCTGAGACCCCACATTTCCAACCACGGCGTGCCGCTTTTGTACCTTTCGCAGAAGCGGGAAAACACCCTTGTGTACCTTTCCAACGCTGTGGAGAAATACTGCCGCGAAACGGGCTTTACCTACCACGGAGTGTGGAAAAAGTGGGGCCCCTACGGCTTTGCCGCCGACGGCAGGCAGCGGCTGGAGGAATACTACCCCAACGCGCTGGAGGAGACCTACCGCGGTGTCTCCGGCTATATTTACACCGTGGAAAAGGTGACCCGACGGGGGCACCCCGTCCCCATTCCGGATACCGTGACCTCCCGCGGGGCGGTGCCGGTCGCCGGCTGTGAGTTTGTTCCCGACGCATGGGAAGCCATTTTGCGGGCGGAGCGGGAGGGGCTGCTGGTGCTGCGCCGCTATGAGGAAATGACCGAAAAGGAGGCGGACTGGCTGCGGCGGACGATCCGGGAGGAGTACCGCATGGCGGAGGATCACCCTGAATACCGCTATTTCCTGCGCGCCAAATTTGGCTTTGACCCAGACACCCTGTGAAAAAAGCACACCCGATCCCGTAGGGGAGGGGGTGTGCTTTTGGCTTTTGCGGGGGGAGGGAGGGGGAGGGGGGG
>JBNMIL010000203.1:0-2558 GCA_050873265.1 Angelakisella sp. | reverse complement strand
GTCTTACATCATACATTAACCCAAAATAAAAACAGAACCCAAAATAGAAATTGGAGGTACACGAGTGACTGAAAAAAAGAATAATGTACCGGCATCTGCCGAAGCACCCCGTAAAAAGAAGGACGGGGTCTTTGGGCAGTATTTCCGCAAGAGCCGCAACACCAAAACCGCCGCCGAGATCGCGGCGGAGATCGAGCGTGTGATGCACGGCGAGGAAGTCGCCGCTTCGACCGTCTCCAAGGGAGAACGGTCTGCAAAGCCTGCGGCGGCAAAGAACGGGAATGCCAAAAAGCCCGCGGCAAAGAAGCCCGCGGGTCAGCCGAAGGCGGCACAGCCCGCGAAGAACCAGAACGGTAAAAAGGCGGCGCAGGGGCAGCAGCCTGCCCAAAAGCCGCCGAAGGCGCAGAACGGGCAAAAGCCCGCCGCCCCCAAATCCCAGAAGCCAAAAACCGAGAATAAACCGAAGCAGCAGCCCCAACCTGCTGCGAAAAACGAGCCGAAAAAGACCACCCAGCCCGCAAAGCCGAAGAACAGCGAGCCGGCAAAGAAGCAGCCTGCCAAAAAGGCAGCCGCCCCCGCTGCCGCCCCGCAGCCCAACCGCAGCACCCGCCGCGGCAAAAAGGCGGACGGCACCCGCCGCCCCCCGCTCAAGATCATTTCTCTGGGCGGCTTGGGCGAGATCGGCAAGAACCTGACCGTCTTTGAGACGGAGCAGGATATCATCGTGGCGGATTGCGGCTCCGCCTTCCCCGATGACGACCTGCCCGGCGTCGATCTGGTCATTCCGGATTTCACCTACCTCGAGAAAAACGCGAGCAAGGTGCGCGGCATCTTCATCACCCACGGGCATGAGGATCACATCGGCGGTCTGCCGTTTTTGCTCAAGCAGATCAAGGCGCCGG
This sequence comes from Angelakisella sp., assembly GCA_050873265.1. GTDB lineage: Bacteria > Bacillota > Clostridia > Oscillospirales > Ruminococcaceae > Angelakisella. Next base: position 1,656 of record JBNMIL010000203.1, on the reverse strand, counting down.
TGTACGGCACCGCCCTCACCATCGGGCTCATCAGCGGTAAGCTCAAGGAGCACGGCATTCTCAACCAGTGCAAGCTGAATACCGTCAAGCCCGGCGATACCATCAAGGCAGGCACCACCATGAGCGTCGAGTTCGTCCGTGTCAACCATTCCATTCCCGATGCCTGTGCCTTTGCCATTCGCACACCGGCGGGGCTTATCGTCCTCACCGGCGATTTCAAGGTGGATTTCACCCCCATCTCCGGCGAGCCGATCGACCTCGTCCGCTTCGGGGAGCTGGGCAGCGAGGGCGTTCTGGCGCTCCTCAGCGACAGCACCAATGCCGAAAAGCCCGGCGCCACCCCCAGCGAGCGCATCGTCGGCGAGAGCTTTGAAAAGCTGTTCAAGCGCGCCGCCGATAAGCGCATCATCATCGCCACCTTCGCCAGCAATGTCCACCGGCTCCAGCAGGTCGTGGATACCGCCGTGCGGTTCGACCGCAAGGTGGCGGTATTCGGGCGCAGCATGGTGAATGTCGTCGCCATCGCGCAGGAGCTGGGCTACCTCACCATTCCGGCGGGGATCCTTATTGATGCCGATAACCTCAAGGACTACACCGATGATGAGATCGTACTCATCACCACCGGCAGCCAGGGCGAACCGATGAGCGCCCTGACCCGTATGAGCATCGGCAGCCACCGCAATATCAAGATCGGACCCAACGACTGCATCATCATTTCCGCCACCCCCATTCCCGGCAACGAAAAAAGCGTCGGTAAGGTGGTCAACGAGCTGATGAAGCTGGGCGCCGATGTCATTTACGAAAGAATGTACGATGTGCATGTTTCGGGTCACGCCTGTCAGGATGAGACCCGCCTGCTGCTTTCGCTCACTCAGCCCAAGTTCTTTATGCCGATGCACGGCGAGTACAAGCACCTGATGAAAAACGCGGGTGTCGGCGCCAGCATGGGCATTCCGGAGGAAAATATCATCATCAGCGATATCGGCAAGGTGGTGGAGACCGACGGCGTGGATATGAAGATCACTGGCATGGTGCCCAGCGGGCGGGTGCTGGTAGATGGTCTGGGCGTCGGCGATGTGGGCAGCGTGGTGCTGCGTGACCGCAAGCTGCTGGCAGATGACGGACTTATCGTTGTGGTCTGCGCCATCAATGACGCCACCGGCGAGGTACTGGCAGGACCCGACCTTGTTTCCCGCGGCTTTGTGTATGTTCGGGATAACGAGGATCTGATGGCGGACGCCACCGTGGTGGTGCGCAACTCGCTGGAAAAGTGCAAGCTGAACGGCTTCCGTGACTGGGCGACCATTAAGGGCCGTATCCGTGATGAGCTGGGCGATTTCATCGCCAGCCGCACCCGCCGCAAGCCGGTCATTCTGCCAATTATACAGGAAGTATAAATTCAAACACCCTCTCCGTTTCGCAAACGGGGAGGGCGTTTTTCGGTTCCGCACCTGCCCAAAGGGAGCTTGACTGTAAAAGTTTTCGGTCAAGCCTTTTTCAAAAGGTTTGCGGTTTCCAAAGACCGCGTCTTTGGTCGCGCTCCGCAGAGCGCGAAATCCCCAAAACCGGAGGGCGCTCCGAAAGGGGTTGAATTTGCAAAATGATCCGGTGGATCGTTTTGCAAAGAGGGGGAACCCTGCAAGAGAGGGTTCCCCC
>JBNMIL010000202.1:0-2566 GCA_050873265.1 Angelakisella sp. | reverse complement strand
TTTTTGGGTACGAAAAATATTTTTATTGCAGGAGGTACCCGAATGAATAAAGGTACTGTCAAATGGTTCAACGCTGAAAAGGGCTATGGCTTCATCTCCAACGATGAGGGCGGCGAGGACGTTTTTGTTCATTTCTCCGCTATTCAGGTAGATGGCTTCAAGACTCTCGCTGAGGGTCAGAAGGTCACCTTCGACACCGAGCCCGATCCCAAGGATACCGGCAAGCTGCGTGCTGTCAACGTTATCCCCCAGTAATTAAACCGATCCGAAGCTCCCTGCCCTGCGGCGGGGAGCTTTTTCTTTTGGGCGCGGACGCCTTGCCGAAAGGCGGCGGATACGGTATAATGGGGTCGTATGCAATATCCTGCCGAAAGGGGAAATGACCATGAAAACGACATTCTATCTGGTGCGGCACGGGCAGCCCGACTGGGACTGGGCGGAGGCAATGCGCTTTTACGGACCGTGCAGCGCCTACATGCCGCTGACGCCGCTGGGCGTGCAGCAGATCGAGCATGCCGCCTGCGACCCGACGCTGCGGGGAGCGAAGCTCATTCTTGCCTCGCCCTACACCCGTACCATGCAGTCGGCACAGATCCTTTCCCGGCGGCTGGACCTGCCGGTGACGGTGGAGTGGGAGCTGCACGAGTGGCTGTACGACCGTGATATGCGCGGCGACCTGCCGGCGGCGGGGGAGCGCTTTGGGCGGGAGGATATGACCCGCTGCTTTTACCACTACATGGAGCATGATGAGCTGACCGGCGAGGACAACTGCGAGACCTATGCCGTCATCGCGGAGCGGGTACTGGGCTGCCTGCGGCGCTACGACGGGCAGGCGGAAAAGATCATTGTGGTGTGCCACGAGGGTGTGATCCGCAGTGTGACCGGCATGAAGGCGGTCAACCTGGGACAGATCGTGCCCGTTCGGCTGGAATAAGGCACGGGGAAGCCGCAAAAGGGCGGCTCCCCGCAAAGCCCGCGGAGGGCGGGAAACTGACCGCAGGGCAGAAAAGGAGAGGAGACCATGAAGGAGAGGATCACACTGCTGTGCCGCACGCTGCGCGGCGGGCAGCCCGCCGTGACCGCCCTTGTGACGGGGTGCCGCGGGGCGACGCCGCGTTCCCCGGGGGCGCTGCTGGTGCTGACAGCGGAGGCTGCCGCCGGTACGGTGGGCGGCGGGCAGGCGGAGCACGATATCTTAGCGCCGGCGCGGGCGATGCTGGGCGGCGGGCTGCCGGTACGGCAGGACTGGCACCAGTGTCTTTCCGCCGAGGAGCTGCGCCACATGGGGCAGGAATACGGTGGGGAGGAGGAGATCCTGCTGCTGCGGTGGACGCCGCGTGACCTGCCGCTGGCGGAGCAGATGGCGCTTGCCATGGAGCAAAACGCCGACTGCGCCCTGCGGATAGAATATGACAAGACCGGCTGGCGGGGCACCCTGCTGCCGGAAGCCGTGACCGCTGCCGAGGAAGGCTGCTTTACCCTGAAGCTGCGGGAGAGCGGGCGGTGCTATGTATTCGGCGGGGGACATGTCAGTCAAGCGCTGGTGCCGCTGCTGGTCAGTGTAGACTTTGCCTGCGTGGTACTGGACGAGCGCCCCGACTATGCTTCTCCGGCTGTATTCCCCACGGCGGAGACCCGCTGCGGGGCGCTGCCGGCGCTTGCCGCCGCCATTCCCTTTACGGCGGGGGACAGCGTCATTATTATGACGAGGGGGCACCAGGGGGACTACGAGGTGCTGTGCGAGGCGCTGCGCAGTCCGGTATGGTACCTTGGCATGGTGGGCAGCCGCCGTAAAATGGAGGCGACCTTTGAGCGGCTGCGGCAGGACGGCTTTACCGAGGACGACCTGCGGCGTATCGTGACGCCCATTGGGCTGGCGATCGACGCCGAGACCCCTGCCGAGATCGCGGTGAGCATCGCCGCGCAGCTGATCCAGAAGCGGGCGGCGCGGCGGCGGGAGAACGGCTGAAAACTTTTTGGGCAAGGCGGGGCGGAATGCTGCCGCGGGGGAGGACATTATGATAAAAATTACGCCGGATTTTCCGTGTATCCACTGCGGGGCGTGCGCCAAGGCGTGCAGCCACGGGGTCATTAAAATGGTGCCGAATGAGGAGGGCAAGCCCGTTCCCAAGGTCTCCTTTTCCTCCTGCCGGTACTGCCGCGCCTGCCGCTGGGCGTGTCCGGTCATTCCGCGGGAGGAAGTTTGAGTACATAAAATCACGGATAAAACCGCCCTGCGTACCGATGGTATGCGGGGCGGAGATTTTAAGTGAAACAATCTCCAAAGTGTTTACTTGCTTCCTTCTTAGTTCCCCTCCTTTGAGGGGCAAGGAATTGGAGCGCCGCCGGTGGCGGATACAGCGACAATTCCTTGGGGAGCGACAGGAGCAATGCGAGCGAACCAGCGAAGCGGTGCGACATTGGAGCGACAAGGGCAAGAGAGGGGTGGTGGTTCGCCATTCCGCGCTCCAGCGCGGCAGGCGATAAAAATGCGTCGCAGACACCCTATAAGCACCGTTTAGCCCACGCTTCGGGACGGCGCAGCCCGTTCCGAGCGGGCTAATGG
>JBNMIL010000201.1:0-2586 GCA_050873265.1 Angelakisella sp. | reverse complement strand
TTTTACTGCTCTTTATGATTATAAATTATAATTCTTACCATAAAATCAATAAATTGAATTTATGCAAATCGCATAATATATTGGTGCTTGATATCGTCATTGTGCACAATAACGGCTAAATATTCCCCTCCTTTTGGCAAAAGCGACGGAATTTTACCATACATTAAAAATTCTGTTGATTACCATTAAAATTTGTATTATGATAGCAGCAATACCCACAGCGCCGCACGGCGGCAAGAGAAAAGGAGAAGAATACTATGGAACCTAAACGCGCCCAATGGGGCAGTAAGATTGGCTTTATTTTAGCGGCAGCCGGTTCAGCCGTCGGTCTCGGCAACATCTGGAAGTTCCCCGGCAAAGCCTACGAGGGCGGCGGCGGAGCCTATATCCTCATCTATCTTGCCATTGTTGTCCTTATCGGCGTACCGGTTATGCTTTCGGAGCTGACCATCGGGCGCGGGGCGCAGGCAAATGCCATTGACAGCTACGGCAAGCTGGGACACCCCGGCTACAAGTGGGTCGGCTGGTTCGGCGTCATCGTGGCGTTTATTATTACCAGCTACTATGCCCATGTAGGCGGCTGGGTGCTGCGCTATGTTGTCAGCTACGCCACCGAGCCGGCGAAGGTCTACGCCGACCCACTGGGTTATTTTTACGCCCTGCTGGGCTATAACTCCACTACGGGCGAGACATGGTTCCCGCTTACCGGCATCATCTTTGCCGCCATCTTTATGGGCATCACCTGCTTCATCATCGTTAAAGGGGTAGAGGGTGGCATCGAGCGCTTTAATAAGATCGGTATGCCTGCCTTGTTTATCATTCTTATCATTTTGCTGGTTCGTTCTCTCACCATGCCCGGCGCCGCCGAGGGTCTGAAGTATATGCTGGTGCCGGATTGGAGCAAGGTCACCTTCAGCACCGTGCTTTCGGCGCTGGGGCAGGCGTTCTTTTCCCTCAGCCTTGGCATGGCGATCATGGTCACCTACGGCTCTTATCTGAAAAAGGAAGAAAACCTTGCGAAAAACGCCGCCATCATCTGCGGCATGGATACGCTGGTTGCTCTCATTGCCGGCTTTATCATCATTCCTGCCGTATTCGCTACGCTTGGCGCAGAGGGAGTAGGCAAGGGTGCGGGCTTCGCGTTCTCCTCGCTTGCCGGTGTGTTCCAGCAGATGCCCGGCGGTCAGATCTTCGGAATTCTGTTCTACCTGCTGCTGCTTTTTGCGGCGCTTACCTCCTGCATTTCGCTGGTGGAGGGCGTTGTTGCCTTTGCCACCGAGCGCTTTGGCTGGAAGCGCACCCCCGCCACCATCGTTCTGTGCGTCATCATGTTCCTCATCGGCGCTGTTTACACCTGCTCGCAGGCGGCGTTTGATATCAAGGGCATTTGGTTCGACTTCAAGAACGGTCTTACCACCCCCATCTTCGGCGACTTCATGGAATTCCTCACCGACCGCCTGATGATCCCCGTGTGCGCCCTCGGCTCCTGCCTGTTTGTCGGCTGGGCATGGAAGCCCCAGAACGCGATCCGCGAGATCGAGCTGGACGGCAAGCCCTTCCGCCTCAAAAAAGCGTACAGCTTCCTTGTACGGTATCTTGCGCCCGTCAGCATCATTATCATCATCGTGGCGAGCTTTGCCACCGGCACCACCCTCAGCTGATTGTCATTATCTTGTGGTTTGCTCCATTTCGGGAAAGACGGCTCCCCGCCGCGGGGGTCGTCTTTCTTGCATTCCGACCAGTCTTTTGGTAAGATGAAAAGGTGAAAAGCAGCCGATGCCCGCAAATCTTAACCACTCCAAAGGAGCCAGACCCATGCCCAAAGACCGTGATTTTCTCAAAGCCTTTTCCGGTGAGGACCGCCTGACCGCCGCTCAGGTGGCGGATAAGCTGGAGCAGTGCGCCCGACAGAACCGACTGACCCATACCATGTTCCTGACGCCGCACCAGCGTGCTGTGGCGGCGCAGGTCATCGCATGGTGCGGCTCCCCGCCGCATAGTATGGCAGGGGGGCACCCCGATGCCGAGCGCTGTGTGGCGCTTTTTCTGCCGGACTATATAGAAGCCGATGACCTCCCCGAGGAGGAGCTGCCCTTTGGGGCGATACGGGTCGGCTGGGGTCACGGCGCGTCGCTTACCCATCGGGATATTCTGGGCAGCCTGATGGCGCAGGGGGTTCGTCGGGAGGTACTGGGTGATCTTCTTATCGGGGAAAACGGCTGCGATGTTATTGCCCTGCGGGAATGTATCCCGTTTTTGCGGGATAACTGGCTGAGCGCAGGACGAACCGGACTGCACCCGGTGGAAATTCCCCTTTCGGAGATCCGCACCCCCGCCGCCGACGGCAAAACGGTGCGGGATACCGTCGCTTCGCTGCGGCTGGACGCTGTTCTCGGCAGCGGCTTTTCGCTCAGCCGCGGACGCGCTTCGGAGCTGATCGCGGCGGGGCGGGTGAGTCTGAACGGCTGCGAGTGCCTGAAGCCCGACCGCCTGCTTGCGCAGGGGGATATCCTTTCGGTACGCGGTCAGGGCAGATTGATTTTAAGAGAAGTCGGCGGTCTTTCCAAAAAGGGACGCTTCTACATC
>JBNMIL010000200.1:0-2590 GCA_050873265.1 Angelakisella sp. | reverse complement strand
TTTGTTGGCACTGAATGGATACGCCTTCAAAGCGTGATATAGGGGTATAGCTCAGCTGGTAGAGCAGTGGTCTCCAAAACCACGTGCCGAGGGTTCGAATCCTTCTGCCCCTGCCAATTTTGCTGATGTAGCTCAGTAGGTAGAGCGCGTCCTTGGTAAGGACGAGGTAGTCAGTTCGAATCTGATCATCAGCTCCAAACAAAAAAGACACCCAATCGGGTGTCTTTTTTCATGGAGCTGATGATGGGGAACGCAAGATTGAGGCTAAAGGATATAGTTTCTGCCCTGATTTAACGCGAAGGGGGGACCCGCAAAGGTCCCCCCCTTCACACAACCCCCTCCTTGCGAGAGCGAGGAACTTACGACTGGCGGCAGACAGGCGCTGACCGAGAGCACCCAATCGGGTGTCTTTTTTCATGGAGCTGATGATGGGGAACGCAAGATTGAGGCTAAAGGATATAGTTTCTGCCCCGATTTAACGCGAAGGGGGGACCCGCAAAGGTCCCCCCTTCACACAACCCCCTCCTTGCGAGAGCGAGGAACTTACGACTGGCGGCAGACAGGCGCTGACCGAGAGCACCCAATCGGGTGTCTTTTTTGTTTGGAGCTGATGGATAATTACCGTGATATTGCCGATTGGAACCGTATCGCCAAAGCCCCCGCAGGGGCTTTTTCTTTTATGGAAACTGCATGGTTCGGCAGGCGGGCTTTTGGGGGAATTACCGGTTATTTGGTCTGATACTTTGGTATGATTTACACCTTGGTGCCGCCGAGCTATAATAACTTTGTTAGACTGTAAAGTCGTCCGCTTGTGACCGGACGGAATGATTTGACTGTAAGCAATATCCCAAAGGAGGAGCCCATGAAGAAACGAGTTTTGAGCCTGCTGATGGCGCTTGCCATGTGCCTTTCCATGCTGCCCACCGCGGCATTGGCGGAGGAGCTGGAAGCGGGCGCCGCGGCATCGCAGCAGACTGCTGCGGAGCCGGAACAGACCGAGGAACCGGACGCACCGGAGAGCGATCCGGCGGTGCAGCCTGCCCCTGAGGGCGAGGAGGACACCCCCGCTCCGCTGTCGCTGGAGGGCGAGACGGCACCGGAGAACGCGGCGGCGTCGATCACGGTGGGAGAAAGCACCACCTACTTCAGCGATGTTGCGGAAGCCTTTGAGGCGGCAAAGGACGGCGATACCGTCAAGCTGCTGAAGGATACCGACACCGAGCAGAACTGGGCGGATACCATCGTCATTCCGGATGGGATCTCCCTGACCATTGATACAAACGGATATAAGATTTGCCGTCCCGTTACGGTAAACGGCACGCTGACGCTGACCGGCAGCGGCAGAACAGTGATCGGTGTAACGGTGCTGGGTAAGCTGATCCTGACAGGCAGCGTACAGCTGCTGGACGAATACGGCGATACCTGCGTTACACTGGGCAGCGCGGAGCGCGGCGGTACACTGGAGATGCAAAGCGGCACAAGGATCGCGAAGCTCTTGGTCGTCAATCCGGGAGATACCAAGCTGACCGCGGGAACCTTCAACTTCTGGATCGATACCTCCGCGGCGAATATTTCCGTACTGGAGCTGCTGGCAGAGGGCTATGCGCTTTATAAGAGCGGAGGCTATGTTGATGCCAGTGGGACGAAGGTGACAGATCGGTATATCTCTGTCACGGCGCACCCCTCCCACCGCTTTACCGACAGCAGCCCCGACAAGTGCAGCTGCGGCTTTACCTGCGAGCATGATATTATAGACGGCAAGTGCCAGAAGTGCGGCACCCAGATCTACGCGGCGGTGATCGGCGATACCGGTTTCCGCTCCCTTGGCTATGCCATGACCGCTTTGAAAAACGGGACTGTTGCCATGGGCGAGATCAAGCTGCTGTGCGATGTCAACGGTATTTCCGGCATCAGCAAGGACAGCACGCCGTATGTGATCGACCTGAACGGATACACCATTTCCACCGGTGACTATGTGAGCGTCTCCGGCGATACCTCCACCCTTACCCTGAAAAACGGTAAGCTGTTGAGCGGGGGACAGTGCGGCGTTAAGCTGTACAATGGCGCCAGCCTGATACTGGGCGCGAATATGACGGTAAAGGGCAACGATTACGCGGTGTATGTCAACAGCGGCACCAACCTGACGCTGAGCAGTGATACAGTGCTGCAGGGCGGTCTTTACAGCGGCAGCAAAAAGCTGGGGACTTACCTGCCCGCGGAGAACACCATCTTTGTTTCCTGCGCGGTAGATGAGAACGGCGTTGCGGTCCGCCCCACGGAGGTCACCCGTGCAAACAGCCTGCTGGAGATCAGCGGGAAATCCGATTATAAGGGCAATCTGGCGGTAATGGAGCATGAGCATACCTACGGCAATGACGGCAGCTGCGTCTGCGGCAAAGCCGCCGCGGTATTCCTTTACGATGATACCCACCCCGCCGCGGTGTACCAGAGCGTGACCGAGGCGTTCGGGAACCTGTGGGACGGCTGCACGGTAAAGGTGCTGGCGGCGCAGAGCGGCAGTGCCGATGAAGCGGTGACGATCCCCGCCGGCATGTCCGTTACCATTGATCTGAACGGCAAAACGCTGCTC
>JBNMIL010000199.1:0-2597 GCA_050873265.1 Angelakisella sp. | reverse complement strand
GTATTAGTGGGAGAACATCTCACGCCCGCCCCAGAAAACGGAGCTTCACCGGCTCGCCCGCCGGTGTCTCGCCCGCCCAGCGGATCTCACCGCCCTGCACCGTCAGCAGCAGCGGCTTGTCCCCATGGGTCAGCTCCTCGCCTCGGTAGCTGCCGTCCGCCGGCACCGCCATCTCCGGCGGCAGCCGCAGGGTCAGGAATTCCCCCTGCCGCACAGGCTTACCGCCTGCGGTGTAGGGCGTGCCCAGCAGCACCGCCGCCTGCTCGCAGTCTCCCTCGGCAAGGCAGCGCCGTATCCGGCTGGAGCTGACCGGTTCGTTTTCCCACAGCACCGGCTCCAGCGCCGTCACGGCTATGTTCCTCGGCTCTGCCAGCTCCCGCAGCAGGGTCACATTTCCCGCGCCCTTTTTGCCAAAGCGGTAGTCCTCGCCGCACACTACGCCGCGGCAGTTCAGTACCTTCCGCAGTATCTCCTCTACAAACCCCTCCGGCGAAAGGTTGTAGAAGCTCTCAAACGGCGGGCAAAGCACCAGCTCCACCCCCAGCTCCTCCATCACATGGTATCGCTCCTCGGCGCTTTGCAGCAGCTTTACATCACTTTTGCTCACGGTTCGGTCGGTATGGTGCGGCGGCTCAAAGGTAAAAACCGCACATTTGGCGCCCTGCGCGTGCGCCTGCGCCCGCGCTTCGGCTATCACGGCGCGGTGCCCGCGATGGACTCCGTCAAAAAATCCCAGCGCCGCCACGGTGGGCTGCTCGCTGCGGCGGGAAAGGTCGTGGAAGATCAGCAATTCGGATTCTCCTTTGTGTAAAACAGCTTGATGATCTGCAATTCTGCGATGCTGCGTTCAATGTGCGCCAAAGCCAAAAAGCGGTTTTCGCCGTAAACTCTCACGGTATCCCCCTCGGCAGGGATTTTAATGCGGTTGGTATCCAGCCTTATCCCGTCCAGGAACATCTTGGTCTGCTTCGGGGAAAGAAAGATGCTTTTATACTGCCGGAATGCCGCGTCCACCGGCATCAGCAGCTCCTCAAAGCGTCCCTCGTCGGCGGCGGCTTTCAGCTCCTCCAGGGTGTGGCAGTCCGCCGTGGTAAAGCCCAGTGTTTCGGTGCGGCGCAGTGCCGTCAGCATACCGCCGCAGCCCAGCGCTTCACCGATATCGTGGCAAAGGGTGCGGATATAAGTCCCCTTGGAGCAGGCGACATCAATGACGCAGGTTCTTTCCGCCTCGTCAAAGTCCAGCAGCTCCAGCCGGTGGATCGTCACCTGACGGGTGGGGCGCTCCACCTCTTTGCCGGCTCTTGCCAGCTTGTAAAGGCGCTGCCCGTCCACCCAAACGGCGGAATACATCGGGGGCAGCTGGTCTATTGTCCCCCGCAGCGGCACCAGTGCCGCCTCCAGCGCCTCCCTCGTCACCGGCTTTTCGCTGGTGGCAAGGATATTGCCGGTGCAGTCCTGGGTATCGGTGGTCACCCCAAAGCGAATGGTCGCCGTGTAGCGCTTGTCCTGTACCGGCATCAGCTCCATTGCTTTGGCGCTCCGCCCGAAAAACAGCGGCAGAACGCCGGTCGCCATGGGGTCAAGGGTGCCGCCGTGCCCTATCTTGTGGCAGTCGGCAATGCCCCGCATCTTCGCCACCACATCAAAGGAAGTCCAGTCCTGCGGCTTATCGACGCAGAGGATCCCCTCCAGCTGGCGGGAATGGTGTGTTTTCTTCATGCAGTCTCCTTCGGCAGGTGTTTTATGGCTTCCGCCACCAGCAGCCGGGCGGCTTCCTCCACCGTGGCTTTGATGGTGCAGCCGGCGGCAAGACGGTGACCGCCGCCGCCGAAAGCCTCGGCGATCTCATCGGCATTCACCGGCTCCTTGCTGCGCAGCGAAACATGGCACTCGCCCTCATGCTCCTTGATGGTGATGCCCAGCAGCACCCCCTCTATTTTGCGGGGAATTCCGGCGACATCTTCCAGCTCCTCGCCGGTCACACCGGTGGCGGCACGGACGGCAAGCGTCACCGGCATCACCGCGATGCGGTCCTCGGCAAAGAATTGCAGGGAGGACATCATTGCCGCCTCCGCCAGCACCTTTGCCTTGCTTTCGCTTTCAAAAATGCGGGTATTGAGCTCGGCGGTATCCACACCGCTTTCCATGATCTCCGCCGCCAGCCGCATACTGCCGGCAGAGGTATTGCTGTACCGGAAGCCGCCGGTATCGGTGGCAAGACCGGTATAGATGCACTCGGCGACCCTGCCGGAAACGGGCAGCCCGATGGCTTTGATGATCGCCGCCACCGGCTCGGCGCAGGCGCCGGCTTCGCCCCACAGACAGGTCTGGGCGGCGTAGTCGCTGTTGCTGGGGTGGTGGTCAATGCAAAGATCCACCATCTTCCCGTATTTTTCCTCCAGACCGCCCAGCATACCGGCAGTCGCCACATCTACGGCAACGACATATTCCGCCGGAACAAACAGCACCTGACCGGGGGTATAGTCGGGGTAAAGGTATTCGTACATTTTCGGCAGCGGATCGGCACACAGCACCCGCACCTCCTTGCCCAGCGTTTTCAGGGCATAGTACAGGGCAAAGGCGCTGCCCACCGTATC
>JBNMIL010000198.1:0-2598 GCA_050873265.1 Angelakisella sp. | reverse complement strand
GCCCGTGCCTCCCGGCTTTACCATTACCACCGAGGCCTGCACCCAGTACTACACCGACGGCCGCCAGATCAATGAGGATATCATGTCCGATATCTTTGTTTACCTGGAGAAGCTGGAAAAGAAGGTAGGCAAGAAGTTCGGCGACGTGGAAAGCCCCCTGCTGGTTTCCGTACGCTCCGGCGCCCGTGCCTCCATGCCCGGCATGATGGATACCATTCTGAACCTCGGCTTGAACGATGAATCCGTACAGGGTCTTGCCAAGCAGACCAACAACCCCCGCTTTGCCTACGACAGCTACCGTCGTTTTATCCAGATGTTCTCCGACGTAGTAATGGAGCTTTCCAAGAAGCGCTTTGAGGAGATCATTGACGAGCTGAAGGAGAAGAAGGGCGTAAAGAACGATGTAGACCTGGACACCGAGGACATGAAGGAGCTGGTAGTCCGCTTTAAGGAGTTCTACAAGAAGGAAAAGGGCGAGGACTTCCCGCAGGATCCCAAGGTACAGCTGATCGAGGCTGTAAAGGCCGTATTCCGCAGCTGGGATAACCCCCGTGCCAACGTTTACCGCCGCATGAACGAGATCCCCTATGACTGGGGCACTGCCGTAAACGTACAGTCCATGGCGTTTGGCAACAGCGGCAACACCAGCGGCACCGGCGTAGCCTTTACCCGTAACCCCGCTACCGGTGAGAAGGCGCTGTTCGGCGAGTATCTCATCAACGCACAGGGCGAGGACGTTGTAGCCGGTATCCGCACTCCCTCCCCCATCAGCAAGCTGGCCGAGGAGATGCCCGAGGTTTACAAGCAGTTTGTAGATATCGCTTCCCGTCTGGAGAAGCATTACCGCGATATGCAGGATATGGAGTTCACCATTGAGAACGGTAAGCTGTATATGCTGCAGACCCGTAACGGCAAGCGCACCGCTGCCGCTGCCCTGAAGATCGCCGTTGACCTGGTGGACGAGGGCATGATCTCCGAGAAGGAGGCTGTGCTGCGCGTAGAGCCGAAGCAGCTGGACAGCCTGCTGCACCCCCAGTTTGACGCCGACGCCATGAAGAACGCTGCCGTTATCGGCAAGGGTCTGGCGGCTTCTCCCGGCGCTGCCTGCGGTCAGGTAGTATTTACCGCCGAGGACGCCAAGAACGCCGTTGAGAGCGGCAAGATGAAGAAGGTTATCCTTGTCCGTCTGGAGACCTCTCCCGAGGACATTGAGGGCATGGTAGTCGCACAGGGTATCCTGACCGTGCGCGGCGGTATGACCAGCCACGCCGCCGTAGTTGCCCGCGGCATGGGCACCTGCTGCGTTTCCGGCTGCGGCGAGATCACCGTAGACTATGACAACAAGCTGTTCACCCTGGGCGGCAAGACCTACCATGAGGGCGACTGGCTTTCCATCGACGGCTCCACCGGCAACATTTACGGCGAAGCCATTCCCACCACCGACGCTACCATTTCCGGCGACTTTGGCCGCTTTATGGGCTGGGCGGACAGCGTACGCCGTCTGAAGGTATTTACCAACGCCGATAACCCCCGTGACGCCAAGCACGCCGTTGACTTTGGCGCAGAGGGCATTGGTCTGTGCCGTACCGAGCACATGTTCTTTGAGGGCGACCGCATTAAGGCTGTACGCGAGATGATAGTTGCCCGTACCGTTGAGGAGCGCCGTGCCGCTCTTGCCAAGATTGAGCCGTACCAGGAGGGTGACTTTGAGGAGATGTACATGGTAATGGGCGACCGTCCCATGACCGTCCGTTACCTCGATCCTCCCCTGCACGAGTTCCTGCCCACCAAGGAGGAGGACATTGTAGAGATTGCCGGCGAGCTGAAGATGAGCGTTGACGAGCTGAAGGCTGTTATTGCCTCTCTGCATGAGTTTAACCCGATGATGGGTCACCGCGGCTGCCGTCTGGCTGTTTCCTTCCCCGAAATTGCCGAAATGCAGACCACCGCTGTTATTAAGGCTGCCATCTCCGCTTCCAAGAAGCTGGGCTTCATGATCACTCCTCACATCATGATCCCGCTGGTAGGCGAGGTGAAGGAGCTGAAGTTTGTTAAGGACATCGTAGTTGCCACCGCCGACAAGCTGATTGCCGAGGCAGGTGTGGACATGAAGTACGAGGTCGGCACCATGATCGAGATCCCCCGTGCCGCGCTGACCGCCGACGAGATCGCCAAGGAAGCCGATTTCTTCTCCTTCGGCACCAACGACCTGACCCAGATGACCTTCGGCTTCAGCCGTGACGACGCCGGTAAGTTCCTGAACTATTACTACGAGAACAAGATCTACGAGAGCGATCCCTTTGCCCATCTGGACCAGAAGGGCGTTGGCAAGCTCATCGAGATGAGCGTGAAGCTGGGCCGCTCCACCCGTCCCAACCTGGGTCTGGGCATCTGCGGCGAGCACGGCGGCGACCCCACCTCCGTGGAGTTCTGCGACCGTGTGGGTCTGGACTATGTTTCCTGCTCCCCCTTCCGCGTACCGATCGCCCGCCTTGCCGCTGCACAGGCTGCCATCCGCGAACAGCGCCAATAAGAAGTTGACGCAAACAGCGTAGGCAAAACAACTGATATAAATACGGTCACACAGTCCCTTTGGAT
>JBNMIL010000197.1:0-2614 GCA_050873265.1 Angelakisella sp. | reverse complement strand
GCCCGAGGGGAGCAGAGGGGCGCCTGCCATCATCTTTAACCATACTATTTTACCGCCGGAGGGGGGCGGTGTCAAATAAAAGAGGGGAACAGGCTGTGGCTAAACTGTAAATTTTTGCGCGGGGCGGGGAAATTTACGCCCGCTGCCGGAAAATCCGACAAAATATTGCGTGAAACCCCTTGCAAAAGCTGGGGATAGCCTCTATAATAAATACGGTATTGTTATTTTAATCACAATGTTATTTTAGCGACAAAGTCTGTTCGGAAGGAGAATGTGCAATGAACTATTCCCACGAAGTAGAGAGCATGTGCCCTGTCACCAAGGGTCCTCATCACGGCCCCGCGCCGATCCCCGAGGAGGGACGCTGGGTAAAGGCGTACCAGATCAGCGATATTTCCGGCCTTTCCCACGGGATCGGCTGGTGCGCGCCGCAGCAGGGCGCCTGCAAGCTGACCCTGAATGTCAAGAACGGCATCATTGAGGAGGCGCTGGTAGAGACCATCGGCTGCAGCGGCATGACCCATTCCGCCGCCATGGCGGGCGAGATCCTGCCCGGCAAGACGCTGCTGGAGGCGCTGAACACCGACCTCGTCTGCGACGCCATCAATGTGGCGATGCGCGAGATCTTTAAGCAGCTTGCGTATGGTCGTACCCAGACCGCCTTCAGCGAGGACGGTCTGCCCATCGGCGCTTCTTTGGAGGACCTGGGCAAGGGGCTGCGCAGCCAGACCGGCACCATTTTCTCCACCGGCGCCAAGGGCGTGCGCTATCTGGAGCTTGCCGAGGGCTACATCACCAAGGTGGCGCTGGATAAGAACGGCGAAGCCATCGGCTATGAGTTTGTACGGCTGGGCAAGATGATGGAGGATATCCGTCACGGCAAGTCCCCCGAGGAGGCGCTGAAGAAGAACACCGGCACCTACGGCCGCTTCGCCGACGCGCCCAAGTACATTGACCCCAGAGAAGAATAAGAGAAGGAGGACACGACGATGGCTAAATTTGAAGGACAGGAAAGACGGATGCCCCGCATCAACGCCTGCCTGAACGAATACGGTATGAATACGCTGGAAGACGCCCGTGACCTCACGATGGCGCACGGCATCAATGTAGAAGAGATCGTAAAGGGCGTACAGCCCATTGCCTTTGATAACGCGGTATGGGCATACACGCTGGGCACCGCGCTGGCACTGAAGAAGGGCGTAAAGAGCGCCGCGGAAGCCAGCGAGATGATCGGCGTGGGTCTGCAGGCGTTCTGTGTGCCCGGCTCGGTGGCGGAGCAGCGCCAGGTGGGTCTGGGTCACGGCAACCTGGGCGCCATGCTGCTGCGCGATGAGACCAAGTGCTTCTGCTTCCTGGCGGGACATGAGTCCTTTGCGGCGGCGGAGGGCGCCATCGGCATTGCCCGCAATGCCAACAAAGCCCGTAAGGAGCCGCTGCGCGTCATTCTGAACGGTCTGGGCAAGGACGCTGCCTACATCATCAGCCGCATCAACGGCTTTACCTATGTGGAGACCGACTTTGACTTTGCCACCGGCGAGGTGAAGGTCGTGCGTGAGGTCGCCTTCGGCGAGGGCGAGCGCGCCAAGATCAAGTGCTACGGCTGCAACGATGTTTTGGAGGGCGTAGCCATTATGAAGCTGGAGAAGGTCGATGTTTCCATCACCGGCAACTCCACCAACCCCACCCGATTCCAGCACCCCGTTGCCGGCACCTACAAAAAGTGGTGCTATGAGAACGGCGTGAAGTATTTCTCGGTGGCAAGCGGCGGCGGCACCGGTCGTACCCTGCACCCCGACAACATGGCGGCGGGTCCCGCCTCCTACGGTCTGACCGACACGATGGGTCGTATGCATGGCGACGCGCAGTTTGCCGGCTCCTCCTCCGTGCCCGCTCATGTAGAGATGATGGGTCTGATCGGCATGGGCAACAACCCCATGGTGGGCGCGACGGTAGCGTGTGCTGTGGCGGCTTATCAGGCGCTGAACAAGTAAATACCCCCCAAGACGCACAAGACGCAGGGCTTCCCCCGAAAAGGGACGCTCTGCGTCTTTTTCTCCCCGATGGCTTTGGCGGGGAAGATGTGGTAGAATGAGGGCAGAGGCTGGGGGAAGGGGGAAATCGCCCGCAGGGCGCTCCGGCGCAGCCGGAGCGGGGAGCGGCGCAGCCGCTTCCAGCCCGCCCGTGGGCGGGCTGCCCTGCGGACGTATTTCACGGCTTGCGGAGACCTGCCAAGGCAGGGGCTGCGATTTTTGCGGCATGAAAAAGCAGGGCAGAGACGAAAAATCCGCACAAAGTACGAGTGGTGCGGAAAAGCAGAACGCTTCGCAACCGGTGGTTGACAGATTTGATGGTCGGATTGGTGGTGCGCAACCGTGCCGAATGGTAGGATAACGGCACAGGGACGGACAGAAGATGCCGCCCGGAATATAAAGGAGGGTATGACAGAATGATACTGGCAGATAAGATCATTGATTTGAGAAAGAAAGCGGGCTGGTCGCAGGAGGAGCTGGCGGAAAAGCTGGCGGTCACGCGGCAGTCGGTCTCCAAGTGGGAGGGGGCGCAGTCCATTCCCGATATGGATAAGGTGGTGCAGATGAGCCGCCTTTTTGGGGTG
>JBNMIL010000196.1:0-2664 GCA_050873265.1 Angelakisella sp. | reverse complement strand
GCACCAAACGGCGTAAATCCTCAATCAATCATCACAGCGGGGACACGGAATATTCATATTTCTATGGTATATTAAGACTACACCACTAAATGCGGTGGGGTCTCCTTTGTGCAAAATGATGGAAACAAAGTCCCTCATTTTGTGCCAAGCCGGTCGGGAACGCCCCATATTTTGCGTTCATGGTGCCGTATTTGACAAGAAACCGCCCCACAAACTGATGATATTTACCAAAGGAATTGCGCTAATTTCCAAGGAAAAAGCAGAAAACTGTTGCATTTGCACAAAATATTAGGTAAAATAGAAGTGTTCATTCATCACAGACTGTGTGCGACAGTGATTTTTTGTGAAAGTTGAGGGGTAGTTTTATGTCAAACCGTTTGTTCCAGGGTCTGGTTTATCAGATGCGCGATACCGTTGACCGCATGATCGGCGTCATCGATGAAAGCGCCACCATCATTGCCTGCAGCGATCTGACCAAGATCGGCGAGCCGAATGACTTTTTGGCAGCGGAGCTGGGCGAGAACAACGAGCTGTTCATTCGTGACGGCGTCACCTACAAGCCCTTTGGCTCCAAGATGAAGTCGGAGTATGCCGTGTTCGTTTCCGGCACAGATGATCTGGCAGCCAAGATGTGCGGCGTGCTCAGCATCTCTCTTTCCAGCATCAAGCAGTATTACGATGAAAAGTACGACCGCGGCAACTTTATCAAGAATATCATTCTGGATAACATTCTGCCCGGCGATATCTTTGCCAAGGCGCGGGAGCTGCACTTCTCCTCCGATGCCAGCCGCGTGGTGCTGCTGGTGCGGGTGCAGGCAAACAGCAGCGTTTCCGCTTTCGATGTGGTGCAGAACCTGTTCCCCGATAAGCAGAAGGACTTTGTCTTTAATGTCAGCGAGACCGATATCGTGCTGGTCAAGGAGGTCAAGCCCGGCGTAGAGGGCAAGGATCTGGAAAAGCTGGCGCGCTCCATCGTGGATACTCTGGGCGGTGAGTTCTACACCAAGGCGCAGGTCGGCATCGGCAGCGTCATCGCCGGTATCAAGGATCTGGCGCGTTCCTTCCGTGAGGCGCAGGCGGCGCTGGAGGTCGGCAAGGTATTCGATACCGAGCGCCTCATCGTCAGCTACGATAATCTGGGCATCGCCCGCATCATCTATCAGCTGCCCACTACCCTGTGCGAGCAGTACCTGCGCGAGGTCTTTAAGAAAGGCTCCATCGAAAGCCTCGACCACGAGACCCTTTTCACCATTCAGAAGTTCTTCGAGAATAACCTCAATGTCTCCGAGACCAGCCGCAAGCTGTTCGTCCACCGCAATACGCTGGTGTACCGTCTGGAGAAGATCAAGAAACTGACGGGTCTGGATCTGCGGGAGTTCGATCACGCCATCATCTTTAAGGTGGCGCTGATGGTGAAGAAGTACCTGACCGCGAACCCTGTGAAGTACTAAAAAGACAGCTTTGATGTCATTTAAGGGCTGACCCAATATCCTATAGAGCAAGGCGGTGTATCCCTTGATTGATCTGCAAGGAGTAACCAAGACCTACCCCAACGGCGTATGCGCGTTGGATGGGGTGGATCTACATATCGAAAAAGGCGAATTCGTCTTTGTGGTGGGGCATTCCGGCGCCGGCAAAAGCACCCTCATCAAAACGCTGCTGCGGGAGGAAGTACCCACCGAGGGCGAGGTGACGGTAAACGGCCGGGACCTTATCCATATGAAGCAGCGGGAGATCCCTTACTTTCGTCGCACCATCGGTGTAGTGTTCCAGGATTTCCGGCTTATCCCCACCATGACGGTCTTTGATAATGTGGCATTTGCCCTGCAGGTGACCGGTGTGCCGCGGCGGTTTATCCGCCGGCGGGTGCCCTATATTCTGAATCTACTGGGGCTGGATGATAAGTACAAGCACTATCCGCCGGAACTCTCCGGCGGCGAGCAGCAGCGTGTGGCCCTGGCCCGCGCGCTGGTGAATAACCCCGACCTGCTCATTGCCGATGAGCCGACCGGCAATATCGATCCGGAGCTTTCCTACGAGATCGTGGAGCTTTTGGATGAGATCAATAAGACCGGCACCACCATCCTCATGGTGACGCATGAGCATGAGCTGGTGAACCGCTTCCACCACCGTACCGTGACACTGGAAAAGGGACGCATTATCCGGGATCAGGGAGGTGCTTCCCATGTTTAAGAATTCCTTTGGCTATCTGGTCAAGGAGGGCCTGCACAATATCCGCGCCAACCGGCAGATGTCGGTGGCTTCCATCGGCGTGCTTATCGCCTGTATGGTGCTTATCGGCGGGGCACTGCTGCTTTCCCTCAATATCAATTCCTTGATGGGCTATGTAGAAAGCTTCAATGAGGTTGTGGTCTGGATCGATGACGACCTCGGCAGCGCCGGCACCGAGAGGCTGAAGGCAGAGATCGACGATCTGCCCAATATCGCCTCCAAGCAGTACATCAGCAAGGAGGACGCCCTGAAGGAGCTGAGCGACACCCTGGGCAGCCAGAGCTTTCTGGAAGGCTTTGAGCAGTACGCGGATGAAAACCCGCTGCCGGCTTCCTTCCGCTTGAAAGTGAACAGCCTGGAAAATCTGCCGGAGACCGTCAAGACGCTGGAGAGCCTTTCCGGGGTGGAAAGCGTGGAATCCAGCAATGAGGT
>JBNMIL010000195.1:0-2666 GCA_050873265.1 Angelakisella sp. | reverse complement strand
TTGTACGCCTATCCGGCGGGGACTTCCTTTTGCTCGTGCGCGTCGTCACGGGCTGCGCTCCATGTCGGGTCGCTATTCCCATGGAATAGACAACCCTCCAACGCTCCGCCGCTCCTCCTTTCCCCAACGGGTCGTGCGACCCGTCAGGGTCCCCATATTGCAAAACACGCTCGGGGGCACCCCGAGACCCCACGCTCGTCGGACGCAACCTCCGCTTTAATCGGGCAGACCCTCCGTTACACTGCGGGCAGCCCTCTCCGCTGCGGTGCGTCCTCCTCTCCCCCAAAAGTCTTACGACTTTTCGGGGACCCCTATTGCCCGCTCGGAAAGCCAAAGGGCGGCTTCCCGAAGCGTGGGCTAAACGGTGCTTATAAGGTGCCGCAGCGCATCTGCCCCCTCTCCCTCCCCTCCCCCGAAGCGGGGGAGGGGGTTCTTGTCCCACTTCCTGCTTGTCTTAATTCAGCGCTTGGCAAGTGCCGAGTGCTATGGACATAAGGGGATAGATTTCCCTCCTCAGATGGGGGAAGCTATGTCATAAGCAAGCAAATCCCTATGCCTCCCCCTTTGTCCCCCTTATGGGTCTTTGTCCATTGTATTTTGCCGTCCCCTGTGGTAGAATGAGGGCAAAGATAAGCTGTAAAGGAGGCCGCCTATGCCCCGTTCCGCCAAGCAGAAGCTCAAGTGCCTGTATCTCCGGCAGTTCCTGCTGGAAAATACCGATGAGGCACACCCCGTCACCATTCCCCAGATGATCGAATACCTTGCCCAGCACGATATCGCCGCCGAGCGCAAAAGCATCTACGATGACCTCGACGGTCTGCGCAGCACCGGACTGGATATCGAGTACCGCAAGGCGCAGGACGGCGGCTATTATATCGCCAACCGCCAGTTTCAGCTCCCCGAATTAAAGCTCCTTGTCGACGCCGTGCAGAGCAGTAAATTCCTCTCCCTGCGCAAAAGCAACGAGCTGATCGCCAAGCTGGAAAAGCTGGCAAGCCGCCATGAGGCGCAGGCGCTCCGCCGTCAGGTCTATGTCGCCCACCGCATCAAAAACATGAACGAAAGCATCTACTACAATGTCGATGCCCTCCACAGCGCCATCGCCGCCGGCAGCCAGATCACCTTCCGCTACTTCGATTGGGACATGACCGGCAAAAAAAAATACCGGCACGAGGGCAAGCGCTACCGCATCAGCCCGTGGGCACTGCTGTGGGACGATGAGAATTACTACCTTGTCGGCTACGATGCCGAGCACGCCGAGCGCCGCCACTACCGCGTGGATAAGATGGAAGCCATCTCCCAGACCGGCGAGGAACGGCAGGGCAAGGAGCTGTTCGCGGGCTTCGACCCCGCCGCCTATTCCCGCAAGGTGTTCGGCATGTACAGCGGCGAGCCGCAGCAGGTCACGCTGCGGTTTGAAAGCTCTATGGCAAATATCGTCTTTGACCGCTTCGGTCGGGATATGATCCTTACCCCCGACTGCGAGGGCGGCTTCACCGTTACCGTGGAGGTCGTCCCCAGCCCGCAGTTCTTCGCGTGGCTCACCGGACTGGGCACACCGGTCAGGATCCTTTCGCCCCAGCCGGTCGCGCAGCAGTTCTGCCGCCATTTGCAGGGGATCCTTGACGTCTACCGCTGAGCCCTCGCAGATACCGCCGTCATGACGGGGCGCCGCCCCTTTGGGAACGATCCTTTTCCCCATAAACCGATGCCAAATTGATGCTAAGGAGAAACCGCACATGAAAAAACTTCTGTTTATCATCAACCCCATCGCCGGACGCAGTCAGGCGCAGACCGATCTTTACAAGATGGTCAAGATCTTTGCCGACCACGATTACGAGGTCACCGTTTACCCCACCCGTGCCCGTCAGGACTGCACCCGCAAGGTGGTGGAGGACGCCGGGCGCTTCGATCTTATCGTCTGCTGCGGCGGCGACGGCACCCTCAACGAAATGGTCAGCGGCATGATGCAGCGGGAGGACCGCCGCCCGATGGGCTATATTCCCCTCGGCTCCACCAATGACCTTGCCGCCAGCCTGCGGCTGCCCACCCGGGTGGAGGAAGCCGCCCTGCGCGCCGTCACCGGCAACGAGTTCCACATGGATGTCGGCACGCTGAACGACCGCTACTTCAACTATATCGCCGCCTTCGGCGCCTTTACCGAGACAAGCTACGCCACCCCGCAGGAGATCAAAAACGCGCTGGGGCACCTTGCCTACATTCTGGAGGGGGTCAAAAGCCTCGGCAAGATCCAGCCCATTCATGTTCGGATCACCGCCGACGGGGAGCAGTTCGAGGAGGACTACCTGTTCGGCGCCGTCACCAATACCATCTCGCTGGGCGGCGTCTTAAAGCTCGACCCCGAACGGGTGCTTCTCGATGACGGTATGTACGAGCTGCTGCTGGTCAAAAATCCCTTAAACGCTATCGAGGCGCAGGCGATGCTGACCGCCCTGATGACCCAGAATTACGACGGACCGCTGGTAAAGATGCTGCGTGCCTCGGATATCGTCTTTGAGACGAGCCACTCCATCAGCTGGACCATCGACGGCGAATTCGGCGGCTCCTTTACCCACACCCACATCATCAATAACAAAAACGCCGTGACCCTTATGGTGTAAGGCGGATCGGGATATAAGGCGGGGGCATCGGGCGGCAGCCCGGGG
>JBNMIL010000194.1:0-2683 GCA_050873265.1 Angelakisella sp. | reverse complement strand
TCCTTTATCACCGTCTCGCCCTCCATCACAGCAGGGGAAAGGGTGATATTCAGCGCCGTCAGGTCAATATCCCCGATGATCCAGCCCAGAAACGGCATAAATATATCGTTGACCAGCGACGAGGTGATCTTGCCGAAGGCGCCGCCGACGATCACGCCGACTGCCATATCCATCACATTACCGCGGGAAATAAAATCCTTGAATTCCTTTGCGATCTTCTTCATTCGGGTCGTCCTCCATCGGTAAAAAATAAAGCGGACTTCCTAAAAAGTCCGCTTTATCGGTTCGCTTATCAGTTCTCCGCGGTGGTAACGGCAACAAAGCGGGCGGGGTTGATCTTGACGCCGGGACCCATGGTGGTAGCGACCACGCAGGAACGGACATACTGACCCTTGGCAGCCGCGGGCTTCGCCTTTACGATCGCGTCCATCAGGGTATCAAAGTTCTCCTGCAGCTTCTGCGCGCCGAAGGAAACCTTGCCGATGGGGCAGTGGATGATGTTGGTCTTATCCAGACGGTACTCGATCTTACCGGCCTTCGCCTCGGTCACGGCACGACCGGCATCGGGGGTAACGGTGCCCGCCTTGGGGTTGGGCATCAGACCGCGCGGGCCCAGGATCTTACCCAGACGACCGACAATACCCATCATGTCGGGGGTAGCGATCACTACATCGAAGTCCATCCAGTTCTCTTTCTGGATCTTCTCCATCATGTCCTCAGCGCCTACAAACTCAGCGCCGGCAGCCTTGGCAGCCTCGGCAGCGTCGCCGCGGGCAAAGCACAGAACGCGGACGCTCTTGCCGGTACCGTTGGGCAGTACTACGGCGCCGCGGACCTGCTGGTCAGCGTGACGGCTATCTACGCCCAGGCGGACATGGATCTCAACGGTCTCATCGAATTTCGCCTTGCCGGTCTTGGCGCAAAGGTCCAGCGCCTCTGCCGGCTCATACAGCTTTGCGCTGTCTACCAGCTTTCTGCTGTCTGTATATTTCTTACCATGCTTCATAGCGTTTATTATCCTCCTATAATGTGGTGTTTAGCGGAATGGTTCCTCCCACTGTTACAAGAAAGCGTTTAGCCTTCTACTTCTACGCCCATGCTGCGGGCGGTACCGGCAATCATGCTGATGGCGGTATCGATATTGGCAGCGTTCAGGTCGGGCATCTTCAGCTCAGCGATCCTCTGGAGCTGCTCACGGGTGATCTTGCCAACCTTGGTCTTGTTGGGCACGCCGGAACCGGATTCCAGGTTGATGGCCTTCTTGATGAGGACGGCCGCGGGGGGAGTCTTGGTAATAAAGCTAAAAGTACGGTCTGCGTATACGGTGATCACAACGGGGATAATGAGGCCGACATCGTTCTTGGTGCGCTCATTAAATTCCTTGGTGAAAGCCATAATGTTTACGCCGTGCTGACCCAGTGCGGGACCAACGGGGGGCGCGGGGGTTGCCTTGCCGGCAGGGATCTGCAGCTTGATATAGCCTACTACTTTCTGAGCCATGTTTCTGCACCTCCAAATATGTGGTAATGATAGCGGGCCGTCCCATCTCATGTTTTGCGGACGGTTCCTCCCACAGGCTCTGCTCTCGGCTCTTTTTGAGGGCGGAGCCTATTGACCCGTTTACGCACGGGTCTGCGGTTTTATATTGTTGCTTTTATTGGTCATTCCAGGGGCTTTACTTCGTTCAGCGCCAGCTCTACCGTTACATCTTTGCCCATCATCGAAACGGTGACGCGGGTCAGCTGCTTTTCGGTGTCAATGGCGTCCACAACGCCTACAAAGCCTTCCAGATAGCCGCCGGTAACTTCTACGCTGTCGCCCACGGCATAGTTGGTCTCGATCTGCCGGTTCTCCACCTGGAAGCGCTCGATCTCTGCCTCCGTCAGCGGCACCGGTTTGGAGCCCGGACCCACAAAGCCCGTTACTCCGCGGATATTACGGACAACATACCAGCTGTCGTCTGTCATGATCATCTTGACAAAAACATAGCTGGGGAAAAGCTTCTGCTCCTTTTCCACCTTCTGTCCGTCGTCCTTGATCTCGACCACCATTTCGGTCGGGATCTTCACATCGGTAATGAGGTGATGCAGCTGCCGGTTTTCCACCGCGTTCACGATGCTGTCGGCAACCTTATTCTCATAGCCGGAGTAGGTATGCACTACATACCATTTTGCTTCTTCAGCCATTTCGTTCCCTCCCGCTTGGTTTGGTATCGGTTGATTTGCCGCCCAAAATTACTTGATGAGCAGCTTGATAACGAGCGAGAACAGCGCGTCCAGTCCGCAGATAACGATAGCGGAGATCAGGACGACTGCCAGTACGATGAGGGTGTTATTGATGACCTGCTTTTTGGTGGGCCATACGACCTTCTTCATCTCGCCGCGCATATCCTTGAAGGAGCGTGCCCAACGCTGAAAAATATTGGGCTTTTTAGCGGTTTCAGCCATCTTTTGTACTCCTCCTTAAATTACTTGGTCTCACGATGAACGGTGTGCTTGCGGCAGAAGCGGCAGTACTTGTTCATTTCCAGTCTGTCGGGATCGTTCTTCTTGTTCTTCATGGTGTTGTAGTTACGCTGCTTGCATTCGGTACAAGCCAGAGTGATCTTGACTCTCATTTAGTCGGCACCTCCTATTATACTTCGGATTTCTTTTGCCTCCCTCTTTGTGGCGAGAAGTCATAC
>JBNMIL010000193.1:0-2757 GCA_050873265.1 Angelakisella sp. | reverse complement strand
TCGCGCTGCCCGCTTGCTCGATTTTTTCGACCGCTGCGGATGCTCCGCCTCGCTGTATCCGCCACCGGCGGCGCTCGGCTCCGCATCCCACTCACCGCGATCCGCTACACCTACGCCTCCCTTGTGTAAAGGGAGGTGGTGAGCGCAGCGAACCGGAGGGATTGTCGGCGCTGTTCACACACCGATCCTGCCGTCAACCCTCCCGTCAGCCATTCGGCTGCCACCCTCCCTTACACAGGGAGGGCTTTTCACACCAGAAATCTCTCACCATTTCCTAGGCTTGAAAACTTTTTGTAAAAGTTTGTGCGAATTCAACACTTTCACTGCAAATTTTCCCGTTTATGTCCGTATTAGTGAGAGGACTTCTCTTTACCGGTAAATAATCAAATCCTGCGTCCGACCCCCGACAAGAAACAGGGGGTCAGCCGCAAAACCCAAGCCCCATCGAAAAACGAGGGGCTTCCCCAACTGCACCTTGAAAACCGAATAGTATCATACGCACGCGCGCACGCCCATGTGCCTGCCCCCGCGCGGGAAGCCACCACAAAACGGAATGCCAAGGATAATTCCCCCAAAACTGCCCATAATAGGCTCAAACGCCGAAAAAAGGAGCGATGGTTATGGCTATGACCCCCAAAGAGTACGACAAACTGCTGAAGGAAAGCTCGCCGCCGACCCGCAGCGGCAAAACCCTGCCGATGGCTTTTGTGGTCGGCGGGCTGATCTGTGTGGTGGGGCAGGCGCTGACCGACTGCTTCCTCCGCCTTGGGCTGGGTCGGGAGGAGGCAGGGAGCTGGTGCTCCGTCACCCTCATCTTTCTTTCGGTCGTTACCACCGGTCTGGGGTGGTACCAGCGGCTTGCCAAATATGCCGGAGCCGGCACCTTGGTGCCCATCACCGGCTTTGCCAACGCCATGTCCTCCCCCGCCATCGAGTTCAAAAGCGAGGGACTGGTTCTGGGGCTTGCCGCCAAGCTGTTTGTTATTGCCGGACCGGTCATTGTCTACGGCACCGTGGCAAGTATTCTGTACGGGCTGGTGCTGGTCATTTTCGGCATCGGGTAAAACCGGTGGCGGGGAACGGTTCGGGCGGAGCCGCCCTGACCCCCGCGCCGGACGGAAAACCACAGGGAGGAGAAAAAACTATGGCAAAAAGGATAGGAGCCGGAACCATTCAGCTGGAACGACCCGCGGCGATCGCGGCGGTGGCGGCGGTAGGCAGCCGCATGGAGCAGGAGGGTCCCCTCGGGGCGGAATTTGACCGGACGGTGGAGGACAGCAGCTTTGGGGAAAAAAGCTGGGAAAAGGCAGAGACCAAGATGCAGCAGCTCGCCCTGGAGCTGGCGCTGCAAAAAGGCAATACCCCGCCGGAGCAGATCGATGTGGTGCTGGGCGGCGACCTGCTGAACCAGTGCATCGCCTCGGCTTATGCCGTGCGGGAGCTGGGACGCCCCTTTTTAGGGCTGTACGGGGCGTGCAGCACCATGGCGGAAAGTCTGACATTGGCGGCACTTCTGGTGGAAAGCGGCGCGGCGCAAAAGGCGCTTGCCGTCACCTCCTCCCACTTTTGCTCCAGTGAGCGGCAGTTCCGCTTCCCCCTGAATTACGGCGGGGTAAGGACGCCCACCGCCCAGCACACCGCTACCGCCTCCGGCGCGGCGCTGGTGGCGCAGCAGGGAGATATCCACATTCGGGAGGTCTGCATCGGGCGGGTGGTGGATCTCGGTGTGACCGATATCAACAACATGGGGGCAGCCATGGCGCCCGCCGCCTGGGATACTCTGCGGCAATACCTTGCCGATACCGGCACTACCCCTGCCGACTATGATAAGATCATCACCGGAGACCTGGCGCAGGTGGGCAGCGACCTGCTGGTGCGCCTTGCGGCGGAGGAGGGCTGCGACCTGCGCCCCCACTACACCGACTGCGGCTTGATGCTGTACGACCGCGAGGGGCAGAAAACCGATGCCGGTGCTTCCGGCTGCGGGTGCAGCGCCGCGGTGATGTGCGCTCACTTTTTGCCGGCGATGCAGCGGGGAGAGTACCGCAATATCCTGTTTATGGCGACGGGCGCGCTAATGTCGCCGACCGCCTGCCAGCAGGGGGAGTCGATCCCAGGGGTGGCGCACCTGCTGCACCTGACGGCAGGGGAGTAAGGCGAGAATTTCTAATTTCGATTTTAGGGGAAGTGCGAGGGGGGAGACAGGGCGGCGGAGCCGACCGCCATTGGCGGTCGCCGCGGGCGCTGCCCGCGGGTTCCGGCTGCGCCGGAACGCTCCGCCGCCCTATGCCCGCCCCCCACACCAATAAACGGAGGAAAAAGCCATGCAAGCTGTATTATCCTATCTCTATGCCTTCTTGGTAGGCGGGGTGCTGTGCCTCATCGGGCAGGTACTCATTGACCGCACCAAGCTGACCCCTGCGCGGATCCTTTCCGGCTATGTGGTAGCCGGTGTGCTGCTGGGCGCGCTGGGGCTGTACCAGCCCCTCATCGAGTTTGCCGGTGCGGGCGCTACGGTGCCGCTGACCGGCTTTGGCAGTCTGCTGGCGCGGGGCGTGCAGGAAGCCGTTGCCGAGCAGGGGCTGCTGGGCGCCCTGATAGGCGGGCTGCAAAAGGGGGCTGCCGGCATCTCGGCGGCGATCCTTTTCTCGGTGCTGGCGGCGCTTATTTTCCGCTCCAAAGACCAGTGCTGAAAAGGGGCGCCGTGTTTTGATCTTCGGCTTAGCAGAGGGGGAGAGCGGGGGGGGGGGGGGGGGG
>JBNMIL010000192.1:0-2766 GCA_050873265.1 Angelakisella sp. | reverse complement strand
GGGCGGCCGCCCGCGGCGGCTTCGCCGCCGCTCGCCCCCCTTTGGGGGGCGCTGACCGACCCTGTGGGTCGGTCGGGCTGCCGCCCGAACCTGCCTCCCGCACTTTCTTCAGGCGGAAAGCAGCTGCAGGTCCTCCTCCGCCTCCCGCTCGTTATCGGCGGAGAACACAAAATTCCCCTCCCCGTCGTAGATCTCCACATGACCCCGCACAAACTTCATCTCATAACGCATATCCGGCACGCCCCTTTCGCTTTACTGTCCCCAGTATAGCAGAAGCCGTGTCCTATAATCCGGACTTATATTCCTCGTAGAAAAGAAAGCAGGTATCCCCCATGAAAGCACCCATTCTCCGCAAGGAAACCCTGGCGGCAGGCATCAGCCGCATGGTCGTCTCGGCACCGGAAGTCGCCGCCCACGCCGCCGCCGGTCAGTTCATCATTCTGCGTCCCACCGAGGACGCAGAGCGTATCCCCCTCACCATCTCGGATTTTGACCCCGCCGCCGGCACCGTCACCATCGTTTATCAGGTCGTCGGCGGCACCACCCTGCTGCTGGACAGCCTCTCGGTCGGCGACAGCCTGCCCACCTTTGTAGGACCCTTGGGGCGTCCCAGCCGCATCGAGGGCTACCGCAATGCCGCCGTCATCGGCGGAGGACTGGGCTGCGCCATCGCCCTGCCCACCGCCGCCGCCCTGCACCGTCAGGGCTGCCGTGTCACCGCCATTGCCGGCTTCCGCGGTAAGCCGCAGGTCATTCTGGAGCGGGAAATGACCGAAGCCGGCGACCGCTTCCTGCTGTGCAGCGATGACGGCACCGCCGGAGAAAAGGGCTTTGTCACCGGCGCGCTGGAGCGGCTTTTGCAGCAGGGCGAGCAGTTCGATATGGTATTTGCCATCGGACCGCTGCCCATGATGAAAGCCGTCAGCGACCTGACCTCCCGTTATCAGACCCCCTGCACCGTCAGCATGAGCCCCATTATGATCGACGGCACCGGTATGTGCGGCTGCTGCCGCCTTACCGTCGGCGGCGAGGTCCGCTTTGCCTGTGTGGACGGACCGGAATTTGACGGGCATCAGGTGGATTTTGCCGAAGCGATCCGCCGCGGCAGAATTTACCGCCCGCAGGAGCAGCAAAGCCGCGAGGCTGCCTGCCGCCTTCTGGGGCTGGAGCCGAAATAACATCGCCTTGTCCGGAACCTCCGGCTGGGGAACACCGCCCGAAGGGCAAGCCGTCCGGAGGACGGCTTCGGCGGTCTGCGACCGCCGGTTTCGGCTGCGCCGAAACGCCCTTCGGGCGGTTCCCCCAGCCTTCCCCCATCCCCCACTTTATCCCGAAAAGAGGAATTCCCGTGAAAAACAATATTAACCTCTCCCCTGCCGCCGCCCCCATGCCGGTGCAGTCCCCCGACTGCCGCCGCCGTAATTTCGATGAGGTGGCGCTGGGCTACGATGAAAATACCGCCATCGGGGAGGCTCGCCGCTGCCTCGATTGCCCCAATGCCCCCTGCCGTTCCGGCTGTCCCGTCGGGGTGCGTATCCCGCAGTTTATCGCCAAGGTCGCCGAGGGCGACTTTGCCGCCGCCTGGCAGATCCTTTCGGCGGATAACACCTTACCCGCCGTCTGCGGCAGAGTCTGTCCGCAGGAAAACCAGTGTCAGGCGGTCTGTGTCCGCGGCAAAAAGGGCGAAAGCGTCGCCATCGGGCGGCTGGAGCGCTTTGTTGCCGATTGGCACCGCGCCCACCCCGAAGCCGATCCCCAGCCCCGCCCCGAGCAAAAGGGCAAAAGGGTGGCGGTGGTCGGCTCCGGTCCCGCCGGTCTTGCCTGCGCCGGCGAGCTGGCAAGAATGGGCTATGCCGTCACCGTCTTTGAGGCGCTGCATACCGCCGGCGGCGTGCTGGCTTACGGCATTCCGGCATTCCGTCTGCCGAAAAGCATTTTAAGCGAGGAGGTCGCCGCCCTGCAAAAGCTGGGCGTCACCCTCGAAACGGATACCGTCATCGGCCGTACCCTGCCGGTGCAGGAGCTTTTGAACCGCGGCTTTTCCGCCGTATTTCTCGGCAGCGGGGCGGGGCTGCCCAACTTTATGGGCATTCCCGGCGAGACACTGTGCGGCGTCTTTTCCGCCAATGAATGGCTGACCCGCATCAACCTGATGCACGCCGCCCAGCCGGACGCCATGACCCCCCTGATGCCCGCCAGACATGTGGTGGTGGTCGGCGGCGGCAATGTGGCGATGGACGCGGCGCGCTGTGCCCTGCGCTGCGGCGCCGAGGTGACCATCGTTTACCGGCGGGGACGGGAGGAGCTGCCGGCAAGAGCCGAGGAGGTGGAGCACGCCGAAGAGGAGGGCGTCACCTTCCGGCTGCTGACCAACCCCGTGGAAATACTGGGCGATGAAAACGGCTTTGTCGCCGGCATACGGTGTGACACCATGGTGCTGGGCGAACCGGACGAAAGCGGTCGCCGCCGCCCCGAGGTGCTGCCGAATGCCCAGTTTACCCTGCCCTGCGACGCCGTTATCATGGCGATCGGCACCACGCCGAACCCGCTGCTGCACCGCACCACCCCTCACCTTGACGCTGACCGGCGGGGACGGCTGCTGACCGCCGAAAAGAGCTGCCGCACCACCATGCCAGCCGTTTTTGCCGGCGGCGATGCCGTGACCGGTGCTGCCACCGTCATTCTGGCGATGGGTGCCGGACGGCAGGCGGCAAAGGAAATTGACGAATACCTGAGCGGCGAAGCCGCCGCCTGGGACTGAGGCCT
>JBNMIL010000191.1:0-2815 GCA_050873265.1 Angelakisella sp. | reverse complement strand
TGCGGAGATCCTCAATTTTCCATGCGTTCCGTAATGTCTGGAACATTATACCACCTCTGCCTTTCCGCCGGCTGCCTCAATCTTGCTCTTAGCACCTTCGGAGAAAGCGGCTGCTTTAACGGTCAGCTTCTTGGTCACCTCGCCGCGACCCAGGAACTTCACGCCGTCATAGGTCTTCTTTACAATGCCTGCGTCCTGCAGCGCCTTGGCATCTACCACAGCGCCGTCCTCAAAGCGGGCAAGGACCTCAACGTTCACGCTGGCGTACTTGGTGGCAAAGATGTTCTTAAAGCCGCGCTTGGGGATACGTCTCTGCAGGGGCATCTGACCGCCTTCAAAGCCGGGGCGTACACCGCCGCCGCTGCGGGCGTTCTGTCCCTTATGACCTTTGCCGGCGGTCTTGCCGTTGCCGGAGCCGGCACCGCGACCTACACGGTAGCCCTTGTGGGTGCTGCCGGCAGCCGGAGAAAGCTCATTCAGTTTCATAATAGCTGCACCTCCTTGCTTATTCGGTTACCTCAATGAGGTGAGAAATGGTCTTGATCTTGCCGCGGGTGGCAGCGTTATCGGGCTGCTCCGTGGTCTGACCGATCTTTTTGAGGCCCAGGGAGTAAGCGGTGGCGATCTGCTTCTCCAGCCGGCCGTTCAGGCTCTTTACCAGCTTGATCTTCAGGGTCTTTTCCATGTTCGCTTACCTCCTTAACCCAGAATTTCTTTTGCGTCCTTGCCACGGATCGCTGCAACTTCCTCTACGGTGCGCAGGGCCTTCAGACCCTCGAAGGTAGCGGTAACAACGTTGCAGGGATTGTTGGAACGCAGGCACTTGGTACGGATATCGCTGATACCGGCAACCTCCAGTACGGCACGCACAGCGCCGCCGGCAATTACGCCGGTACCCTGGGGAGCGGGCTTCATCAGTACCTCACCGGCACCAAATTTGCCGATGATCTCGTGCGGGATGGTTGTTCCCTTGAGGGAAACTTTAACCATGTTCTTCTTCGCATCTTCAATGCCCTTGCGGATAGCGTCCGGGACTTCGCCGGCTTTACCAATACCAAAACCAATGGTACCGTTGCCGTCACCCACGACTACCAGTGCAGCGAACTTGTAGATACGACCGCCCTTGACGGTTTTGGAGACGCGTCCGATGTGAACGACTTTCTCCTGCAGATCCAGTTTAGATGCATCAATACGAGCCAAAAGTGTCCCTCCTCTCTTAGAATTTCAGACCGCCCTCACGGGCGCCCTCGGCGAGTTCAGCCACGCGACCATGATAAACAAAGCCGCCGCGGTCGAAAACGACCTCTTCGATGTTTGCCTTCTTGGCAGCCTCAGCGATCGCAAGACCTACCTTGCGGGCGCCTTCCTTGTTGCCGCCGTAGCCGTCAAAGCCCTTATCCATGCTGGAAGCAGCAGCCAGAGTTACGCCAAGATCATCATTGATGATCTGAGCATAAATGTGGTTGGCGGAGCGGAAAACGGCCAGTCTGGGACGCTCGGCAGTACCGTACACTTTGCCGCGTACTCTGGCGCGTCTTTTAAGACGGTTCTTCTTGCTATCAACTTTCGTAACCATTCAGATACTCCTCCTTCCTTATTTACCCTTGCCGGCTTTACCTTCCTTGCGGATGATAACCTCGTCGACATATTTGATGCCCTTGCCCTTATAAGGCTCGGGGGGACGCTTCTCGCGGATCTCCGCGGCAAACTGACCGACAGCCTGCTTATCGGCGCCCTTTACGATTACTTTGTTGGGTGCGGGGACCTCGATGGTGATGCCAGGGATCTCAGGAACGATGACCTGATGAGAATAACCCAGGTTCATGACCAGCTCGTTGCCCTGCTTAGCGGCACGGTAACCTACGCCGTTGATCTCCAGCTCCTTGGTAAAGCCCTTGTCGATGCCCTCTACCATGTTGTGGATCAGCGCGCGGTACAGACCGTGCATGCTCTTGGTCTCTTTCTCTTCGTTAGCACGGGTGATGTGCATAACATTGCCGTCCACCGTTACTCCGATGCGGCTGTCGATGGTCTGGCTCAGGGTGATGCCCTTACCGCTTACGGTAACGGTGTTGCCCTCTACCTTTACATCAATGCCGGCGGGGATTTCGATGGGCTTGTTGCCAATTCTGCTCATTCTACTTTCCCTCCTTACCAGATGAACGCCAGGACTTCGCCACCGACATTCAGCTTACGAGCCTCTTTGTCGGTGATGACACCCTTGGAAGTGGAGAGGATCGCGACGCCAAGACCCTTCATGACCTTGGGGCAGTCCTCACAGCTTGTGTAAATACGCAGACCGGGCTTGGAAACTCTGCGCAGCCCCTGGATCACAGGGGTCTTGTTGGCACCGTATTTCAGGGTAATACGGATAATGCCCTGCTTCCCGTCATCAACAACGGTGAAAGCCTTGATATAACCCTCGTCAAGAAGAATCTGAGCAATAGAAGTCTTCATCTTTGACGCAGGAATATCAACAGTGTCGTGCTTCGCGCTGTTCGCATTGCGAATGCGAGTCAGCATATCAGCGATCGTATCAGTGATATACATAGGTCAACCTCCTTCTTTCTATTACCAGCTTGCTTTCTTTACGCCGGGGATCTGACCCTTGTAGGCCAGCTCACGGAAACAGATACGGCAGATCCCGTACTTACGCAGGTAAGCGTGGGGACGACCGCAGATCTTGCAGCGGTTGTAAGCTCTGGTAGAGAACTTAGCGGGAGCCTGCTGCTTGAGTTTCATCGACAGTTTTGCCATTCTTCTCTACCTCCTTACTTCTCAAAGGGCGCGCCCATCAGGGTCAGCAGCTCTTTGG
>JBNMIL010000190.1:0-2821 GCA_050873265.1 Angelakisella sp. | reverse complement strand
CTACATCAATTACGGCGTTGTCGTTACCAAGTACACCGGCGCCCGCGGCAAAGCCGGCACCAATGACGCCACCGCCGAGATGATGGGCTTCGCCCGCCGTATCCTCGATGCCGAAAATGTCGGCTGGCAGACCGGCGAGCTGGGCAAGGTCGATCAGGGCGGCGGCGGCGCCGTTGCCAGGTATGTTTCCCAGCACAATATCGATACCGTCGATCTGGGCGTTCCGGTGCTTTCCATGCACGCTCCGTTCGAGGTCGTCGCCAAGACCGATGTGTACATGACCTACCGTGCCATGCGCGCCTTCTATCGTTGTCATCTTCCATATCTCTCTCGGATACACGCCGCGGGTGCCGTCTCTTTTTGGGGGCGGCACCCGCGGCGGTTTGTCCGTTAAAAGGGGCAGGGGAGGGGGCGCGTTTCGCCCCGTTCCCGCCGGAGCGCGTCGAAAAACGCCGAGTGCGCCGTCACGAAAATTTCACCAAATTTTCTGGATTTTTTTCTTGACATCGCCGCATTTCGGGACTACAATAATATACTGTATCATAATGGCTTTTTATGACTAAACGGTATTGTCAAGTGTGCATAAGTCACGATAATACTCTCGTGATACTGTGCACAATCAACAAATATTTATGCAGTCATTGATGTCCAAGTGATGGCGAAAAAATGATGGAATGGAGTGGAACATCGGATGGTAAACACCAAACCCGTAAAACTGGGCAAAAATATCCGCCAGAGTTTTGCCCACATCGATGAAGTGGCAGAGATGCCGAACCTCATCGAAGTACAGAAAAATTCCTATCAGTGGTTCCTTGATGAGGGTCTCAGGGCTGTCTTCAAGGATATCTCCTCGATCACCGACTATCAGGGCAATCTGCAGCTGGATTTCATTGATTTTACGCTGGATGACAAACCCAAGTACCCCCTGCTGGAGTGCAAGGAGCGTGATGTAAACTTCGCCGCTCCCCTGCGGGTGCGCGCAAGGCTCATCAACAAGGTCACGGGCGAGATCAAGGAATCCGACATCTACATGGGAGATTTCCCCCTGATGACCGATGCCGGTACCTTCATCATCAACGGTGCCGAGCGTGTCATCGTCTCTCAGCTGGTGCGTTCTCCCGGTGTGTACTACGGCATGCACCACGACCCCGCCGGCAAAAAACTGTTTGATTCCACCGTGATCCCCAACCGCGGCGCTTGGCTGGAGTATGATACCGACTCCGCCGATGTGTTCAGCGTCCGCATCGATAAGAACCGCAAGCTGCCCATTACCACCTTCATCCGTGCGCTGCTGCGCCTGCGCGATGATGTACCGGTGGAAAAGATCACCGAGGACGTGGGCAACGCCCTGACCGACCTGCGCGGCACCGATGAGGAAATTTACGAGGTGTTCGGCCGTAATGTCTACCTCGTCAAGACCGCCGAGAGCAAGGACGCCGAAATGCTGGGCGACGAAGCCCTGCTGGAGGTCTACCGCAAGCTGCGTCCCGGCGAGCCGCCCACACCGGAATCGGCGGTGAAGCACCTGTCCCAGCTGCTGTTCGATCCCCGCCGCTACGATCTTTCCCGTGTCGGTCGCTACAAGTACAACAAAAAGCTCTCGCTGGTGCCCCGTATCACCGGTCAGGTGCTTTCCCGCCCCGTCGCCGATCCCCGCACCGGAGAGATCCTGTTTGAAGCCGGCGCCCTGCTGAGCCGTGACGACGCCAGAACGCTGGAAGCCAAGGGCGTGGATACCGTCTGGATCACCACCGCCGGTCTGACCCCTGCCGGTTTGCAGATGGCGGAGGACGACGGTGTGGAGGAGATCAAGATCTTCTCCAACGGCATGGTCGCCATGTCCGACTTTACCGACTACACCGCCGATGAGCTGAAGGCCATGGGCATTCGGGAAAAAGTCCGCTTCTCCGTCCTGTGCGAGATCCTGGATATGGAGCTCAGCCGTGAGGAGATGGCGGAGGAAATTGCCCGCCGCGCCGATGAGCTGGTGCCCAAGAATATCCGCAAATTTGATATTTACGCCTCCATCAACTACATGTGCGGTCTGCGCTACGATATCGGCACCACCGATGATATCGACCATCTGGGCAACCGCCGGATTCGCAGCGTCGGCGAGCTGCTGCAGAACCAGTTCCGCATCGGCTTTGCCCGTATGGAGCGTGTCATTCGGGAAAGAATGACCACCCAGGCGCAGGATATCGAATCCATCACCCTGCAGGCGATCATCAACAGCCGCCCCGTTATGGCGGCGGTCAAGGAGTTCTTCGGCTCCTCCCCCCTCAGCCAGTTCATGGACCAGACCAACCCGCTGGCGGAGCTGACCCACAAGCGCCGTCTTTCCGCGCTGGGTCCCGGCGGTCTGAGCCGCGACCGTGCCGGATTTGAGGTCCGTGACGTACACTACAGCCACTATGGCAGAATGTGCCCCATCGAGACCCCCGAAGGTCCCAACATCGGTCTGATCTCCTACCTTGCCACCTTTGCCCGCATCAACGAATACGGCTTTGTGGAGGCGCCCTACCGCCCCGTGGATAAGGCCACCGGCAGGGTGCTGGATACCGTCCAGTATATGACCGCCGATGTGGAGGACGAATATATCGTGGCGCAGGCGAATGAGCCGCTGGACGAAAACGGCCATTTCGTCAATGAAAAGGTTTCCGTCCGTTACCGCGACAGCGTTCAGGAGGTTCCCCGCGATAAGGTGGACTACATGGACGTTTCCCCCAAGATGGTGGTTTCGGTAGCAACTGCTATGATCCCTTTCCTGGAGAACGACGATGCCAACCGCGCCCTGATGGGAGCCAACATGCAGCGTCAGGCT
>JBNMIL010000189.1:0-2855 GCA_050873265.1 Angelakisella sp. | reverse complement strand
CCCGCAGGGCAAACCGTCCTGCGGACGGTTTCGGCGGCGCAGCCGCCGGCTCCGGCGCAGCCGGAGCGCCCTGCGGGCGAATTCGCGGCTTGCAGAGACCACGCGGAAATTTTTGTGCGGCGGGTGCAAAAATTCCCTAACATAACCCACGGCAGGGGGCGCACAATGACAGCAGAAACACTGCTGTAAGGAGGCGCCTGCCGTGAACCGACCCGCCGATGATAGGAACAATGACCTCCAGCGCCGCTGGGAACGCTTTTGGCAAAGCGGAAGTGTGGAGGATTACCTTGCGTACCGGACGGCGCAGAATGCCGTCCCGAAGGAGCCGACCGATGCAGACAGTGACCGACGCTCTGGTACTGCGGGAACGACGGCTTGATGAGCAGGACCGCCTGCTGACGCTGCTTTCCGCCGACCGGGGGATCATAACCGCTTACGCCAAGGGAGCGGGACGCATGAAAGGCTCGATGGCAGGCGCCACCGAGCTGCTTTGCTATTCCCACTTTGTGCTGTTCCAGAACCGTGAGCGGTGCTTTGCCGATAAAGCGGAGGCGAACACGCTGTTTTTCGGCATACGGGGCAGCCTGGAAAAGCTGACGCTGGCGACCTACTTCGCGCAGCTGTGCTGCGAGCTGATCCCCGAAAACGAGCCGGCGGAGGAGGAGCTGCGGCTGATGCTGAACACCCTGTACTATCTGGAGCAGGACAAGCTGCCGCCGCTGCAATTAAAGGCGATCCTGGAGCTGCGGCTGCTGGCGCTGACCGGCTATATGCCGGATCTCATCGCCTGCCGGGAATGCGGCGGGCTGCCGGAGGACGGCGGGGTGCTGTTCGACCCGGTGGGGGGCAGCATCTGCTGTCCGGCGTGCGCGCCGAGCGGCGCGGTGGGGCTGCTGCCGCTGCCCGCGGGGGTCTTTGCCGCCATGCGGCACATCATCTACGCCGACTTTGAAAAGCTGTTCCGCTTTAAGCTGGGGGAGGAAAACCTGCCGGTTCTGGCGCACGCGGTGGAGCAGTACCTGCTGTGTCAGGTGGAGCGGATCCTCCCCGCTCTGAATTTTTACAAGACGATCTGCATTTGAACGATAACAAAAACGGACGGAACGAAAGGACGGATTTACCATGACGGAAAAACAGCAAAAAGCGATAGAGCTGCACAAGAAAGGCTACAACTGCTTCCAGTCGGTCGCATGTGTTTTTGCCGAGGAACTGGGCGCTGACGAAACGACAGTTTTCCGGCTGGGCGAGGGCTTCGGCTTGGGCATGGGCGATATGTCCCAGACCTGCGGCGCCATCACCGGCGCCATTGCCTGCATGGGGCTGATAAACAGCGCGGGCGATACCGATGCCCCCAATACCACCAAACGCGCCACCATGGGGCTTGCCTCCACGCTGACGGCACGCTTCATTGCCGAGCACGGCAGCTGCATCTGTCAGGTGCTGAAGGGCAAAACGGGCTGCCCCGTCGTCCCCTGTGATACCTGCATTGCCGACTGTGTGGGCTATGTGGAGGAGGAGCTGAAAAACCGCGTATGACCTACTATGACCAGAACGCCCTGAAGCTGTGCCATGCCTTCTGGCGGGAGCGGCTGCGCGCCGGTATGACCTGTGTGGACGCCACCGCCGGTCGGGGGCGGGACGCCGAGGTGCTGTGCCGTCTCATCGGGGAGACGGGGCACCTGACCGCCTTTGATATTCAGCCGGAGGCGATAGAAAGCACACGGGAGCGGCTGACCGAAGCCGGATTGATCGACCGGACAACTCTGATCTGTGCCAGCCACAGCCGAATGGCGGAGTATGTTCCGGCGGCGGACGCCGTGGTCTTTAACCTGGGGTATCTGCCCCATGGCGACCATGCCATCGGCACCACGGCGGCGGAGAGTATCCCCGCGGTGGAGGCGGCGCTTTCCATTCTGGCGGAGGACGGGTTTGTGACCATCTGCCTGTACTACGGCGGGGACAGCGGCTACGCCGAGCATGACGCGCTGCTGGCTTACCTTGCCGGACTGGACGCCAAAAAGTACACCGTAATGGTGCAGCAATTCTATAACCGCCCCAACTGCCCGCCGGTCTTTATTGTCATCGAAAAGAACCGGTAAAGGGGCTTTGGCGGGCGCCCGCAGGGCGCCGCGGAGGGATAAACTTGCAGAGAGCCGCCCGACCGGCGGCATGCCGGAGCCTGCGGGGAAGCCGCGGGGAGCGATAAACCCGGCGAACCCTCGGATCCGGCGGGGAGCGGGCGCCCGCAGGGCAACCCGCCCCTCCGGAGCGGGTTTGGGCGGCTTTGCCGCCCTACGGCCGCCTGCGGCGGCCGGCCCTGCGGGCCGCTCTCCCCTCCCCGGGGCTTGTCCCTTTCATTCCACCCGCAGGGGGTACTGCGTAAAATCCAGCAGCAGGGTGGTCCCCACGCCAGGGGTACTCTCGGCCGTCAGCCCTACCCCCAGGTTGCGGCAGATACGGCTGCACAGGTACAGCCCCAGCCCGCTGGCCCGCTTGTCCGCCCGGCCGTTCTGCCCGGTATACCCCTTTTCAAAAATCCGCGGCAGGTCCTCCGGCGCAATGCCGATGCCGGTATCCCGGATCGCCAGCACCCGTTCCCCAGCCAGCTCCACCGTGATGCTCCCCGCCCGGGTGTATTTCAGGGCATTGGAAAGCAGCTGCTCCAGCACAAAGCACAGCCACTTTTCATCGGTAAGCACTGTAAGCTCCGTGGGGGTGTAGTCCAGCCGCAGCCGCCGGTCTATAAATTCCGCCGAGAAACGGCGCAGCGCCTGCCGCAGCACCTCATCCAGCGCGACCTCCCGGAACACATAGTCCCCGGGAGCGTCCTCCAGCCGCAGGAAGGCCATCACCAT
>JBNMIL010000188.1:0-2856 GCA_050873265.1 Angelakisella sp. | reverse complement strand
CTTCGGGGGAGGGGAGGGGAAGGGGGCAGATGCGCCTGCGGCACCTTATAAGCACCGTTTAGCCTACGCTTCGGGACGGCGCAGCCCGTTCCGAGCGGGCGTTCCGGTGCGTGGGGTCTTGGGGTGTCCCCAAGCGTGTTTTGCTTCCTTTTGCACGAGCAAAAGGAAGTCCCCGCCGGATAGGCGGACTAATTAAATCCTTTTATAAGGCGTTACGACGCCGACAGGCGAGAAGAGACTAAGTCATAAAATGGGTCGCGGTGCGCGGGTGCGGGAGATATATTTGCCGCCGCAGGCGGAGCAGAAGAATGCTTTGTCCTTTGCGGTGCGGTATGCTATAATCGGAAAAGATGAACAGTATGGGAGGGCGGCGCGATGCGGCAGTACAATAAGGTCTATCTGGAGATCACCAACCGGTGCAACCTGCGGTGCAGCTTTTGCCCGGGGACAGGGCGGCAGCCCCGTACTTTAAGTGCCGCGGAATTCCGCTTTTTGGCGGAGCGGCTGCGCCCGGCGACCCATTACCTTTACCTGCACCTGATGGGGGAGCCGCTGCTGCATCCCGAGCTGCCGGAGCTTTTGAAAATCGCGGGGGAGCTGGACTTTTTGGTGAACATTACTACCAACGGCACGCTGCTGCCGCAGACCGGCGAGGTGCTGCTGGCTGCCCCCTCGGTGCGCAAGGTCAGCATTTCGCTGCACAGTCTGGAGGCAAACGACGGGCGGGAGTTAGCCGCTTATCTGGAGCAATGTGTCGCCTTTGCAAAAAATGCCGCCGAAGCGGGCAAAATAACGGGGCTGCGGCTGTGGAACCTGGACGGCGAGGTGGCGGGGCAGAATGAGCTGAACGCCCCTATTTTAGCGGCGCTGCACCGGGCATTCCCGACGGAATGGCAGCCGGTGCGGGAGGGCTTTCGGCTGACAGACCGCATCTTTTTGGAATTTGGGGAGCGGTTCGAGTGGCCCGACCTTGCGGCGGAGGAGGCGGCGGGACAGACATTCTGCTATGGGCTGCGGGATCAATTCGGGGTGCTGTGCGACGGCACCGTGGTGCCCTGCTGCCTGGACCATGAGGGCGACCTTGCCCTCGGCAACCTGTTTACCATGCCGCTGGAGGAGATCCTCTCCTCGCCGCGGGCAAAAGCCATTTATGAGGGCTTCAGCAGCCGGCGCGCCGCCGAGGAATTATGCAAAAAGTGCGGCTATGCCCGCCGCTTTTCTCGGTGATTTGGATAATGTGATAAAGAAACCGCCAAGTTTTTGGGTAAAACTTAGGGGTTTGCCGTATTAACTTTTACAGATGAAATATGGTATACTAAATGAGTTATGTCGGGGGGTGTTTTGCAGCCCCGAAAAACAATAAATCTCTCTGCATAAGCGGCAAAACGCCGCAGAGAGCAGGAAAAAGAGGAGGTGTTGGTTCAATGGGTAATCTGTCGGAGTTCCTGATGGAGGAGCTGGAAGCGGCGACCGCGTTTACGATCCCGATATTCGGCGGGATAGAAGTGGCGGAATCCACTGTGATCTCCTGGGTCATTATGGCGATCATCGTGATCCTTACCCTGGTGCTGACCAGAAACATGAAGGTGGAAAACCCCGGTAAGCTGCAGGTGGGCGTGGAATACGCCGTGACCGCCCTGCAGAATATCGTGCGGGGCATTGTGGGCAAGGAGGGCGAGCGCTATGTGCCGTACCTTGCCACGGTGCTGGTGTTTTTGGGAATTTCCAATGTATTTGCCATAACAGGCATGAAGCCCCCCACCAAGGATATGAATGTGACCGCTGCGGTGGCGCTGATGTCCATTATCCTGGTACAGATCGCAAGTATCCGCAAAAACAGGGTAAAGGGCTGGCTGAAGGGCTTTACCAAGCCGATCGCTGTCGTGACGCCGATCAACATTATGGAGTTGGCGATCCGTCCCCTTTCGCTGTGCATGCGACTGTTCGGTAATGTGCTGGGCGCTTTTGTTGTTATGAAGCTGCTGGAGCATCTGGTGCCGATCATTCTGCCGGCGGTATTCAGCCTGTATTTCGATTTCTTCGATGGGCTGATCCAGGCTTATGTCTTTGTGTTCCTCACGGGGCTTTTCATCAAGGAAGCCGTGGAGGACTGACCGTAAAAATCCCTCACCACACATAAAATACATCGTGAAAAAAGGAGAAAATCACTATGGGTACTCTTATGGCAATCGGCGCGGCAGTCGCGGTTCTTACCGGCATTGGTGCCGGCGTCGGTATCGGTATCGCCACCGGTAAGGCAACGGAGGCAGTTGCCCGTCAGCCCGAGGCGGACGGCAAGATCACAAAGCTGCTGCTGCTGGGCTGCGCCCTGGCAGAGGCGACCGCCATTTACGGCTTTGTAATCGCGCTTCTTATCCTGGTACTGTAACAGCGGAAATAGAGAAAGGAAGGCGAGAAAAATGCTGAGATTGGATATAAATCTCGTATTCACCGTCATTAACCTGCTGATCCTCTATTTCTTTATGCGCAAGTTTCTGTTCGGTCGTGTCAACAAGATCGTAGAGGAACGCAAGGCACTGATAGAGAAGCAATTTGCCGACGCCAAGACCGCACAGGAGGCGGCGGACGGCATGAAGACGGAATATGAAGGCAAGCTGGCTGCCGCCGCGGGCGAGGGCGAGGAGATCATCGCGCGCGCCAAGGCAGAAGCCAAGGAGCAGAGCGAGAAGCTGCTGGCGGCGACCGATGCCGAGCTGGAGCAGAAGCGCCGCCGTGCCGAGGAGACGATGGCGGTGGAGCGCGCCAACGCCCTGCGGGATATGAAGAGCGAGATCGCCGCGCTGGTAATAGACGCCGCCGCCAAGGCGGTGGGCGACCGCAACACCGAGCAGCAGG
>JBNMIL010000187.1:0-2882 GCA_050873265.1 Angelakisella sp. | reverse complement strand
CTTTTGTACCGCCCCGCCGAGCTTGCCGACCGCCTGAGCGAAAAGCTGAACCGCCTTTCTCCCCGGCAGAAAGCCCTGTGTGAGGAAAGCCTGCGGCAGGATATCGACCTGCTGCGGGGCGGCGCGTCACTGCCCGCCGCCGACCGCTATGCCGGTCTGCTTTGCCCGCCGGACAGCAATTTGCTTTCCTACCGCGGCGATAGGCTGCTCATTCTCTCGGAGGGGGCGAACCTCAGGGAGAGCTTAAGCCACACCTGCTGGCAGCAGAAGCAGGACGTCACCGCCCTGCTGGAGCAGGGGGTGCTGGCAGCGGGCTGCGCTTTCCTCTATCCGGAGCCGGCGGTGCTGGCGGAGCGGCTGCCGCAGCTGCCCGCCGTCATTCTGGATAGCTTCCCCCGCAGCTACCCTGATCTGCCGCTGGCTGGGCTGTACCATGTCGCCGCCAACGCCCTTTCGGTGTGGAGCGGCGCTTTGGATCCGCTGTGCGAGGATCTGGAAAACTACCGGAACCAGAACTGGACGGTCTGGCTGCTGGGC
This sequence comes from Angelakisella sp., assembly GCA_050873265.1. Lineage (GTDB taxonomy): Bacteria > Bacillota > Clostridia > Oscillospirales > Ruminococcaceae > Angelakisella. Next base: position 2,345 of record JBNMIL010000187.1, on the reverse strand, counting down.
GGCACCGAGCGCGGTGCCATCGCCCTCACCGAGGATCTGAACCGCCGCGGCTTTGCCGCAAGATTTGTAAAATCGCCAGAAAATATTACTCAGGGTAAAATATTTGTGCTTCCCGGCGGGCTTTCCTCCGGCTTCGAGTATCCCGAGCTCCGCTGGGCGGTGCTTACCACGGCAAGGGGCGGCGCGGCACCTACAACGACCCGCCGCCGGCAAAGCCGCCGTCAGCAGGGCGAGGTGCTGCGGGAGCTGACCGACCTGACCCCCGGCATGGCGGTGGTCCATGTGGCGCACGGCATCGGTATTTTTGAGGGGATCGTCAAGCAGGAGGTGGGCGGCGTCACCAAGGATTACATCAAGATCCGCTACGCCGGCACCGATATGCTGTATGTCCCCGTCACCCAGCTGGATCTTGTCACCCGCTACGTCGGCGGCAAAGATGAGCAGACCGTAAAGCTGAACCGTCTGGGCGGCAACGAGTGGAGCCGCACCCGCCAAAGGGTGAAAAAATCGGTGGAGGATATGGCGGCGGAGCTCATTCAGCTTTACGCCAAGCGCAGCACGGTAAAGGGCTTTGCCTTCAGCCCCGACAGCGACTGGCAGACCGAGTTTGAGCAGCGCTTTGAGTACGAGGAGACCGAGGATCAGCTGCGCTGCATCGCCGAGATCAAGCACGATATGGAGCAGCCCGCCCCGATGGACCGCCTGCTGTGCGGCGATGTGGGCTTCGGCAAAACGGAAGTGGCGCTGCGCGCCGTCTTTAAGTGCGTGCTGGACGGCAAGCAGTGCGCTGTGCTGGTGCCCACCACCATTCTGGCGTGGCAGCATTATCAGACATTCCTGCGGCGGCTGGAGGGCTACCCCATCACAGTGGAGCTGCTCTCCCGCTTCCGCACTCCAAAGCAGCAAAGAGAGATCCTGCAAAAGCTGGCGGACGGCAAGATCGATGTGGTGGTGGGCACTCACCGACTGGTGCAGGAGGACGTCCGGTTCCGGGATCTGGGGCTTTGCGTCATTGATGAGGAGCAGCGCTTCGGCGTCAAGCAAAAAGAAAAGTTCAAGCAGATGAAAGGCAGCGTGGATATCCTCACCCTTTCCGCCACCCCCATTCCCCGTACCCTGAATATGGCGATGAGCGGGATCCGGGATATGTCGGTCATCAACGAAGCGCCGCAGGACCGCCACCCGGTGCAGACCTATGTGCTGGAATACGACGACCACATTATCACCGAGGCGATCCAGAAGGAGCTGCGGCGGGGCGGGCAGGTATTCTACCTGCACAACCGCATCGATAACATCGAGCTGACCGCCGCCCACCTCAAGGAGGAGCTGCCGGAGGCGCGCATCGTTACCGCCCACGGCAAGATGAGCGAGGAGGAGCTTTCCGAGATCTGGCAGCGCCTGCTGGAGCGGGAGATCGATATCCTTGTCTGCACCACCATCATCGAGGCGGGGGTAGATGTCCCCAACTGCAACACCCTCATCATCGAGGACGCCGACCGCATGGGGCTTTCCCAGCTGTATCAGCTCCGCGGCAGGGTGGGGCGCAGCGGTCGCCGCGCCTATGCCTATTTCACCTTCCGGCGGGGCAAGGCGCTCTCCGAGATCAGCGAAAAGCGGCTGGAGGCGATACGGGAATTTACCAGCTTCGGCAGCGGCTTCCGCATCGCCATGCGGGATCTGGAGATCCGCGGCGCCGGCAACATTCTGGGCAGCGCCCAGCACGGGCAGATGGAGGCGGTGGGCTACGACCTTTACCTGCGGCTCTTAGGCGATGCCATCAGGGAGCAAAAGGGCGAAAAGCCGGTGGAAAACCTCGAATGTCTGGTGGATATCCAGATCGAGGCGCACATTCCGGAAAAATATATCCCGTCGCTGGCACAGCGCATCGATATTTACAAGAAGATTGCCGCGATCCGTACCGAGGAGGACTGGAGCGACACCATGGACGAGCTGTGCGACCGCTTCGGCGAGCCGCCCCGCTCGGTGGCGGGACTTCTGGATGTGGCGCTGATCCGCAGCAGGGCGGCGGCGCTGGGCATTCGGGAGATCGACCAGCGGGTAGGCAGTCTCTTGTTCTACTCCGACCGCATTGACCGCGGCGACCTGCTGGCGCTGACCCGTGCCCTGCCGGGCAGGGTGCTGATGAACGCCGGCGCCAAGCCCTACCTGACCGTCAAGCTGCAAAAGGGGCAGGAGCCGATGGACGGGATCCGCGAGGTGCTGACGATACTGGAAACGGCGGAGAAAACGCCCGCCCAAAACTGATTGCAGAACCCAAAAGAGTGGGCTATAATAAGGGCAGAAGTCTTTCCCTGCCGCCGCGGCTTCCCGCCGCCCGACAGCGG
>JBNMIL010000186.1:0-2932 GCA_050873265.1 Angelakisella sp. | reverse complement strand
GGACCCGCCGCCGCGACCTTTGCCCGCCGGTATCTTTCCAAATGCCCGGCGGCTTCGCTGCTGTTGCTTGACGGGCAGAGAGAACTGAATAAAAAACCCTGCGGCGGACTGCTGGCGCCCGATTCCCAAAAGGCGCTGGCGCATTTCGATCTCACGCTTCCCAAGGAGGTGCTGGTCGATCCGCAGATCTTCACGGTGCAGACCATTGATCTGGTTAGCCGGCAGGTGCGCTATTACCAGCGCTACTACCTCAATATGGACCGCTACGCCTTTGACCGCTGGCTGCTATCTCTTATTCCGCCGCGGGCGGAGATCCTCTCCGGTCGCTGCACGGCAGTTGCCCGTACAGGGGAGGGCTTTCTCCTCACCGCAGTGGTCGATGGGGAGGAGCGGCAGTTCGCCGCGCGCCGCGTCGTCGGTGCGGAGGGCGCCGTCTCTCTGGTGCGCCGCACCTTTTATCGGGAGCCAAAGACCCGCTACACCGCCATTCAGCAGTGGTTCGCGGCAGGGGAGCAGCGCGCGCCGTTTTATTCCTGCATCTTCGATCCCGCCACCAGCGAAAGCTGTTCGTGGATCATTCGCAAGGACGATGCCCTCATCTTCGGCGGCTGCTTTACCGCCGAGGGCAGCAGGGAAGCCTTCGAACGCCAAAAGTTGCGTCTGGAGCAGTATCTTGGTCGTCCGCTGGGGCAGCCCATAAAGACCGAAGCCTGCCTTGCGGTGCGTCCGCGCGGCTTTGCGGATTTTATCACCGGATATGACGGCGCGTATCTCATTGGGGAGGCGGCGGGCTTCATCAGCGCCAGCTCCTTCGAGGGGATCAGCAGCGCGATCCGCAGCGGCAGCGCTCTGGCGGAAGCCATGTGCCAGACTGCCGATGACGACCGTGAGCTTGCCCGTCTCTACCGGCGGAAAACGGCTCCGCTGCGCTTAAAACTCTGGCTCAAGATCCTCAAGCGCTGGTTCATGTACACCCCGTGGGTGCGCTGCGTCATCATGGGGCTGGGGCTTGCCGCTATCTCGGTCGAGCAGGAGACCCCTTAAACAGCAATACAAAGCCCCTCCGCTTTTCGGCGGAGGGGCAATTTTGTGCCTTGAACTGAGTTTTTTATTCCTCGGTGCTGTTGTCGCTTTCGGCAGGCGGCTCGGCGGCAGGCTCCGCGGGGGTATCGGCGGTGCTTACCGCGTCCACCACCACATCGGCAGGGGCATTGCCGTTGGCGGCATCTACCGCAGCGGCAATGGTATCAATGGCGGCGGCAGCAGCCTTTTTCAGCGTGCGCAGGTGCTGCCATACCACAAAGGCATTCCACAGGTTGATCACGCCGTCCAGCAGCATGCAGATGCCGATGAAGGTAATGAGGACCTGTGCGGACTGGAACGGATTGAGCAGAATGACGACGCCGAGGGCGATCATCAGCACCGCCAGCATCAGCAGAATGCCCCACTTCTGGTAGCCGTCTTTTTTGATATCGATGGCTGCCTGCAGCTTTACCACACCGTCAAAGATGAGGTACAGTCCCAGAATAAAGGGCAGAATGGAAGCGAACAGCTCCGGCTTGACAAAGAAGCAGATGCCCAGCGCCAGCGCCACGATGCCCACCATCAGCGAAAGGGTGGCATAGCGTTCCTCGCGGTGAGAGATGAAGCGGTACACCTGCCATAAGCCATAGGCAGCGGTCACGCCGCCCAGCACATAGCAGAAAATATTGATGGAAGCCACGGGCCATACGATCAGCGCGATGCCCAGCGCCACATAGCAGATCGCGGAAAGGATAAAGTTCAGCACAAATTTTATTGTCACGGTAGTTAACCTCCCTGTTGGTAATGGGGTCAGTCTGTCCAAACGACCTTCTGCCGTTTTTCGGCTACTATTATAGCACACTCCGGCAGGGGAGAAAAGCCCCGATTTTTCCCCGATGGGAAAAACCTGTCAGGCTCATTCCTCCGGCTCTCCCCGCAGCGTGATAACGGCGGGGTGCTGCCGGTCAAAGTCCACCAGTCCCTCCCGCCGCAGACCGGAAAGCACGCGGCACAGGGCGCTGCGGTCGGCTCCCAGGTAATCCGCCAGTCCCGCCCGCCCAAAGGGGAGACGGACGGTATCGTTGCCCTGCGCGTGCCGCTCGGTGCGCAGGTAGTACAGCAGTCGCTCCCGCAGCGTGGGCTGCGTCAGGCAGATGAGCCGCCGCTGCAGGGAAAAGTAGGCACTGCTCAGCTGGCGGCACAGGTTGCCCAGCAGCCGTGCCGAGGAGGGCGTCCCACCACCTGCCAGCAGGTTTTTCATCGGGATCCACAGCACGCGGCAGCGGGTGTGCGCCATCACCGTCACGGGGCTTTCCCGCCCGCCGTCCAGTGCCAGCAGCTGCCCGAACAGCTCCCCGCGCAGCAGTCGGCTTTGCAAAAGCTGCCTGCCCTGCGGCAGCGGCAGAATAGCGTGCAGCTCCCCCTCCAGCACCAGACCCATTCGCTCGGTCGGGCTGCCCGCCGCCAGCAGCGTTTCGCCCGCGTCATAGCACCGCTCCGCCGCCCGCAGGCGGTTCAGCTCCACCGGCAGCGCTTCGGGCGGCACCCCCTCAAAAAGCGGGCAGCTTGGCAGGTCGCCTCTCTGCATATTATCGCCTCTTTCCTTGCTGTTTTGTTGCAGATGCAACAGATTATCCGCTCCCAGTGTAGTATAATCTTCCCGAAAAGGCAAGTTCTTTTTGCCGTTATCTATCTTTATCATCACAAGGAGACTATCATGAGCAATCAAAGATCCGGCAGCAGCTTAAAAACGCTGTGCCGCACCGCCATTTTTCTGGCGCTGCTTATCGCCGTACAGTTCGTCACCCGTTCCATGGGTCAGTATGTCACCGGCTCCCTCGTCAATCTTATCCTCATCGCTTCCGGTCTGATGTGCGGTCTGTGGGGTGGACTTGCCGTTGCGGTGCTT
>JBNMIL010000185.1:0-2965 GCA_050873265.1 Angelakisella sp. | reverse complement strand
CGCAGCCGGAACGCCCTGCGGGCGCGGTGCCTGCGGCGGGCAGAGACCGCAAAAGGCTCCTCCGGCGGCAGCCGGAGGAGCAAAATGTCGTTGGGCTTTAGGCAAAGATCAGACGGTGATGACCTTGCCCGCCTTGGTCATGGTCTCGACGATATCGTACATATTGCCGATGGTGCCGCACTGCAGCTTTTCGGTAAGACCGTAGAAATTAAGGCAGGTGCCGCAGACGATGAGCTTGACTCCCTTCTGCTCCAGCACCTTGAGGTGCTCGATGGTCTGCCCATTTTCGGTAACAAGGCGCACGCCGTTATTCATAAAGCAGATGGCGGAGGGCAGGTCGGGCTTTTCGCTGAGGGTGTAGAAAAACATCTTGATGAGGGAATGACCCAGCTCCGGATCGCCCTCGCCGATGACATCGCGACCGGCGAACACCACATAATCGGAAGCGGCGGGGACGGTGCAGTTCAGCAGCTCCTCGGGCATTGCCTGCGCGGGGGTGCCGGTGCGGTGCATGGTGACGGTGAAGCAGCCGCCTTCCTCGGCGGTCTTGGCGGAAAAGCCCTGGCTCTCCGCCAGACGGGTCAGGTTCTGCACGGCGATGGCGTTATCCACGGTGATGGAAAGCGCCTCGCAGCCGGTATCCATTTCCTTTTTCGCCATCATAACGGGCATGGGACAAGCCTTGCCTTTGGCATCGATATGATTCATAACAGTACCTCCTGTAAAAAGATTTGTTTGGTTGGTTGGACAGGATAGGATATTCTGCCCTTAGTATAGCGCTGCGCGGGGCAAAATGCAAGGGTGCGGCATCGTTTACGAAATTTTAACGATTTTAAGGCTTGCAAAACAAAAACTTTTCGTTAGAATAGATATATTAAATAAATCTTAAAGTTTGCGTAAACTTCGCAATAATATTGACCCGAAAGAGAGGGAGATCTCTTGATCCTGACGATTATTATTCTGCTGGGCATTGGTCTGGCGGTTTATACCTGTATGCTGCACGGTTTCAGCGTCCTCCTCGGCGTTCTGCTGGCGGTGGGCTATACGCTGGGCTGCATTATTATCTTTCTGCTGCTGGTGGCGCTGCTTTCGGTATTTATCCGTATTGACCGTCCTGCCGACCGGCGTACCCGCTTTTACCACTGGCTAATGACCAACATTGTGGAGGTGGGCATGTTCCTGCTGCGGGTACGGGTGAATGTGACCGGACGGGAGAAGATCCCGCGGGATACCCGCTTTTTGCTGGTGAGCAACCACCGCACCATCTTTGACCCCATACTGACGATGGCGGAGCTTTCGGAATTTACCCTTGCCTTTATCTCCAAGAAGGAGAATTTCAAAATTCCGATCGTCAATAAGCTGATGCATATGTGCTTCTGCCTGCCGCTGGACCGCGAGGATAACCGCGCGGCGGTAAAGACCATCAACGAGGCGGTGGAGCTGCTGGACGAGAATGTGGTCTCGATGGGTATTTACCCCGAGGGGCAGACCAACAAGACCGAGGAGCCGCTGCTGCCGTTCCGCAATGGTGCTTTTAAGATCGCGCAGAAGGCGAAGGTGCCCATAGTGGTATGCGCCATCGAGAATACCGAGAAGATCTTGAAGAACTTTCCGTGGCAGCCCACAACGGTGAACCTGAAGGTGCTGGAGGTGCTGCCCTATGACAGCGAGCACCGCGGCACCCGTGATGTCAGCGAGCATGTATGGCCCGTGATGTATAACGAGCTGGTAAAGACCTACCCAGGCAGCGGCACGCCGCACCAGTACGCGGAGCAGCCCGCGGAGAAAGCCGAATAAGAAAAAACAACGCCCCCGACCGCTGTGATCGGGGGCGATTTGCTGTTCAATCGTAAAAGTTTTCGATCCACCCTTTTTCAAAAGGGTGGCAGTTTCCAAAGACGGCGTCTTTGGTCGCGCTCCGCAGAGCGCGAAATCTCCTATACCGGAGGGCGCTCCGAAAGGGGTTGAATTTGCAAAATGATCCGGTGGATCGTTTTGCAAAGAGGGGGAACCCTGCAAGAGAGGGCGCCCCCGACCCTCGGCTTTTGCTGACTATCCTTTCACCGAGCAGGTGAAAATAGCATGCTGGCGGTTTGCTATGGTGATAGTTTGTTCTCGCCTAACGGCGTCGCAAAGTTTTACAAAAGGATTTGGTTTGTACGCCTGCCGGCGGGGCGGCACTTTTGCGCCGGCAAAAGTGCCCAAAAACGGTTTAGGGCTACGCCCTAAAAACCCACGCACCGGAACGCCCGCTCGGAAAGCCAAAGGGCGGCTTCCCGAAGCGTGGGCTAAACGGTGCTTATAAGGTGTCTGCGACGCATTTTTATCGCCTGCCGCGCTGGAGCGTGGAATGGCGAACCACCACCCCTCTCTTGCCCTTGTTGCTCCAAGGTCGCACTGCTTCGCTTGCTCGCTCGCATTGCTCCTGTCGCTCCCCAAGGAATTGTCGCTGTATCCGCCACCGGCGGCGCTCCAAATCCATGCCCCACAAAGGAGGGGGACTATGGGGGAGGCGGGTAAACACTTTCCCATTGCTTTGGCGCAGATACAGCCTTTATCAGTCCTTGATCTCGTCGATCAGCTCCTGAAGCTCCGCTTTGGGGCGGAAGCCAACCGTGCGGCCGGTGAGGGCGCCGTTTTTGCTGAACAGCAGCGTGGGAATGGTATTGACACCGAACTGGGCGGCAAGTCCCGGCTCGTCATCGACATTTACCTTGCAGAACTTCACCGTGGTCTCCTCCTCCGCCAGCTCCTCCAGAACCGGCGAAAGCATACGGCAGGGTCCGCACCACGGCGCCCAGAAATCAATGCAGACCGGACGGTCGGCGTTGACGACCTCCTGCTCAAAATTTTCGGCGTGCAGCTCGGTTATATTCATAGACATAGTGTAACTTCCTTTCCTTTTAATGCAGGGCACGGCGGTAAGCCGTCCTTTTCCTCTATATTATACTGCATAGGTATATTT
>JBNMIL010000184.1:0-2966 GCA_050873265.1 Angelakisella sp. | reverse complement strand
CCTGCGGACGGTTCCGCGGACGAAGGTCCGCGCCGACGGCTCCGCCGTCGGGGGCTGCGCCCCTCTTGCTCCCTTCGCGTCCCGACCTCGCTCAGTCCAGCTTTGCGGTATCCAACGCGGTCTGCGCCTTTAGGAACGGAGTCAGCTCCCGCAGGATCTCCTCCGCCCCGCCGGCACAGTCACTTTCAATATTCAGCGGCATCAGCGGGTCATGCAGGCTCATGCGCAGCAGGAACCAGCCCTTGACCGACGGCACGGAATAGCGCAGCCCCTCGTAATTATGGGGCGCAGCCACCCAGCCCGCCTGACCGGCGGCATACTGCTCCAGCGCCGCCAGCACCGCGGCGCCTGCCGCCTTAAAGTCCTCCGGCAGCAGGTCAAAGCGCAGCTCCCGTGCCTCCAGCGGCTCCCGCATGCCCTCCAGCAGGTCGGCAAGGGTGTGTCCCTGCCGCCGCAGCTGAGCATAGCGAATCACGATCTTGGTTGCAAGATACGCGCCGTCATCTAAGAAATAGTTTTCCTTCAGCGCGCCGTGCCCGCTCGTTTCCATTGCCAAAAGGCAGGTCTCGCCCGCTTCGTTCAGGCGGATCGCCTCATTGATGACATTTTTGTAGCCTCGCTTAAAGCGGTGATGGCGGCAGCCCAGCTTCTGCTCGATGAATTCGGTAAGCTGGTCGCTGGTCACGGAGTCGGTCACAATGGTGCTGTGCGGCGCCTGCTCCGCCACGATCGCCGCCGCCAGCGCGATCAGCCGGTTGCGCCCCAGCTCGGTGCCGTCGGCTTCCACCGCACCCGCGCGGTCCACATCGGTATCAAAAATCAGTCCCAGGTCGCACCCGCCTGCCAGCACGGCACGGCGGATACTCTCCATCGCTTCCTTATTTTCGGGGTTCGGCACATGGTTGGGGAAGCTGCCGTCCGGCTCCAGATATACGCTCGCGGAAATATCCGCGCCCAGCGGTGCCAGCACCCGCGTGGCATAAAAGCCGCCCGCGCCGTTGCCAGCATCCACCGCTATCTTCATGCCGGTAAGGGGACGCGCGCCGTCATTCACCTCGGTGATGATGCGCTGCCGCAGCATTGCCGTGTACGGCGTCAGAATATCAAAGGAGGTGAGCCGCCCGTGCAGCCGCGCCGCTTCGGGTCCCTCGGCGGCACGCCTCAGCAACTCCTTAATGTCGGCGGATTCCAGCCCGCCCGCCTTGGTAAAGAATTTCAGTCCGTTGCGGTTCTGCGGCAGGTGGCTGGCAGTGATCATCACCGCGCCGTCAAAGTCACAGTCCGGCAGCACCGTCGCCATAAACATGGCAGGGGTGCTTGCCATGCCGCAGTCGGCAGCCACCGCACCCATCGCGGTCAAGCCGGTCAGCACCGCCCGCTGCAGGCTGGGACCGGAAAGCCGGCTGTCCCGTCCCACCGCGATCTTCAGCTCGGCGGCAGGACGACCGCAGCGCTCCGCCAGCCACGCGGCAAATGCCCGCGCGATCTGTCCCGCCGCTTCCTCGGTTAGGTTCACCGGCTCCGACGCCACCAGCGGCAGCGCCACCCCCCGTATATCGCTGCCGTTCTGCAGCTTGCTGTACTCTATCATATGTCCCTCGCTCCTTTTCCTCGGAAAATTCGTTGTTCCCTGCTTCTTTCGTCTCTCTGCTCTTTTATTGCTCGCCCTTGCCTTGTTCCTCGGTCAGGGACGGTTTTTTGCTAAATGCCGTCATCTGCCGTGCTAAGTTGAATCTTGGCATATGCCCTCTCCGCCCGCAGGGCAGCCCGAGCCTTTTCCCAGCCCTGCCGCTATCCTTTTATGTCGATCACTGCGCCGGTTTAATCATCGCTCCCCGCCCCAACGGGTCGGGTCACTGTTAAAAACCTCCACCGGCAGGTCGGGCAGCATCTCTCGCAGCTGCCGTGCCAGCTGCGGCATGGCAATATGCTCGGTGGCATGGTGCCCCGCCGCCATCAGGCACAGTCCCCGTTCCGCCGCCATAAACCACTCGTGGTGCTTCACCTCGCCGGTCAGGAACGCCCCGGCGCCCGCGGCGGCAGCCTCGCCCATAAAGTCGCTGCCCGCACCGCCACACACCGCCACCGTCTTTATTGTCTTTCCGGTGGGGACATACTGCGCATGGGTGCTCAGCACCCGCTCGGTCAGCGCCGCCAGTTCCTCCGGCAGCAAGGGCTGCGGCAGCTCTCCCAGCATTCCGTACACCTCCTGCGTGTGCAGCGCATGGTTCGGCAGGATACTGAACGCCGGCTCCTCATAGGGGTGGGCGGCACGCATCGCGGCTATGACCGCACCAACCCGCTCCGGCGCGCACAGCAACTCCAGCCGTGTTTCGGCGGTCTTTTCCAGCCTGCCCACCTCGCCCAAAAAGGGGTTCGCCCCCGTCTCCGGCAGGAAGCGTCCCTCACCCGCACTTATATAGGCGCAGCCGCTGTAGTTCCCCTGCCGTCCGGCGCCCGCCGCACACATCGCGCGGTACACCGCCTCGGCGTGGGTCGCCGGCACATACACCACCAGCGAAAGCCACGGCTTTTCGGCATTCTCCTTCCCAAAGGGTCGGATATTCCGCAGCCCCAGCGCCTGTGCCAATGCGTAGTTCACCCCCTGTGGGGCAAAGTCATAGTTGGTATGCGCGCTCACCACCGAGATACCGTTTCTCAGGCACAGCCCCGCCGTGTCGCGCGGGTTCAGCCGCTTTAACGGGTGAAAAATAATGGGGTGGTGGCTCACGATGCAGTCCAGGCGCATCTCCCGCACCTTTTCCACCGCCGCGGGGGTCACATCAAGCGTGACCAGCACGCCGTTTACCGGCGCTTCCCGCTCCCCCACCAGCAGTCCCACATTGTCCCACTCCATGCAGCTCCCAAAGGGCGCTATCGCATGAATGGCATCATATACGGCTCCGGCTGTGTATTTCATGGCATTGCTCCTTTTTGTTTCGGTACGGCTTTCTTCCCGGGCAGGG
>JBNMIL010000183.1:0-2969 GCA_050873265.1 Angelakisella sp. | reverse complement strand
CCCTGTGGTGACTCCGCGACGCCGACAGGCGAGATGAAATTATTACCTTTTGCCGTCAACCCCTCAGTCAGCCTTGTGGCTGACAGCTTCCCTTACACAGGGGAGCCTTTTGGTTGATGCGATGCCGGAATTTGGGATGAAAGGGGTCGCGGGGGATGGGGATGCGGAGCCGAGCGCCGCCTGTGGCGGATGCAGCGAGGCGGAGCATCCGCAGCGGTCGAAAAAATCAAGCAAGCGAACAGCGCGAAGATTTTTTCGGGCACCGCAAGGCGGCAGGGACTGCGATTGGCCGAGGAGGACGAGAAACCCGGGGCGCAGGGAGAGAGCGTGGGGCTGCGGCTGGCCGAAGCGCTGGGCGAATAGACAAAAAATTTATGTCGATTTTACAAAGTATGGTATTTCGCCTTGACAAAGGGACGATGGGGGCGTAAAATAGAACGGAATAATTGTAGATACTTTACAAATTATTTGTTCAATTACCCCCTCCCCCGCAGCGGGGGAACTTTTACGATACATTCATAAGAAAGGATGGACCCTGACCAATGGTAGAGATGAAACTGTGGCTTGTGATAGTCGCAGCGGTAGCTCTCGTACTGATTGCCGGAGTCGTCGCCTTTTTTCTGGGCGTTAAGTATAGAATGAAGGTTGCTGAAGCAGAGCTTGGTTCCGCCGAGGAGGAAGCCAAGCGTTTGATCAGTGACGCCATTAAGACCGCCGAGAGCAAGAAAAAAGAGGCACTGGTAGAGGCAAAAGACGAGATCTATCGCATGAAAAACGAAGCCGACCGTGAAGTAAAGGAGCGGCGCAGCGAGGTACAGCGGCAGGAGCATCGCCTGCAGCAGAAGGAAGAAAACCTCGACAAGAAGATCGACAATCTGGAGAAAAAAGAGGAAGCGGTGCAGCGCCGTCAGGCGGAAGCCGATGAGCGTCTGCAGGAGATCGAGCAGATCAAGAAGAGCCAGTTTGAGATGCTGGAGAAGGTTTCCGGCTTCAGCAAGGAGCAGGCTAAGGAATACATGCTGCAGATGCTGGAGAACGAGCTGACCCACGAAAAGGCTGTGAAGATCAGCCAGTTTGAGCAGCAGCTGAAGGAGGAGAGCGACGAAAAGGCGCGCGAGATCCTTTCCACCGCCATTCAGCGCTGTGCCAGCGACCATGTGGCGGAGGTCACCGTATCGGTGGTGCCGCTGCCCAATGACGAGATGAAGGGTCGAATCATCGGTCGTGAGGGACGCAATATTCGCACGCTGGAGAACCTGACCGGCGTTGACCTGATTATCGACGATACCCCCGAGGCGATCACCCTTTCCTGCCACGATCCCGTGAAGCGTGAGGTGGCGCGTCTGTCGCTGGAGAAGCTGATCCAGGACGGTCGTATCCACCCGACCCGCATAGAGGAAACGGTGGAAAAGGCACGCCGTGAGGTGGAAACCAAGATCAAGCAGGACGGCGAGCGCGCGGTCATCGAGACCGGCGTACACCACCTGCACCCCGAGCTGATGAAGCTGCTGGGTCGTATGCGCTACCGTACCAGCTATGGTCAGAACGTGCTGGAGCACTCCATAGAGGTGGCGAAGCTGGCGGGCAGCATGGCTGCCGAGCTGGGACTTGACCCCACGCTGGCGCGGCGCGCCGGTCTGCTGCACGATATCGGCAAATCGCTGACCCATGAAATTGAGGGCAGCCATGTGGCGATCGGCGTGGAGCTGGCGAAGAAGTACAAGGAAAGCCCCGAGGTCATTCATGCCATTGAGGCGCACCACGGTGATGTGGAAGCCAAGACGGTGGTAGCCTGCCTGGTACAGGCGGCGGACGCGGTAAGCGCAGCCCGTCCCGGCGCGCGGCGGGAGAACCTCGAAAACTACATCAAGCGTCTGGAGAAGCTGGAAGCCATCGCGACCTCCTTTGAGGGCGTGGAGAAGTCCTACGCCATTCAGGCGGGGCGTGAGATCCGCATTATCCTCAAGCCCGAGGTCATCAGCGACGACCAGATGGTCATTGTGGCGCGTGAGATCGCCAAGAAGATCGAGGAGGAGATGGATTACCCCGGTCAGATCAAGGTGAATGTGGTGCGGGAGACCCGCGCCGTGGATTACGCGAAGTAAGAGCGAAAAAAGAAGCCCTCCGCAGGGGAACCCTGCGGAGGGCTTTGTGCTTGGGAAAGAAAATGGGGAGGTGAGCGGAGAGCGGGGAAGGAGGGCGCAGCCCGCTCCGGCGGAGCCGGAGACCGCGGACGAAGTCCGCGGAAGCCGCCCGTAGGGCGGCGGGGCTGCGCCCGATGCCGCGATCTTGCAGAAAGGTGTAAAAGGACAGGGAAAGACGGCGAATATTTGCTGGAACGCGGAGAAAGCACCGCGCGGCGGGGCGGCGCGTAATATAAAAACAGACCCGGGCGCGGGCGGCAGCCGGCGCGGGGGTCATGTAGGGGGCAGGGAGTGTTTTCTCTGCCCCCGTAGTTTATGTCAGGGGAGCAGGGCAGCGCGGTAGGCGGCAAGGAGCTGCTCGAAGGAGGTGCGGGCATTGGCGGCGGAGGGACTGGGCAGGCAGAGAGCGGGCAGACCGGTCTCTGCCTCCAGCAGGCGGTGGTAAAGGCGCGCGGCGGTGCCGCCGGTGGTGCAGATGCGGGAGATACCGGGATACTGCCGCAGCAGGGCGGGAATGTCATTGGGGACAGGATCGCGAATGGTGCTGTCGGCGGCGCCGGTGATGGTGCAGGAGGCAAGTACATCCCACAGCGCCAGCCCGTGGGCATACAGCAGGGCGGTACGCCCCTCAGCAGTTTGGGGGTCGCTCTCGCCGTAGACGGCGGCAAGGACCCGCCAGAAGCGATTCTGCGGGTGGGCATAGTAGAAGCCTTCGGTACGGCTGCGGGGGCTGGGCATGGTGCCGAGAATGAGGGTATGGCTCCCCGCGGTGACGAGCGGGGAGAGCGGGTGCAGAACGGTTTGCGGCATGGGGGAACCTCCGGT
>JBNMIL010000182.1:0-3002 GCA_050873265.1 Angelakisella sp. | reverse complement strand
TAGTTCCCCTCCTTTGAGGGGCAAGGAATTGGAGCGCCGCCGGTGGCGGATACAGCGACAATTCCTTGGGGAGCGACAGGAGCAATGCGAGCGAACCAGCAAAGCAGTGCGACATTGGAGCGACAAGGGCAAGAGAGGGGTGGTGGTTCGCCCTTCGCGCTCCAGCGCGCGGGCTTTGGGGGACCCCGCAAGGTCGTAAGACCTTGTGGGGAGAGGAGGACGCACCGCAGCGGAGAGGGCTGCCCGCAGCACAGCGGAGGGTCTGCCCGATTGAAGCGGAGGTTGCGTCCGACGAGCCGTCGCAGGTTACCTTTTGAGCGCAGCCAAGCGTCAAAGGGGTTTGCAAAGGGGAAAGCCCGGTTCCCCTTTGCCCTGTTTTGGTTTCTTTTGCAGGAGCAAAAGAAACGCCCCGGCGGCGAGCCGTACAAACTAAGCTATAATCAAAACCCGCCCCGCCGATAGGCGATAACAAGCTATCACCCTTTCACCGCGCCCCACTTGCCGCGGATTTCCGTGTAGCATATGGGATTTTATTTCCGCTCCACCACCGCATAGAAGAACCCGTCCCCGCCGTTTTGCTCCGGCAGGCAGGTCAAAGGCTCGCCGAGGAGGGCATAGCCCTCGTTTTCCCGCAGGAACCGCTCCACCACACCCTCATTTTCGGCGGGGTTCAGCGTGCAGGTGGAGTACACCAGCCGACCGCCGGCGGCAAGGGAACGGGCGGAAGCCGTCAGGATAGCAAGCTGCGTTTCGGGCAGTGCCGCCGCCTCCGCGGGATCTTTATAGCGGATCTCCGGCTTGCGCCGAATGACCCCATAACCGGAGCATACCACATCACACAGGATACGGTCAAATACTCCCAGAGAGTTATCGTAAATTTGTGCGTCCTTTGCCTGCGTTTTAATGCAGCGCAGCCCCAGCCGGGCTGCCCCGTCCTCCACCAGCCGCAGCCGGTTGGGGTACAGATCCATCGCCAGCAGGCTGCCGGTGTCGTCCATCATCTCCGCCAGCGTAAAGCTCTTGCCGCCCGGTGCGGAGCAGACGTCCAGCACCCGATGCCCCGCCTGCACGCCCAGTGCGGCGGCACATTTCTGGCTGGAAAGATCCTGCACATGGAACAGTCCCTCGCGGAATGCCGCCAGACGGGTCACATCGCCGGAATCGGTCAGCCGCAGGGCGTTTTCCACGGCGGTCTCCGCGGCGGTGACGCCCTCCGCGGCAAGGCGGGCTTGCAGCGCCGCTGCCGTGGTCTTGCGGGTATTTACCCGAATGAACAGCGGCGCGGGGGTTTGGCAGCCCTCCAGAATGGCTTGGGTCGCCGCTTCGCCGTAGCCTTGCCGCCACAGCGTGATAAGCGCCTTCGGCACCGAGTATTTGACCGAAAGGGCGGCAAGGGGATCGCGCGGCAGGGCAATTTTTTTGCCGTCCCGCAAAAAGGCGCGCAGCACCCCGTTGACATAGCCGCCGGCAGAGGTCACACGCATCGCGCGGGTCTCCTTTACCGCCTCGTTCACGGCGGCGCTTTCCGGCACCGAGGGCATGTATAGCAGCTGATACACCGCCATGCGCAGGATATCCCGCACGGCGGGGGAGAGCTTTTCCACCGGCTGGCGGGAATAGCGCCCCAGCACCCAGTCCAGCGTGATGCGCCGCTCTACCACGCCGTAGAACAGCGCGGTGCAGAAGGCACGCTCCTGTCCGGTCAGTTCATTTTTCCGCATCAGGCTTTCCAGCACTAAGTTGGAGTAGCCCCCCTGCCCAAAGACCTCCTGAAGTCCCCGCAGGGCGGTCAGTCTCGCGTCCGCCATCGCCTTAGTTCCGGCGGTTGCCGCGGCTGATGATGATAAGCCGCAGCAGCTGCGCCAGTGAGGAGGCAAGCGCCGCCACATAGGTAAGGGCAGCGGCGGAAAGCACCTTTTTGGCGCCCCGCGCCTCGTCCTCGGTCAGCAGGGCGCGCTCCTCTATGGTGGCAAGCGCCCGGCGGCTGGCGTTAAATTCTACCGGCAGGGTGATAAGCTGGAATATCGCCACCAGCCCAAACAGCAGAATACCAATGTTCATCAGCAGGGAAAAGTTGAAAAGCAGCCCGATGAAGAACAGGGGAATGGAAAGGGAGGACCCGATATTGGTGATAGGGATAATGGCACTGCGCAGCTTCAGGGGAGCGTATTCCTCGGCGTGCTGTACGGCATGACCGCACTCGTGCGCCGCCACTCCGATGGCGGCAATGGAGGTGCTGTTATACACCCCCTGCGAAAGGTGCACGATGTTGCTGCGTGGGTCATAGTTGTCGGTCAGCTCGCCGCTTATCATATCCACCTGCACATAGCTCAGCCCGTGGTCATTCAGGATCTGCCTTGCGACCTCGGCGGCGGTGCGTCCGCGCGCACTCAATACCTTGGAGTATTTGGAATAGGTCGCCTTTACCTTGAACTGCGCCCACAGCGCCAGCAAAAACGCCGGCAGCACCAGCAGATACCAGGAATAATCGTAGTAATAGTAGCCCGATGGCATACAGCAGCCTCCTTTGTGTTATGGCATTGTGCCTGCGGCACAGAATTTCTCAGTCTTATTCTATCAGAATATTTTGTCCCGCCCGTTCCCAATTTATGAAGAAAAAGTAAATTGTGGGGGCGGGGCAGAAAAAAGGTCGCGGTGAGAGGGTGCGGGAGATAGATTTTCCGAGGACGATGGAAGCAGATTAAAAAGTGTTTACTGATTGCCGCCATAGTCCCCCTTCTCTGAGGGGCAAGGAATTGGAGCGCCGCCGGTGGCGGATACAGCGACAATTCCTTGGGGAGCGACAGGAGCAATGCGAGCGAACCAGCGAAGCAGTGCGACATTGGAGCGACAAGGGCAAGACAGGGGTGGTGGTTCGCCATTCCGCGCTCCAGCGCGGCAGGCGATAAAAATGCGTCGCAGACACCCTATAAGCACCGTTTAGCCCACGCTTCGGGAAGCCGCCCTTTGGCTTTCCGAGCGGGCGTTCCGGTGCGTCGGGG
>JBNMIL010000181.1:0-3044 GCA_050873265.1 Angelakisella sp. | reverse complement strand
GGGCGGCTCGCAGAGCCGCCCGCGCGGGGCGCGGTGCAAGCCTGAAGCCGAATGGAAACTTTTTTGACAAGCGATGCAACAAAAACCGCCGCGGGCGACACTATTACGGTGAAAGCCTGATGGGGCGGCATCACGAAGGAAGGTGCACTATGAGCATCACCCAGCAGGTAATAGAAGCGCAGGGCGGCAGCCGCGCAGCCTTTGGCGCGCTGTACGAAAGCCTGGCGGGAGACCTGTACCGCATGGCGCTGTACACACTGGGCAGCCGGCAGGACGCCGAGGACGCTGTGGCGGATACCTTTGCCGAGGCATGGAAGGGCATAAAAAATCTGCGGGAGCCGGAGGCGTTCCGCGGCTGGATCTTCCGTATTCTCTCGGCGCGGTGCAAACGGCAGATTGCCAAAATAATGACCCACAAAAAGGAAATAGACCTGGACAGCTACTACGAGACGGCAGAGGAGGCGGCGCCCGAAAGCGCCACCTGCCGTGCGGAGCTGCGTGAGGCACTGGAAAGCCTGACGCCGGAGGAACGGCAGATCGTGCTGCTCTCGGTGCTGGAGGGCTACACCATGCGGGAGATTGCGGAAATGCTGGCGCTGCCGCAGGGCACAGTGAGCAGCAAGCTCTCGCGCTCGCTGAAAAAGCTGCGGCTGCAATTACAGGATACCGACGGAAAGGAGGGGGCAAAGTGAAAGACGAGTATGAGAATGAAATGAATACCGAATGGAACAAGGAAACGGAAGCTGACCGCGCGTGGCTGCGGGACGAGCTGAAAAAAGCCGGTGAGCCGGCGCTGCCCGCCTCCCTTTCGGCTGCGGCGCTCTTTGCCCGCATGGACGCCGAGGACGCAAAGGCAAAAAGCGAAGCCGAGACCATCTCCGCCGCCCCCGTTGAGAACGACAAAAAGAAGGCTCTGTGGGTGCAGTGGCGGCGCTGGGGCAGCATTGCCGCTGTGCTGGTGCTGGCGGTGGGCGTCACCTATCTGCTGCAAAGCGGCGCGCTGACGAATAAACACTCTGTTTCCGCCGATATGGCAGCGCCGGAGAACAGCATGAGCTACGGCGTGGACATGATGCCGGACGAAAGCGACCGTGCCTATTATTCTTCCTGCTGGGAGGACAAAAGCAGCAACCAGAAGATAACGGGAAGCGGGGAAGAAAATCCCCCCGCGCCCAACCCCAGCACGGCGGGTGGCAGTACCGATGAAAACCCGCCCTCCGGATATGAACCGAACAATAACGGTGGCAGCAATGAGCTCCAAAGCAAGATCATCTCGGTGGGAGAACAGCCCATTCCGGATATGATGGATTTTGACGCGATGGCTGCCGTTGCCTCGCAGCTGTTCGGCGGTGACTATGAGCAGGCATATGCCATGTTCTATGACAGCGGCGAGCGCTGGACGGACTGCCCGCTCCCCGCAAGCTGTGCCCACTACTTCCTGCTGGATAAAACGCTGTACGGCTTCTTCCCCGAGGAAAGCCGTGTGGTGAATTACAGCGGGACATGCACCACGGTGCTGAACGAGGACGAGGCGGCGATGCTATCGGCGATTTTGCGAATTTCATAAAGTCTGCACCTAAAAGCGGCGGAGTGAGCGATCACCCCGCCGTATTTTTTGCGCCCTGCCCGCATACACTGGCGGCAGAGGGACAAACATCGGCTGCGGCTTTTGTCCCACTTCTGCCATGGAGGTGAATACAAATGAAAGCGGACTGGGGGCTGCTGGGCGGGGCTGCTGCCGCCATGCTGGCGATCCCGCTGCTGGTGCTGGCGTGGAGCGGTACGCCGCTGGGCACGGCGGAGCGGCTGGGCATTTCCGGTGCGGAGACCGAGGAGCAGCAGGTGCAGATCCTGCCCGGGGACAGCCGTGAGAAAACGGACGGCTCCGGCGGCGGGACGGAAAACAGCGGCACCGCGGTGCTGTCCTCTTTCCGTATTCTGAACGAGACGACCGGCGAGGTGGAGGAGATCGCGACGGCGGACTATGTGGCTGGCGCCATCGCGGCGGAGATGCCCGCCTCCTACGAGGAGGAAGCGCTGATCGCGCAGGGGGTGGCAAGCTACACCAACGCGCATTATTTAGCGGCGCTGCGGCGCGCCGATCCGCCCGAGGAGCTGAAGGGGGCGGACTTCGCCGCCGATCCCGCCAAGCGGCTGGGCTATGTGACCGATGAGGGCATGAAAGCCATGTGGGGCGACCGTTACGAGGAATACCGTCAGAAGATTGACCGCGCGGCGGCGGAGGCGATGAAGCATCTGATCACCTATGAGGGGCAGCCCATTGTGGCGGCGTATTTTGCCATCAGTGCCGGCAAGACCACCGAGGACGCGGGCAATGTGTGGGAGGGGTCTCTCCCCTATCTTACTCCTGTAAAAAGCGAGTGGGACGAGAACGCCCCGGGCTTCCGCAGCACCGTGACCCTTACCGCTGCCGAGCTGCGCAAAAAGCTGACCGCCGCCTCTATCCTGACCGGTCAGAAGCCGGAGGAATGGCTGAAGATCCTTTCCCGCAGCGAGGCAGGCTATGTTACGGCGGTGCAGGCGGGCGACCGTGTGCTGACGGGGCAGCAGCTTCGCACGCTGTTGGGACTGCGCAGCGCTGCCTTTATGGTGGAATACAAAAACGACCTTTTTACCATAGAGGTGCTGGGCTACGGGCACGGAGTGGGGCTTTCGCAGTACGGGGCGCAGTACATGGCGCAGCATAAAAAGGGCTGGTGGGAGATCCTGCTGCACTATTATACCGGCGTGACGATAAGCCCCGTGGAACAAGCGCAAAAATAATCCAAATTTATTGCTTGACGAACCCCCTGCGGATATGATAATATATTGGAGCACGATAATAAGCCGTGGAGAGGTGTCCGAGCGGTTTAAGGAGCCGGTCTTGAAAACCGGTGACTCAACAGAGCCATGGGTTCGAATCCCATCCTCTCCGCCATCACCTCCGCCGCAAACGAATCGTAACCCTTGGAGATGTACCCAAGTGGTGAAGGGGCTCCCCTGCTAAGGGAGTAGGGTGCGAAAGTGCCGCGAGGGTTCAAATC
>JBNMIL010000180.1:0-3085 GCA_050873265.1 Angelakisella sp. | reverse complement strand
TATAAGGTGTCAGCGACGCATTTTTATCGCCTGCCGCGCTGGAGCGCGGAATGGCGAACCACCACCCCTGTCCCCTCCTCTGAGGAGGGGGACTATGCGGGAAACGACCAAATACTTTCGGGTCTCCCGCTTCTTTTCTCGGCAAATCTGTCTCCCACACCCTCTTCACCGCGACCACCCTCCCGCGCGCCCGCCCGTACACGCGCGTACCTGCGCCCGTGCGCGAGGAGTTTTCTCAAAATCTCCCCAATAGGGCGGGGCGGCTCCGCTTCCCGTCGGGTCGCCGCCCCGCTCGGAAATTTTTATCCCAGCCACGAACAAATTTTCGTTTTTGGGCTTGCAATCGGCGGAAAAATCGTGTACAATGGTAGGCAGAAGAACGCTATCTTGGAGGGAAACAGCATGGCAATCGAGAAAAAAGCGAAGGACGCAGCCCCCGCCGCCGGTGATAAGCAAAAGGCGCTGGAAACCGCCATCAGCCAGATCGAAAAGCAGTTCGGCAAGGGTGCCGTAATGCGTCTCGGTCAGAACGCCACCATGAATGTCGAGGCGATCCCCACCGGCTCGCTGTCGCTGGATATGGCACTGGGCATCGGCGGTCTGCCCCGTGGCAGGATCGTCGAGATCTATGGACCGGAATCCAGCGGTAAGACCACCGTGGCGCTGCATGTCGTGGCGGAAGCCCAAAAGCGCGGCGGTTCCGCCGTTTTCATCGATGTCGAGCATGCTTTGGACCCCGTCTATGCCAAGAACCTCGGCGTGGATATCGACCAGCTGCTCGTTTCTCAGCCCGATACCGGCGAGCAGGCTTTGGAAATCTGCGAAGCGCTGGTTCGCTCCGGCGCCGTTGATGTGGTAGTCGTGGACTCGGTCGCCGCGATGGTCACCAAGGCGGAGATCGAGGGCGAAATGGGCGATACCCATGTCGGTCTGCAGGCACGCCTGATGAGCCAGGCGCTCCGTAAGCTGACCGGCGCCATCGGCAAAAGCAACGCCATCGTCATCTTCATCAACCAGCTGCGTGAAAAGATCGGTGTGATGTACGGCAATCCGGAGACCACCCCCGGCGGCCGTGCCCTCAAGTTCTATTCCTCCGTCCGGCTCGATGTCCGCCGTACCGAGCAGCTCAAATCCGGCGGCGAGGTCATCGGCAACCGGGTTCGGGTCAAGGTGGTCAAGAACAAGGTCGCCCCGCCCTTCAAGGAGGCGGAGTTCGATATCATGTACGGTCAGGGCGTTTCCCGCCTCGGCGAGATCCTTGACCTCGGCAGCAAGCTGGATATCGTGCAGAAATCCGGCGCATGGTTCAATTACGGCGATGTCCGTCTGGGACAGGGTAGAGATAACGCCAAGGAGTACCTGCGGCAGAACCCCGAGCTGGCGGAGGAGATCGCCGCCAAGGTGATGGCGAACGCCGATAAGCTGATGGGGCGCACCGCTGCCGCCGCCCCCAAAAAACTGGGGCAGGTAAACCTGACCGCCGAAGTGGACGAAGATGAAGCATAATCCGCCCAAAATATAAATCAGGACCTTCCGGTGCCCCGCGCGCCCGGGAGGTCTTTTACTCGGCGGTGTCCGGCGGCATCGCTCCCGGCGGGACTGAGCGGGTGGGGCAGGGCAGACCCCGCAGGGGTCGCGGCGGCAGTCGCGGCGGGCGCCCCGCCCTGCGGGGCGGCACAGCGCGCAGCGCTGCCCTGCGGGGTCTCCTGCGGGGGCGCAGGGAGCAAAAACACCCGATTTGCCGCCGGAAAAAGCCAAAAACAAAGCGAAAAAAGGAGAAACCATGGAACTGATCGTCAAGCATTTTTCGGAGCTGAGTGCGGAGGAGCTGCACAAGATTTACAAGCTGCGGGTCGCCGTTTTTGTGGTGGAGCAGCAGTGCCCCTACCAGGAGGTCGATAACGCCGACCGCGCGGCGTACCACCTTTGGCTGCGGGAGGGGGAGGACATCGCGGCTTATGCCAGAGCGCTGCCGCAGGGCACTACCTTTCCCACCGTTTCCATCGGTCGGGTCATTGCGGTAAAGCGGCGCTGCGGCATGGGCAGCCGGATCGTGGCGGCGGCGCTGGAGACGGCACAGGAAAAATTCGGCGCCGAGGTCGTCACCATCGAGGCGCAGACCTATGCCAGATCGCTCTACGAAAAGGCAGGCTTCCGCCAGACCTCGGAGGAATTTCTGGAGGACGGAATTCCCCATATCCAGATGCAGTGGCGGCGCTGAGCCGGTCCCAAAATCCCCCCCCCCGAAAGGAGCAAGACCATGCCGTTCGATTTCAAGAAGGAATATCGGGAATTTTACCTGCCGAAGGAGACGCCGGAGCTGGTGACGGTGCCGGCGGCAAGCTACATCGCGGTGCGGGGCAGCGGCGACCCCAACGAGGCGGGCGGCGCTTATCAGCAGGCGCTGGCGGTGCTGTATGCCGTAGCCTACACGCTGAAAATGAGCTATAAGACCGACTACCGCATCAAGGGCTTTTACGACTATGTGGTGCCGCCGCTGGAGGGCTTCTGGTGGCAGGAGGGAGCGGAGAGCATCAACTACGCCGAAAAATCCGGCTTCTGCTGGCTTTCGGTTCTGCGCCTGCCGGATTTTATCACCAAGGCGGACTTTGACTGGGCAGTGGAGACCGCCTCCCGCAAGAAAAAGCTGGATTGCTCTGCGGCGGAGCTTCTGACCATCGAGGAGGGGCTGTGCGTGCAGATGCTGCACCTTGGCAGCTACGATGACGAACCGGCGACGGTGGCGAAAATGGATCGCTTTTTGGCGGAGCGGGGCTACCGGAACGACCTGAGCGAGACCCGCCGCCACCACGAGATCTATCTTTCCGACCCCCGCCGCACGGCACTGGAAAAGCGCCGGACGGTCATTCGCCACCCTGTCAAAAAGGCGTAAGCGTTCTGTCCTGCGCGGGACAGGGTGAATGGGGCAGACTGCCGCCGGAGGCGGCGCCCCGGCGCATGGCGGTGCTGATCGCCGCCCGCAACGAGGCGGCGGTCATCGGACAGCTGCTGGATAGCCTGTCCGCCCAGACCTATCCGGCGGACAAGCGGGCGGTCTTCGTGGTGGCGGACAACTGCACCGACG
>JBNMIL010000179.1:0-3175 GCA_050873265.1 Angelakisella sp. | reverse complement strand
GACCGATGGAGGGCAGCAGCGACGCGGAGCCGGAGAGCGCCTCCAGCGAGATCTTGACGCCGGGGAGGATAGCGCCGCCGATGAAGCTGCAGTCCTCGGTGACGACGGTGATTTTTGTGGCGGTGCCCAGATCGATAATGATGGCGGGCAGGGGGTACTTTTCCGCCGCGCCCACGGCGGTACAGGCGAGATCCGCGCCAAGGGAGGCAGGCTCATCAATGCGGATATTCAGTCCGGTCTTGACCCCCGGTCCGACGACGACGGTGGGGATACTGCCGTTGCCGAGGATCCGCACGGCATCGCTGAAAACGGCGGTGAGTGCCGGCACCACCGAGGAAATGGCGGCGCCGGTGAGCTGCGAGGCATCGAAGTGATGCAGCGCGAAAATCTGCGAGAGGAGGACGGCATATTCCGTCTCGGTACGCAGGGGGTCGGTTTTGGCGCGGGCGGTAAAGAGGGCGGTTTTGCCCTCGAACACGCCGAAGCAGATATTGGAATTGCCGATATCAATGGTGAGGATCATGGGTGTTGTCTCCTTTCAGCGGGGCAGCAGGGCGGCAAGGCGGTCGGCGGCGGGCTGCATAAAGTCGCCCTCAAACAGCTCGATGGTGCCGCTGTCCATCTGCGAAGCGAGCGCCGGCTGAATGGGCAGCCGTGCCAGCACGGGGATATGGTGCGCCGCCGCGATGCTCTCGAGGTGGCTTTCGCCGAAGATGGCGTGCTGCTTGCCGCAATCGGGGCAGGTATAGGTGCTCATATTCTCCACCAGCCCCAGCACGGGCACATTCATCAGTTCCGCCATTTTGACCGCTTTTTCCACGATCATGCCGACGAGCTGCTGCGGGGTGGTGACGACGATGATGCCATCGACGGGAAGGGACTGGAACACGGTGAGGGGGACATCGCCGGTGCCGGGGGGCATATCGACGAACATGAAGTCAACATCTTTCCAGTACACATCTGTCCAGAACTGCCCGACCGCGCCGGCAATGACCGGTCCCCGCCAGACGACGGGGTCGCTTTCCTGCGGGAGCAGCAGGTTGATGGACATAATCTGGGTGCCGAAGCGGGAAACGGCGGGCAGCATGACCTCGCCAAGCGTTTCAATCTTTTCCCGCTCACCGAATGCCTGCGGGATACTGGGACCGGTGATATCGGCATCGAGGATAGCGGTATGATAGCCCAGCCGCTGCATACTGACGGTGAGCAGGCTGGTGACGAGGGATTTGCCGACGCCGCCCTTGCCGCTGACAACACCGATGACCTTTTTGACCTTACTCATTTCGTTGAGTTTTTTGGAAAAATCCTGCTCGCTGCCGCAATCGTGACCGCAGGTGCTGCAATCGTGGGTACAGCCCATAGGGATCTCCTCCTTTTATCAGAAAAGACGGTATTAAAATGCCGCCCTGAGGGGACGCCCCGCAGGGCGGCGGCAAAGCCGCCGGAACGGGCGAAGCCCGTAAGAGCCGTTCCCGCAGGGAACGGCTCCCCCTGCGGGGCGTTCCCCGTGGGCGGTTTTCCGGCGGCTATAAGAAACTTTGATGGGGGGACAAGATCAATACGCCTTGCCCCAGATGATCATGTGCTTGGCGGGCTTGCCGCAGCAGACGCAGGTGGTGCCGAGATCCTCCTGCTCCAGCGGCATGCAGCGGCTGGTGACGCCGATCTCGTCCTTCATCTTCAGCTCGCAGGCGAGGTCGCCGCACCACATGGTCTTGTAGAAGCCGTTGGTGCCGTCCGCGACCTTGTGCATCTCCGCCATATCGTGGGCGACATAGGTGTTCGCCTCGCGGTTGGCAAGCGCCTTTTGGTACAGGCTGTCGTGGACCTCGCCCAGCAGGCGGGTGATCTCGCTTTCAAGATCCTCCAGCTTGACAAAGGTCTTTTCACGGTTATCGCGGCGGACCAGCACGCACTGTCCGGCCTCGATATCCTTGGGTCCGATCTCCAGACGCAGCGGGACGCCCTTCATCTCGTACTGGGCGAACTTCCAACCGGGGCTGTTCTCGGAAAGGTCGATATCGGCGCGGAAGGTCTTTTTCAGGCGCTCGCACAGGGCGGAAGCGGTCTCGGCAACACCCTCCTTGTGCTGGGCGATGGGGACGACCATGACCTGAACGGGCGCGACCGCGGGGGGCAGCACCAGACCGTTATTATCGCCGTGGGTCATGATGATGGCGCCGATGATGCGGGTGGAAAGACCCCAGCTGGTCTGATGGGGATATTGCAGGGTATTATTGCGGTCGGTGAACTGGATATCGAACGCACGGGCAAAGCCATCACCGAAGTAGTGGGAGGTACCGCTTTGCAGGCTCTTGCCGTCGTGCATCATGGCCTCGATGGTATAGGTCTGCTCCGCGCCCGCGAATTTTTCCTTATCGGTCTTGATGCCCTTGACCACGGGGATCGCCAGATATTTTTCGCACATTTCGGCGTAGACATTCAGCATGCGTACCGTTTCCGCCTTGGCTTCCTCGGCGGTCTCGTGCATGGTGTGGCCCTCCTGCCACAGGAACTCGGCGCTGCGCAGGAAGGGGCGGGTGGTCTTTTCCCAGCGCATGACGCTGCACCACTGGTTATACAGCTTGGGCAGGTCGCGGTAGCCGTGGATAATGTGGGAATAATGCTCGCAGAACAGCGTTTCGCTGGTGGGACGCACGCACAGACGCTCCTCCAGCTTTTCCTCGCCGCCCATGGTGACCCAAGCCACCTCGGGGGCAAAGCCCTCTACATGGTCCTTTTCCTTTTGCAGCAGGCTTTCCGGAATGAGCATGGGCATATAGACATTCTGGTGACCGGTCGCTTTGAACATGCCGTCGAGGATATGCTGGATATTTTCCCAGATGGCGTAGCCGTAGGGACGAATGATCATGCAGCCGCGGACGCTGCCGTAATCGACCAGCTCCGCCTTTTTGACCACATCGGTGTACCACTGGGCAAAATCGTCCTCCATCGAGGTGATCTCCGCCACCATTTTCTTTTGATCTGCCATAGTATTTCTTTCTCCCTTTCAGTAGGATATATACCTCTATATTATACGGGTTTTTGCGGCATTTGCAAGGGATTGCGGGGGATTTTGCGGGGAATTGGCACATTGGGCGGGAGAAAAGCGGCAAGCGGGGCGCAGCCCACCGCCCGCAGGGCGGTTCCGCCGCAAATGCGGCGGCGACGGGTC
>JBNMIL010000178.1:0-3177 GCA_050873265.1 Angelakisella sp. | reverse complement strand
CCGGAAGCGGCTCCGCCGCGGAACACCCGTCCCCTTTGCAGATCACCGGAAAGGAAGCGTTTTAGGTATGAATAGAATTCTTGGTCACTTGGAACCCCAAGCGGTATTCCATTATTTCGAGGAGATCGCAGGTATTCCCCACGGCTCCGGCAATACCAAACAGATCGCGGATTACTGCGAGCAGTTCGCCGTTTCTCACGGTCTGCAGCACACCCGCGACAGCCATGATAATGTCATCATCGTCAAGCCCGCCGCCAAGGGCTATGAGGACGCCGCGCCGGTCGTCCTGCAGGGGCACCTGGATATGGTGTGCGAAAAGGAAAGCGGCTGCCAAAAGGATATGGCGACCGAGGGGCTGGATCTGGTGGAGGAGAACGGCTGGGTCTATGCCAAGGGCACCACGCTGGGCGGCGATGACGGCATCGCCGTCGCCATGATGCTGGCACTGCTGGCGGAGGAGGGGCTGCCCGCCCCCCGTCTGGAGTGCATCATCACCAGCGATGAGGAGATCGGTATGCTGGGCGCCGCCGTGCTGGAGCCGACCCTTGTGACCGGTCGCAATATGGTCAACCTCGATTCCGAGGAGGAGGGCGTCTTTACCGTCAGCTGCGCAGGCGGCAACCGCACCTACTGCCGCCTGCCGGTGGAGCGGGAACCCCTTACCGGCACCGAGGTACAGCTTAAAGTCTCCGGTCTGGTCGGCGGTCATTCCGGCGTCGAGATCGATAAGGGGCGTGCCAATGCCGATATGCTGCTGGGCAGGCTGGTCAGCGCCGCCTGCCGCACCGCTCCCTGCCGTCTTATCTCGGTCAGCGGCGGGCAGAAGGATAACGCCATTCCCAATGAAGCCGAAGCACGGCTTCTCTGCGAGGATACCGCCGCTTTGGAGCGGCTTGCCGCCCTGTGGCAGCCCCAGCTCCGTAAGGAGTATGCCCCTGCCGAGCCGGATCTTACCGTCACCGCCGCCTCCCTCGGCAAAAAGACCTGCGAAGTCCTCACCGAGGAAAGCGCGAGGCGGGTCATCTGCATGCTGCTCACCGTTCCCGACGGCATTCAGGCAATGAGCGGCAGCCTGCCCGGTCTGGTGCAGACCTCCCTCAATCTCGGTATTCTCACCACCGAAAAGGACGCCGTGGAGCTGCATTTCGGCGTCCGCAGCAGCCTTGCCAGCCAAAAGGAGATGCTGACCGAGCGGCTGACCGTGCTGACCCGCCAGCTGGGCGGTACCGTAGAGGTCTTCGGCGACTATCCGGCATGGGAATACCATACCGAAAGCCCGCTGCGGGAGCTGATGTGTGAGGTCTATCGGGAGCAGTACGGCGCCGAGCCGAAGATCGAGGCGATCCACGCCGGTCTGGAGTGCGGGCTGCTGTGTGAAAAGCTGCCCGGGCTGGACTGCGTTTCCATCGGTCCCGAGATGCTGGAGATCCACACCGCGCGGGAAAGAATGTCGGTCGCTTCCGTGGGACGGGTCTGGCGTTTTGTGCGGGAGGTACTGCGCCGCAGCCGGTAACAGGCTGCCGCCTATATTGGAATTTGCCAAGCCGCAGGGTCTCCCGCCGCCCCGCCGGCCGGCGCCTGCGGCGCCGGCTGCCCCGCCGAAGGCGGGGAGCGCCCCTTTGGGGCGCGGCGGGGCGGCGGAGACCGGCGGCCTTTTGTCTGTTTTGACCCCGCGGCAGGCAGCTTGTGTACTCTGCCTAAGCATTTTTCTCACCGGAGGACAATGTGGACCCCATCTGCCCCCATATACGGCAAATTTCCGCCTGCTTCCTCCTGTATTTTGTGGCATATTGCCAATATAAATTCCCGCCAAAGCCGAAAGAATACAAAATTCGTACAGTACCATAAACACTTTTTGTAAAAAAAGACCAAGAAACGCTTGACAAGCCCCCTCACTTGGGGTAAGATGGATAATGTACCGGCAGGAATACCCGCCGGAACTGGAGTATGTGCCTATGCAAAAACACTGGGAAGCTATGTCCGATGAGGCGTTGGCTGCGGCTGCCGCCAAGGCGGAAACAGGCGCTTTTACGGCACTGGCGGCACGGCTGCTGCCCCGCCTGCGCCGAATGGCAGAGGAATATGACCTGCCGGGCATGGAACGCGACGATCTCGTTCAGGAGGGTTTTCTGGGCGTGATGAGCGCCGTGCGCCACTACCGCCCCGAGGCGGGAGATTTTCTCCCCTATGCCATTGCCTGTGCCCGCAACAGCATGAACACCGCCTCCCGCGCGGCGCTTTCCCGCCGCAATGAGCCGCTGAGCCGCTACGAGCCGCTGCCGGAGGATCGTCCCGCGGGGGACGAGGAACAGCCGGAGGCGCTGGTGGAGGCTTCGGAATTTGAGCGGGAGCTGCACCGCTGGATGCAGACCCGACTGACCGAGTTTGAGCGGCGGGTATGGCGGCTATCCTTAGTCGGCTACTCCTATGCGGAAATAGCATCTCTTCTTTCTTCTCATTCCAAAGCTGTGGATAACGCCCTGCAAAGAGTCAGACGAAAGCTGCGAAAGTTCTATTCCACCCAGTAAGGTATCTGCCCGAATTCGTCGGGTGATATATACAAAAACTCCCTTAACAACCGTGTGAGGGCAGAGATTCCAAAGCGAGGTAATGAAGAATGTACGAAGACAAGACTTTAGTATGCAAAGAATGTGGCAACGAGTTCGTGTTCACCGCCGGTGAGCAGGAGTTCTATGCCGAGCGTGGTTTTGCCAATGAGCCCCAGCGCTGCAAGGCATGCCGCGACGCCCGCAAGCAGAACCAGAGAACCGACCGTGAGATGTTCACCGCTGTCTGCGCCAACTGCGGCAAAGAGGCGAAGGTTCCCTTCCGTCCCCGTGAGGACCGTCCTGTTTATTGCAGCGAGTGCTTTGCAAAGATGAAGGAAGAGCAGTAATCAGACCCCTGATAACAAGACTATCCTGCCGGCTGTCGAAGATGACAGCCGGTTTTCTTTTTGGAGCGGCTTCCCGCGCGGGGCTGGGTATGTGAGTATGCGCGCGTAAAATAACTATTCTGTTTTCAAGGTGCGGTTAAGCAAGCCCCTTGTTTTTCGATGGGGCTTGGATTGGCAGCTGACCCTCGGCTTTTCGTCGGGGGTGTGCCGATGATTTCGATTATTTACCGGTAAAGAGAAGTTCTCTCACTAATACGGACGAAAACGGGGAAATTTGCAGT
>JBNMIL010000177.1:0-3178 GCA_050873265.1 Angelakisella sp. | reverse complement strand
CCGCAGGGCAGCCCGCCGCAGGCGGGCTGCCCTGCGGGCGTCCGTGAGCGGGGAGAAGCCGAACCATCAGCTTAACTATAATATTATAGCGTTTTTGGGACAGGGTGGCAAGCGATACGGCGCAAAAGGGCTTGCGGCGGGGGGCGGAAAGGACTACAATGGAGAAAACAGAACGGGAAAGGAACCGAAATGCGGGTAAGAAAAGCGACAAGGCAGGATCTGGCGGCGGTGGCGGCTCTGTACGACACCGTATGCGATACATTACAGGCGGTGGAAAATTACCCCGGCTGGGAGAAGGGATTGTACCCTACCCTGCGGGACGCCGAGATGGGAGAAGCCGCCGGAGAGCTATTTGTGGCGGAGGACAAGGGAAGGATCGTCGGGACAATGATGCTGCGGGAGGAACAGGAGCCCGCGGCGCGTCCTGCCCGCTGGCAGCTGCCGCTGGCGGAGGAGGAGCAGTTCACCATCTACACCTTTGCGGCGCTGCCGGAGTATACCGGACACGGCGTAGGGCGGGCACTGCTGGAATTTGCCGCCGGATACGCCGCTGCCGAAGGGAAGAAGGCGCTGCGGCTGGACGTCCATGAGATCAACACCCCGGCGATCCGGCTGTACGAGAGCTGCGGCTTCCGGTACATCGAGACGGTGGATCTGGGCTACGGTGAATACGGGCTGAAATGGTTCAGGCTATACGAAAAGCTGCTGTAAGGAGGGCGTAACATGGAACCGAGAAAACTGCTGGAAACACTGGCGGTGGCTGACCGCCTGAAAAGCACGACCCGCCACTGCGTCCTTGAGGACGGACGGCGGGAGAGCGTGGCGGAGCACTGCTGGCGCGCGGCGCTGATGGCGTATTTCCTGCGGGACGAATTTCCCGAGGCGGATATGGACAAGGTAATCAAAATGCTGCTGATCCACGACCTGGGCGAATCGTTCACGGGGGATATCCCCAGCTTCCGCAAGACGGCGGCGGACGAGGCGACCGAGGAACGGCTGCTGTATGACTGGGTAGCCGCTCTGCCGCAGCCCTATGCCGAGGAGATGCGCGCCCTGTATGAGGAGATGGCGGCGAGGGAGACCGTGGAGGCGAAGATCTACAAGGCGATCGATAACTTTGAGGCGGTCATTCAGCACAATGAATCGCCGCTGGAGACATGGGTGCCGGAGGAATACGAACTGAACCGCACCTACGGCTGGGATAAGGCGGCGTTTTCCCTCTACCTGACGGCGCTGCGGCAGGAGATGCTGGAGGATACCGAAAAAAAGATCGCGGAGGGGAAGAAGGCGGCGCAGCCGAATGACAGGGGCTACCGCATCATTCCCTACGAGGAGAAATATCGGGACGATATGATCTGCATGGTGCTGGAGGCGAAGGACGCCATCGGGCGCCCGCCGCACCTGAATGACGACCTCTTGGATATCCGCGGCTGCTACCTGGATAAGGGGGATATGTTCTGGCTGGTCATTGATAACGATGACCGGGTGATCGGCTACGGGGGGTATACCTCGCTGCCCGGCGGCGAGGCAAAGCTGCGCCGTCTGTACATCAAGGCGGATAAAAAACGGCAGGGGATCGGCACAGCGCTGCTGGAAACGGCGGAAAAATACCTGCGCCGGCAGGGTAAGACCGCCGTGCAGATCCACCTGGGCGGTCGGGAATATTTTGAATCCCACTGCTTTTACCCCAAGCACGGCTATACCGAATTCGCGCCGGATTACATGAGAAAAGAGCTGTAACATAAGTCACCCGTCCCGAAAAGGGGGCGGGTGCTTTTCTGTCCGACGCGGAAAGTTTGGCGGGGAGGGAGAGCGCGGGGCGGGCAGGGATGATGGGAAACGCAGCCAATGCAGGAAAGACCTTTGCAAAGCGGAAAAAATGTGCTATACTGGCACCATACACCGGCTCCGGTGCCGGAACAAGGCAACATTCCCGAAAAAAGGAGACTGTTATGGGAGAAACGACCAGAGAGACCAAAGCTCAGCGGGCTAAAAAATATCGCCGCAGAAGAGTGACTGCCGCAGTCGCTGCGGTCGCGATGTGCGCGGTCATCGGCGTGGGGGTAAACGGCGTAGTGACCGCCCGTGCCAATACCGCCCTTGCCGATGCGCTGGCGACGGCGGAGAGCCGTCAGACCGGAGAGCGGGAGGGCGTGGAGCTGGCGGCGCGGGAGAGCCGTACCGCCGCCGAAGCGAACCTGACTGCCTATGTGAGCGCCGCCGCCGAGGAGGCGGACGCCGCGCTGAAGAAAGCGGCGGAGGAAGCGGCAGCCGCGGCAAAGGCTGCCGAGGAGGCGAAGAAATACGCCCAGACCACCAATACCTCCACCAATGACAGCACCGAGCTGCCCGCAAGCGGCGGCAAGCTGAGCAGCGGCGGGCGGGCGCTTTCCGCCACGCAGACCGGCGGCAACTTTAAGGCGAGCGTTTATACCGGCAACACTGGCTCCGCGAACCTCGGCTACTATCAGTCGCTGAACAGCGATGTCAAGGCATGGCTGAAGATCCCGGGCACCAATATCAACTACCCCGTTTTGCAGAATTCCAGCGAGGACCACTATTACCTGCACCGCGGGCTGGACCGCAACCAGAGCTACTACGGCGTGCTGTGGACGCAGACCGCGACGCAGTTCGGCACCGGCGATACCCTTTCCAGCAACAATGTCATTTATGGGCACAACTGGAAGAACTGCCGCTGGAACGCGGCGCCCTCCACCTACTATGCCGGTCAGCAGATGTTTGAATCGCTGCTGAGCTACCACTACACCAGCTGGGCGGAGCAGTACCCCTACATCTACTACTCCACCCCCAGCGAGGATATGGCGTTCGTGATCTTCGCCTGTTTTTACACCGAGGGCACCGATTGGTACATCAATGCCGAGGGCAACATCGACAGCGTGATCGCCGGTGCGCAGAGCCGCTCCCGCCATACCTTCAATGTCGATGTCAATTCCAGTGATAAGCTGCTCACCCTTTCCACCTGCACCCGATTCTACGGCAATACCGATAACCAGCGGTTCGTGGTGATGGCGCGTCTGCTGCGCCCGGGCGAGGAGATGGGACCTGTGACCGTGACCTACAATCCCAACCACCAGCAGCCCAATGTCTGGGGCTAAACCCCGAAAAGGAAACCGAAGTCCCTCCCCGCGCGGGGAGGGACTTCGGTTTCCTTTTCGGG
>JBNMIL010000176.1:0-3217 GCA_050873265.1 Angelakisella sp. | reverse complement strand
GTGCTGCTGCATGTTGTCACCGAGAAAGGGCATGGGTGTGACTACTGCACCGACGACCCCGACGGGCTGTGGCACGGCGTGGGCGCCTTTGACGCACAGAGCGGGCGGCAGTCCGCCGCGAGCGGCACAACGCCCGGCAAGGCGGTAAGCGCGGCGCTGCTGGAGCTGGCGGCGAAAGATGAGCGCATCTATGCCATAACGCCGGCGATGACCACCGGTGCGCATTTGACGGAATTCGCGAGGAAATACCCGAAGCGATCTATTGACGCGGGCATTGCCGAGGAGCACGCGCTGGTGCTGGCAAACGCGCTGGCATTAAGCGGCATGAAGCCCTTTGTGACCATCTACTCCACCTTTTTGCAGCGAGGGTACGACCAGATCAACCACGACATCGCCCGCATGGGTGGCGCGGTGGTGGTAGGCATCGACCGCTGCGGCGTCATTGGGGAGGACGGCGTTTCGCATCAGGGTATCTTTGATGTTTCGCTGCTGCTGCCCATTCCCGATATCACGCTGGCGCAGGGCAAGGACGCCGCAGAGAGCGCCCGACTGCTTGCGACCGGATTTACCATGGACAGCCCTTTCCTGCTGCGGTACAGCAAAAATACCGTGCCGGAGCAGCCCCTTTCCACAGAGCCGCTGCCGGTGGGACGCTGGGAGCGGCTGCACGAGGGCGAAGTGACCGTGATCGCCTATGGGGACTTTGTAGGGGAGGCGGAGGAGGCGCGCCGCCTGCTGGCGCTGGACAATATTGAGATGGGGCTGGTGAACGCCCGCTTCCTGAAGCCCTTTGACGAAGAAATGATGACCGAGCTGCTGGCGGAGGGCAAGCCGCTCATAGTGTACGAGGAGGTCGCTGCCATCGGCGGGCTTGGGAGCCTGCTGCAGCAGTTTGCTGCCGAGCGGGAGAGCCAAACGCCGGTGCACGTGCTGGCGCTGCCAGACCGGTGGATCTACCACGGCAAGCGGCGGGAGCTGCTGCGCCGTATGGGGCTGGACGCCGCGGGTCTGCGGCAGGCAGTCCGCGAGAGGCTGGGCAGATAAAGCCGACTGGAATATAAAAACACCCGACAGGGGAGGGAAGCTCCGCTGCCGGGTGTTTTTATATAGGTCGTTTTGTTGTGGAGAGACGCATTGCGGCAATTTTACACGGTTATTCACCGATGCAGAAGTAGGTGAATTCCCCGACCGCCAGCAGTTTGCCCCCTGTGCCTGTGATACGCACCGATACAAGACAGGTAGTACGCCCACGGTGTGTGACGGAGGCACGGCAGGTAATGATACCGTCCTTTTGATTACCGATATTGTGGAATGAAGCGTTCTGGGTGACATGACGGTGCCCATCGGCGTGTGCCAAGCTGCCCGCAGTCACATCGGCAAGGCTGAATAACGCGCCACCGTGGACAAAGCCATAGTGGTTGGTGGATTCCGGACGCACAATCAGCCGACATTCGCAATATTCCGGCGTGATAAATACAAGCTCCAGATGGTTGTAATTCATGAACGCATTTTTGGCAATGCGGGTGCGCGTAATCTGCTCCAGCTCTTTCTGATCCATTTTTTGTCCTCACAATTCAAAGGTTTCGGCGTTATGATGAATGGGCAGTACAATGCCGCGGTACTGCGGAAAGCTCTGCAAAAAACCGTCGGTAAAATCAAACTGCTCCCACTGGTGCATGGGAAGACAGTGACGGATATCACAAAGCTGCAGGTAATATGCCGCAGCCAGATAGCCCGCAACGCCCAGCCGAGGATCCATGGGCAGCATGGCAAGATCCAGCCGCATGCCGCGCAGCGGGAGGGTATAGGTCTTGAATTTCTCCTCCATTTCGCTGTTCCATGCGGGATCTTCGCCCTCCCAATGCCACCAGTTCAGGTCGCCGGCGTGGAAGATGGTTTTATCGCCGCACTTGACCAAAAAGGCAACGCCCTCATCGGTGGAGGGGAGCGACGTGACCGTAAATCCGTCCGGCATGGTCAGGCTTTCCCCGCCTGCCATGCGATGACAGCGGCGCAGTGTGGCAAGGGAGAGAGACCATTCCCCACAGCGTTCCGGTGTCAGGGCAATATCATTCCCCAAAAAGAAGCTGACCTCCCGACTGCCGTCATCTAAGGTGAAAGCCGCCGGATTGCAATGATCCTCGTGTCCGTGACTGATAAAAACAGCCAGCGGCTTATTTCTCTCCAGAGGCGGCAGCTCGCCTTTCCACCAGTCAAATAACAGGTAGCGTTCCGGCGTTTCCACCAGAAAACCGCTGTGTTCCAGAAACAGTATCCTCATTTAAGTTTATTCTCCTTTCATCACCATAGAGACGGCAGGGGAGGCATTGCCTCATCAGCCAGAGAGCCGTTAACGGGGCAGGGCTTTTGCCGAGAGATCGGTCGGGACTTATTCGATGACAAGCCCCATAGGTTCATCACGGAAGATACGCTCGTCCATCAGCTTCAGGTCATCTGCCACAACGGGACGGAATTCCATCTGTGCCAGTACATCGCGCTCCAAATCGACTCCGGGGGCGATCTCAATAAGCACCAGACCGCGCTGATCCAGTGTAAAGACGGCACGCTCGGTAATAAACAGAACGGGCTGACCGGTCTCTACGGCGTAACGAGCGCTGAAGGTGACCTGATCGACACTGCGCAGGAACTTTTTATTTTTGCCTTCCTGCAGAATGGTGAGCTTGCCATCGCCCGTGGCGGTTTTTAAGCCGCCGGCGGTAAAGGTGCCGCAGAAGGTGACCTTGTGGGCGTTCTGAGCGATATCGATGAAGCCCCCGCAGCCGGCAAGACGACCGCTGAACAGACTGACATTAACATTGCCGGATTCATCTGCCTGCGCGAGACCGAGATAGGTTTGATCCAGACCGCCGCCATCATAGAAATCAAACTGAGAGGGCTGATCGAGGATCGCCTCGACATTGGTATTGGCACCGAAAGCAGAGCCGCTGCGCGGGGTGCCGCCGGTCGCGCCGGATTCGACGGAAAGGGTCATAACATCGGTGAAGCCTTCCTCGCGGGCGACCTTTGCCACATATTCCGGCATGCCAATGCCGAGATTTGCCGCAATGCCGTTCCGCAGTTCCATGGCGGCGCGGCGCGCAATGATCTTGCGGTTATCCAGCGGAACAGGCGCATCGGCACCCTGCGGGGCACGGGCGGCGCTGGTGATGGATGGATCGAAAGGCAGCGCGCGGTTCTGCACCTGATCCTCTTCGTC
>JBNMIL010000175.1:0-3257 GCA_050873265.1 Angelakisella sp. | reverse complement strand
GCCTTCCACTTCTTGCTGTACTGCTCCACGGCGGAAAGGTTGTCCTCCCAGTGCAGGCGCACCTGCCGGGCGATCTGTACCGCATAAGGGTCTACCGCCTCATCGCGGAAGATCAGAGCGTTATCCACCATTTCGTCCACAGAGTTATCGTTGAAATTCATTTCGAAGATCATGGCAAGCGCCTGCTCGCGTGCTTCGCGTCTGGTCATCATATTTTGTCGTCCTCCATTCAGTAAAACAGCCTCCTTAACGCAATATTAAGGAGGCTGTCGGTCGAACTCTTATTCGGCGGTATTGGCGGTACGGGGTACCGAAACACCGGCAATGTAAAGGTTCACGGTGGCTACTTCAATGCCGGTCATGCTTTGAACGGCGTCCTTGACCGCCTCCTGCAGCTTGCGGCTGAGGACGGGGATCTTGGCATTCGGCTCCACCAGCAGGCGGATATCAATGGTCGCTTTTCCCTCGTTCATCTGGATCGAGATGGGCTTAATGGTCTGCTTTTCCAGCAGCCAGCCGCCGATATTGGAAACGATGGGTGCGAGACAGGCAACGCCTTCTACTTCTTTTACTGCGTATTCTGCTATCGAAGCCACGACCTCGGAGGAGATCTTCAGGCTGCCGGCAGTGTTTTCATATTCCATAAATATTGCACCTCCTGTACCAAGCTGATACTCATATATTATAACAATATTTTGGTCCGGTGGCAACTACTTTATTTCGATGATGGAAACATTGCTTTCCTCGACATCTACTTCGCTCATTACTGCGTCCATGATCTGCGCGGCTTCGCAGTCGGTCAGCCCCTCGCTTTGTACGATGACATCGACCTTATCGGCGTCCAGATAGACCATACACTCTGTAAAGCCCTTTGCCTTTATTATGTTCTCGATCTTCCCTTCGGTCTCTATTGTCTTGGCGAGCGACTGCGCCTGCTGCGCCAATACCGCTGCTGCGCCCTCCTCCAGGGCGGTATCCTCCAACATGTACTTCAGAGCGTCCATTGCCTCATCACGCGACTGGGTGCGGGAAAGCCGCGCCGATACAAAATAAGCGTCGCCGTAATTTGCGGTCCCCTCGGTTTCATCACCGGTCGATTGCGTCGTGGTATTCCCTGCCGCGACATAGTCATTTTGCTTCATGTAATCCCAGTTGAGATATACCGCAGCCCCCAAAGCCAGCACCAATGCCCCCAGTACGATATGTCCCTTTTTGATAGATAGCTTCATCTTACACCATGCACTCCTTTTTGTAGGCAGATTGATTTATGACAGATCAGTGACCGGCGGCGCCGGAGCTGATTTTGGAAACGGTGATCTTTGCCGTGGAAATATCCAGCGCCGTCCTGACCGCAGCGGTAACTTCCGCCACCACCCTTTGATCGCCGCCACCGGAGCAAACCACCACGACGCCCTTGATCTCCGGCTCATTGAGCGCCGTGACCAGCGGGCTGCTGCCGTCCTCTACCATAACATAGCTTTGCTCGGTGGTGTTTTTCTGCTGCGATTTGCGCTGGTCGTCACTTTTATATTCCTCACTGACATCACTGTTTATTTTTTCGGTAACGGCATAGGTGTAGGTGTAGCCGCTTTTCAGCGTGATCATTACCTCGACCTCACCCACACCGTCAATGCGTCCTAAAATACCCTCCAGCCTGCTTTCCAGCGCGGCAGCGTATTCCTCCGCCGAAGGAACGGTCTCCTGCGCCGTTTCTTTTGGGCTGCCGCCGGTTTTCAGCATCGGTGCTATGCCGATGAGCAGGATCCCCAAAAGTCCCGCTGCCATGATCCATGTGGTCTTGGGCGGCTTTTTGCCTGCCTTTCCTTTTTTATTCGGCGTCTGTTCCATAAGTCTCTATCCTCACATTTACACCAAACTGATAGCTCAAAGCGCGGCTGATGACCGTGGTATGCTGCGATAAACGCCGCGGCAGGCGCAGCAGCAGAAATGTCTCTTTGGAGCCATCGGGGATTTCCTCTGTTTTTATGTATATTTGGAATTCCCCCTGCTTTATGCCATAGTCGGACAGATATCCCCCGCTGTTTTCTCCAGCTCCTCCTGCGAAAGCGCTTCGACCCGCGCCGCAAAATAATCCTCCGCCCGATCGGCGATCTCCTGCCGGCGCTGCTCTGCCTCCTCGGTGTCGATCTTCCAATCAATGCTTATCTGGCCGCCCCATGTCAGCAGACAGACCAGCAGAAACGCTCCCAGCAGGAGCTGCATCAGCGGGCGGAAACGTTCGCCGGGCGTGAGCAGCAGAATGATGCCGGAGAACAGCACCCCTGCGAATACCGTATAGCACCAGCTTTGCAATCCGCTCATTCGGTCAGCCCCCTTTGAACGCCAGTATCATAAGCGAAGTGGAAACGATAAAAAGCATGGCATAGTACAGTGTGATCGCCAGCATGACCGATAGTGCTGAACCGACCGATTTGAGCAGTCGTGCAATGGCATCAGCACCCAGCATCTCCCCCATAATGCTGCTTGCCGCCGTGACCGCTTGCCACAGCGCGATGCGCAGCAGCACCGGCAGAAATGTGAGCACCGCAATGGCGATACCGGCAGCGCCTACGGTGCTTTTAACAAGCTGGACGCAGCCTTGTGCTGCCATAAACAGTTCCGAAAGGCTGCCGCCTACCCCGGGGATCAGGCTGCTGAGCATGAATTTTGTGGTCTTGACCGCTACATTATCTCCGCCGCCCGCTATGGCGGACTGTAGCGAGAGCAGCCCCACAAAAATGGTCATGGTAAGCCCCAGCCCCCAGGTGATGAGCTTTTTGAAGCCTGACACAATATCCCTCAGCCCCATCTGCGGGACGACCTCGGTGACGATGGCAAGAGAGAGATAGCAGCTGATGACCGGCACAAATGCTGCCTGCAATAAGGAACTGACCCCCTGACACGCGCCAAACAGCATCACATTGTAAAGCGCGCCGGTCATCGGTTGTCCCGCGGTCGTCATAATACCCGCAAAGACCGGTATATAGACCGCAAGGAACAAAGAAAAATCGGCAAAGACCGTCTGGAGTGAAAGAATACAATCCATGACTGGACGGATAATGAGGGAAATGACAAAGGCGGTCATAATGACCCCGAACACCTGATGTACCCCGCCGCCAAAGGAGCTTCCTATCCCCTTGACCAAAGCGCCGAGCAGTACCGCGCCTGCAAGGGAAAGCAGCACCCGCAGAGGGGATTTGATCTGTTCCTTTACCGTGCCGACGAAAAGCGACCAAAGTTCCTCCGCAGGCATGGAG
>JBNMIL010000174.1:0-3293 GCA_050873265.1 Angelakisella sp. | reverse complement strand
GCCAATCTGGGCGCCGCCATTGCCATCGTCAGTGTCGGCATCGGCGTGGGCGGCATTGCGTTGGGCGCCTTCGCGGGCGGGCTGCTTGCCGTGGCGTTTGTGATGCTGCTGGTGCGGGCGACCCGTGCCAATACCACCGCTACCTATGTGCTGGCGGGTATCGTCATCTCGGCGGTCGCAAAGTCGGTCATTATGCTGCTGAAGTACTATGCTGACAGCGAATCCAACCTTGCCGCTATCGAATACTGGACGATGGGCTCCTTTGCGGGTGTCACAGCCTCCAAGGTGCTTTCTATCCTGCCGTTCTGGCTGATCGGCTTTGTGGGGCTGTTCTTGCTGCACCGCCAGGTGGGGCTGCTCTCCCTGAATGAAGAGGAGTGCCTGACACTGGGAGTGCGGCTGTATCGGGTGCGGCTGACGGTGCTTACCCTTTCCACCCTGCTGGTCGCCTCGATCGTCAGCATTACGGGGCTGATCTCCTTTATCGGGCTTATCGCCCCGCACATCGCCCGCATGATGATAAAACGGGAAAATACCGATACCATGGTGCTTTCCGCCATGGTGGGCGCTGCCGTGATGCTGGTGGCAGATATTTTTGCCCGCAGCCTGTATGCCGGCGGGCTGCCCATCAGTATTCTTACTACCATTATCGGTGTGCCGGTGCTGGTGTACTTTATGTGTAAGCGCAAGGAGGGCAAGGTATGAGCACATTGCTTTCTTTGCGGAATATCCATACCGGATACGGCAGCAAGGAGATCGTCCGCGGCGCTTCTCTTGCGGTAGAAAGCGGAGAATTCTGCGCGCTGCTGGGACTGAACGGCTGCGGCAAAACCACTCTGCTGCGCGCCGCCTGCGGTCTGCTGCCGATGAAAGAGGGCACTTGTATAGTGGGTGAGACCGAGACCACCCATTTGGACGAGAAAAGCCGCGCCCGTCTGATAAGCTATATCCCGCAGCGCGGCAGCCCTATTATGGGTAAAACCGTGCTGGAGGTCGTGCTGATGGGCTTTAACGCCCGGCTGCGTCTTTTGGATTCCCCCGGGGAAGCACACCGCCAAATTGCCATGGAGCACCTGACCCATTTGGGGCTGGCAGAGCTGGCAGGGCGGGACTATGCCACCTTAAGCGAGGGACAAAAGCAGCTGGTGATACTGGCACGCGCCCTTTCGCAGGATACGCCGGTGATGCTGATGGACGAGCCGGACAGCGCGTTGGATTTTGTCAATCGACACATGGTGCTGGGGAAAATAAGAGAGGTGCTGCATGAGCGGCAGCAAGCGGGGCTTATCACCCTGCATGACCCCAACTTTGCCCTGAGCTACTGCGACCGGCTGCTGCTGATGCAAAACGGCACCATAGTGACCGAAATTGATATGAGAAATACCGACCGCGCGGCGATAGAAGCGTCACTTGGCAAAATATACGGCGAAATAGCCGTGCTGGAGTATAAAGACCGTTATATCATGACCAGACGATAAAAACCCAATAGATATTTGAAGCGGGAGGAGACCCCATGGGTGTCCTTCCGCTTT
The DNA here is from genome assembly GCA_050873265.1 of Angelakisella sp. GTDB lineage: Bacteria > Bacillota > Clostridia > Oscillospirales > Ruminococcaceae > Angelakisella. Next base: position 1,761 of record JBNMIL010000174.1, on the reverse strand, counting down.
GGCTTAGGATACAGCATAATGATAGATTACCTGCCCACAAAATTCTAAAAACACCTTGAGAGAAAAGAGCCTATCTGTTATAATTTTATGGTATAGACTGATGAAGCGCCATAGATCCAAATGCGGAAATGGTGTAAAAATGGTGTAAACCAAAAACATAAAACCGCAAAAACCCCGTAAAACAAAGACTTTTTAAGGAGATGTAGAGATATATGAAATTAGGTATCGTCGGCTTGCCGAATGTCGGCAAGAGCACCATATTCAACGCCCTCACCGGCGGCAGCGCGGGCGCGGCTAACTACCCGTTCTGCACCATCGAGCCGAATGTCGGCATCGTGCCGGTGCCGGATCCCCGGCTGGATAAGCTGCGCGAGATGTATTCCCCCGATAAGGTGACTCCCGCGGTCATCGAGTTCGTGGATATCGCCGGTCTGGTCAAGGGCGCTTCGCAGGGCGAGGGGCTGGGCAATAAGTTCCTTTCCCATATCCGCGAGGTCGATGCCATTATCCATGTGGTGCGCTGCTTCAATGACGGCGAGATCGTCCATGTCAGCGGTGAGATCGGTCCCGCGCGGGATATCGAGACCATCAATCTGGAGCTGGTGCTTTCCGATATCGATCTGGTGGAGCGCCGCATCGACCGCTGCAAAAAGGCGGCAAAGGGCGGCGATAAAAAACCGCTGGCGGAAGCCGCGCTGTTCGAGCGGCTGAATGAGTGGCTGGGCGAGGGCAAGTCCGCCCGCAACTTCCCCTGCACCGAGGAGGAAAAGGAGCTGATCGCCGATTGCCCGCTGCTCTCCAATAAGCCGGTCATCTATGTCGCCAACCTCAGCGAAGCCGACTTCGCGGGCGACTTGAATCAGAACCCCCTCTACCGGCAGGTGCTGGAGATCGCCGAAGCGGAGGGCAGCCGTGTGGTGCCCATCTGCGGCAAGATCGAGGAGGAGCTTTCCCAGATGGAGCCGGAGGACCGGCAGATGTTCCTCGAGGAGCTGGGTCTGCACCAGTCCGGTCTGGATCGTCTGGTGACCGCCGGCTACGACCTTTTGGGACTCATCAGCTTCCTCACCGCCGGCAAGCCGGAGGTGCGCGCGTGGACGATCACGAAAGGCACCAAGGCGCCGCAGGCGGCAGGCAAGATCCACAGCGATTTTGAGCGCGGCTTCATTCGCGCCGAGGTCGTCCCCTATGAGACGCTGATCGAGTGCGGCTCCCTGCAGGCCGCCAAGGAAAAGGGCTTGATCCGCAGCGAGGGCAAGGAGTATGTCATGCAGGACGGCGATGTGGTGCTGTTCCGCTTCAATGTTTAAGTAAAACAAGCCGCCGGCGTCCGCCCTCTTTCGCAGGGAGAGCGCCGGCTTCGCATAAGCATAAATCAAATCCGGATCCCACTCCGTCCGCCTTGCGGTGCCCGAAAAAATCATCGCACTGCCCGTTTGCTCGATTTTTTCGACCGCTGCGGATGCTCCGCCTCGCTGTATCCGCCACCGGCGGCGCTCGGCTCCGCATCCCACTCACCGCGACCCGTTTACCCCCAAGCCTCCCTTGTGTAAAGGGAGGTGGCAAATGAACTGAGCCGGAGGGGTTGTCGGCAGAAACTATGGCAATGGTTGCTTCTCGCCTGACGGCGGGTGAAATTCTGATTATGGCTTAGTATTTCCGCCTACCGGCGGGGTGGTACTTTTGACCCGCCAAAAGTACCCAAAAGCGTTTTAGGGCTGCTGCCCTAAAGACCCGCATCGCTTGGCTGCGCTGGATACG
>JBNMIL010000173.1:0-3328 GCA_050873265.1 Angelakisella sp. | reverse complement strand
CTATGTATAATGTATAACTATGTATATTACTTCAGAACCTCCGGATAAAGCCCCCCGGCAGTCAGCGCCGCCATGGCAGCCGCCACCTGCTCATGATCCTCCCGGTAGGTCACACCGTACCACTTGTTGTGGACGGGCAGCACCGTCACCTCGGCGCGTCCCTCGTGCAGCAGGTCGCCTATCATCTCCGGCAGCAGGAACTCGCTCTTCAGCGGATCCTTCATGGTATTCAGGAAATGCACAAAGCGCGGCGCGAATTCCTCCATCAGCTCCGGCGGGCAGCCCCAGCAGTTCATCGAAACGGGGGTCTGCGGCGCGTATTCTACCTCTACCTCTCGGCTCACATCGGTAATGCGCCCGTCCGCCGTCCAGCCTATCTTCAGCCGCTCATCTATATCGGTCAGCTTGCCGTTTTCATCTACGGTGCAGACGCCGCGCGCCACCGTTCCCTTATCGGAAAGGGTGTTTACCAGCCGGTAGCCCGCCATGCACAGCTGCAATTTCCCGTTTTCCTCGTGCGGCGCGGTCAGAAAGCCGTACAGCTCCTCAAACGGCTCGGGACCATAGTAGTCATCGGCATTGATGACCGCGAAAGGCTCCCGCAGCATACCGGCGCAGCACATCACCGCGTGGGCAGTGCCCCACGGCTTCTGCCGCCCCTCCGGAATGGTGTAGCCCTCCGGCAGATCAGTCATGCGCTGGTAGGCGTATTCTATCTTTGCCTCGGTGTGCCGCCGCCCGATCCGTTCCTCAAAGATCTCGCGGTTTTCCGGCTTAATGATGCAGATGACCCGACCGAAGCCCGCTTTCATCGCATCGTGTATGGAATAATCAATGATCAGCTCCCCGTGGGGACCTACCGGTTCCGCCTGCTTCAGCCCGCCGTAGCGGCTGCCCAGACCCGCCGCCATAATGACCAGTGCCGGTTTCTGCATATCATGTCTCTCCTTTTTCTATAGGACTACTTTTTAATGCTATTTTTATTATATCAGAGTTTACACCCGAATGCCACATCATTTTACCCCGCGGCACATATATATGCCAAAAAGGGGGGCTTGTCATGCAGGAGACACTTTGGGTACCGGTCGTTGCCGTCCTCGGGCCTCTTATCGGCTCCGCTATCGGGGTACTTGTCCCAAGCCGGGCGGGACTGCTGCGCCGCCTGCTCGCCTTTGCCGCCGGCACCATGCTCACCCTCTCCTTTCTGGAGCTTCTCCCCGAAAGCCTTGCCGCCTGTTCTCCCTCTGGCTGCGCCGCGGGGCTTGCCGTCGGGGTGCTCGGGGTGCTGGCGCTGCACCGTCTGCTGCCCCAGCCGACTGCCGGCGGCAGCGGCAAAGCCCGCCGCACCGCCCTTTTGATGGTCGCTGCCATCATGCTGCACAACCTGCCGGAGGGCATCGCCATGGCAGCGGGCAGCGAAAGCCGCACCATGCTGCTCATCGCCATTGCCATCGCCACCCACGATGTCCCCGAGGGCATCTGCACCGCCGCTCCCTACCGCTACGCCACCCATGACCGCCGCCGCGCGTTCTGGCTTTCCCTTTCCACCTGCCTGCCCACCCTGCTGGGCTATGCCTTGGGACGGCTGCTGTGGCAGGGCGTTCCCGCCTACACCATGGGCATGGTCACCGCCTGCATCGCCGGACTGATGATCACCATCAGCTGCGAGGAGCTGATCCCCGCCGAAGCGGGCGGCAGCGACCGCCTTGCCGCCATGCCCGCCTTAATGGCGGGCGTCATCATGGTGCTGGTGCTCCGCCAGCTCCTCGGCTGAATTTTACTAAACCGCACATACGACCCTGCGGGTCTTTCCTCTCCCCACCCCCGCAAAATGTTTCCCCTTCGCCGTCCCTTCCTCCCGCTTCCCTCTTGAAACTCTACCGCCGCGGTGTTAAAATAGCGGCACAGTAATCTTCACTAAGGAATTTATCTCTATGCGCAATTCTCCCACCACTACACCCGTCACCATTCCTCCCACCGGCGCGCCGGTCGGGGGACAAGCCGCTGCCGCCGCGTTCCGTGCGGCATTCCCCTACACCATTCCCATCTTCGCGGGGTTCTGCTTCCTGGGCATGACCTACGGCATTTATATGAATGTCTCCGGCTTTTCCTTTTGGTACCCCCTGCTGATGAGCTTCACCATCTACGGCGGCAGTTTGGAATTTGTCGCCGTCAGCATGCTGCTGGCGCCCTATGCCCCGCTGCAATGCTTTTTGATGGCGCTGATGATCCAGGCACGCCACCTCTTTTACGGCATCTCCATGCTGGATAAATTCAAAGGGCTGGGCTGGAAAAAGCCCTACCTCATCTTCGGCATGTGCGATGAGACCTTCAGCATCAACTACACCGCCCAAATTCCCGAGGGCATCGACCGCGGCTGGTTCTACTTCTTTGTCACACTGCTCAATCAGCTCTACTGGGTGGGCAGCGCCACCCTGGGCGGCGTGCTGGGCAGCCTGATCCGCTTCAATACCGAGGGGCTGGATTTTGTCATGACCGCCATGTTCGTCGTTATTTTCATGGAGCAGTGGCTCAAGGAAAAGCACCACACCAGCGAATGGGTGGGGCTTCTCGCCAGTGTCGGCTGTCTGCTTCTTTTCGGCGCGGATAACTTCCTGATCCCCACCATGATCTGTATTCTGGCGGCGCTTTCCGCCCTGCGCCACCCGCTGGAGAAAAAGGGGGAGGTGACCGCACCGTGACCCTCGCCCAACAGATCATTACCATCGCTATGTGCGTGGCAGCCACCATGCTCACCCGTTTTTTGCCCTTCGCGGTATTCAGCGCCCGCCGCCCCACGCCAAGCTATATCCAGTACCTCGGCAAGGTGCTGCCCGGCGCCATCTTTGCCATGCTGGTGGTGTATTGCCTGCGCAATGTCACCCCCTTGCAGTACAGCTACGGTCTGCCGGAGCTGATCGGCATTGCCGTCACCGTGGGACTGCACCTGTGGAAGCGCCAGATGCTGCTTTCCATTGCCGGCGGCACCATATGCTACATGCTGCTGGTACAGCTTGTCTTTTAAGCAAGGAGGAACCCCATGAACGTCTGTATCCTGATGGGAAGCCCCCGCAAAAACGGCAATACGCAGGCACTGCTGCGCCCCTTTACCGGGGAGCTGGAGGCAGCGGGCTGCACCTGCCACACCCTGCGGCTCTATGATATGGAGCTGCTGCCCTGCCGTGCCTGCCGCACCTGCCAGCGGGATTGGACAGTCTTCGGCTGCGCCCTGCACGATGATATGCAAACGGTCTTTGACGCCGTGCTGGCGTGCGACCTTCTGGTGCTTGCGACCCCCATCTATTCGTGGTACTGCACCCCGCCCATG
>JBNMIL010000172.1:0-3338 GCA_050873265.1 Angelakisella sp. | reverse complement strand
GAGTAGAACGCCGCCGCGACGGCTCCGCCGTCGGGTCTGCGACCCGTCCCCCGTCCCTCCGCCCTCTCTCCATAAAAGAAGCAGGGCAGCACCCTCCACCGGAGCCGCCCCGCTTTTTTGTCTTATCGCTTTATCGCTTCAGTTTTCCTCCGCAGGCTCCCGCAGCAGCCCCCAAAAGGGGAGCGTCGCCGCTACCAGCCCCGCCGCCATGGCAAAAATGCCCTTCAGCAACGCCATGTGCCGCAGGCTTTGGATAAAATACGCTCCCGCGGGCGCTGCCAGCTTCAGCCGCCAGTCCGGCACCAGATAGCACAGCGCCACATACACCGCCGCAAAGCTCACCGCCGCTAAAATTCCCGAAATAACCGCCGTTTTCTTCATATCCGCTCCTCCTTTTTGTCGTTTGTTCCGTTCTGTTATGGGTCAGTGCAGCCCCGCCAAAAAGTCCCCGATATCGTCCAGACTTACCATGCTGGGGGCAATGGTCACAATTCCCTCGCCGTATTCCACTTCGTTCAGGAATTCGGTGAAAAACTCCGCCGGTACATAGGGAACGCCCTCCTGCACCGCCGGTGCCGCCGTCAGCTCTACCTCGCGGCTCATATCAATGATCCGCAGATGTCCCTCAAAGGTCACGGTCTTACTGCCTACGGTCAGCGTCGCCTTTTGGATATAGTCATCATCAATAACAGCGGTTTTTGTCGCAGCGTCCCATTCGGCGGTGTACCCCAGCGCCCGTGCCACCTCGCACAGCGGCACCATCAGGGTCTCCCCCTCGTAGTAGCTGCGGCAGGGCAGCTCTCCCTGCGTCAGTTCCGTCTTATCCAACCCCACCAGAACAGCAAGCCCTGCGTCCTTGGGCGAGCAGCCGGTCAGCGCCAATGCCAGCACCAGCACCGCCGCCAGTATCATCAGTCCTCTTTGTTTCATTTTCCCATTCTTTCTGTATTAAATATTGTTATTATACTTATCGTATTCAATTTCAGTGTCTGCACGGTCTCCAATCGGGTGCTCTTTCCTATTCCGACTGTCGTCCCGCATAGATGTGCTTTTCTATGAAAATGCGCAAATCACATCTCCATCAGCGTCAGGATCGATGCGGATAGTTCCCGTTCTGTATACGATTTTCTGCGTGATACCGTCTGTATTTATCCATATCGTAGCGTCCTTGCCCTCTCCGGTCAGATGCACCCGCCACATTCCTGCCTCGGCGTCATAGGCAGCGTCCGGTGTATCATAATAGTCCTTACATTCTGTCCATGCCAGCCGGATCGCCGTCTCTACATCTGGGGCAGCTTCTTCTCCGGTGCAGATAAACCCGTCGGATCGAATATCGGCTGCCATTGGGTCAGCCGCCAGTGCCAGCCCCAGCGCCGAGGACTCCTCGGCATAACTGCAGCTCGGCACCTCCCGCTGGAAGCGGCACCAGTCCCCATCGATCACCACATCAATGCTGTACACACCGGCGATCTGGTAGCTGTACCCTGTCCCAAAGTTGGAGCAATCGTTCTCCTCCGGCTGCTCGGTCTCCGCTACCGTCTTGGTGATCTCGCCGTCCATTACGCCGCAGCGTAATACGGTGATGATCTCACCGGTATCATGGTACAGCTCCCCGTCAACGCGGATATACCGCATACCGGAGGAATGGGGCTGATCCGCTCCCTCGCTAAAAATACGCACCTTGCCCGGCTCATCAGTCAGGTCTCCGCCGGAAACGGGCGGTTCCTTTTCTTTGCACGCCGCCAGTCCCAGCGCCAGCAGCGCCGCCAGCAAAAGCATCAGTCCTCTTTTCATCTTTCCGGCTCCTCCTTGCTCTCCGCTGCCGCTGATGCGGTCTCTGCCTCATTCTTCGCTTTCTTGGTCACGCGCGGCAGCTTGCCGTTCTTGCGTGCGCGGCGCACCGCCCGCCATACCAGCCATACCACCACGGCAATGATGATCGCCCACAGCAGTATCAGCGGCAGGTAGGTCACCAGCCACACCAGCGCGTTTTCGGCACTGTTCTTCACCAGCCGCATGGAGTCCGCGAAGCCGTCCCCCAGCCGCTCTCCCAGCGTTTGGGGCGGGTCGTTGATGACGCTGTACTCCACGACCTCCTGCAGGGTGATCTGCAGCGTGGAATAGCTGATCCGGCTGTCATAGTTCCGCAGCGTTGCCTCATAGCGCTCTATCTGGTAGCGCACATCGCTCAGCCGGCTCTCCAGCTCCAGCACATCGCTCAGCTCCGTCGCCTTGGAGAGGATCTCCAAAAGCCGCTCCTCCTGCAAACGCAGCATTTTCAGCCGCGCCTCGGTATCGGTGTAGCTTTCGGTCACATCTGCCACATCGGTGCTGCGGCTTACCACATTGCACTGCTCGCCCACCGCGTTCATCGCGGTCTCCAGCTTCTCCGCCGGGATCCGTGCCGTCAGGCTGGCATAGCGGGCATTGTAGCGGCTGCTGTACAGGCTGCCGCCCTGCTCCGTCCGGCTCTCGATGTAGCCGCCGCAATCCGCCACCAGCTGCTCCAGCGCCGCCAGTGCCTCGGCATATTCCCGGCTTTCCAGCTCCATATACGCCGTCTGGATCAGCTTGCGGTCGGTCGGCAGCGCTGCATCACTGCCGTTCTCCGCCAGTACCTCGGGGTCCGGCTCCGGACTATTTTCCACATCAAACAGCCCCGCGCCGCTTACGTAGCTCTCGTCCCGCACAAAATACTTGCCGTCCGCGGCACTGTCATTTGCCGCCCGGTTGCTGCTGCCGCAGCCCGCCAGCACCAGCATCATCGCCAGCACTATCCCTGCCGCCGCCAGAATTCTTTTCTTCATGGTTCTTCCTCCTTGGCTTCGTTTTTTAGCCCTCTGTCTGTTAAGTGCCTCATTTTTGGCATTTTACTGCACCCCCGCCAAAATTTTCTGCAAAATCGCAGCAAACGGCGCAGCCGGCACCGCCCTGTCGGGCGGTGCTCGCGGGGCTTCGCCCCGCGTCCCGCGCGCTACCGCACGCGGGCGGCTGCGCCGCAGTTCCCTCTTTTCCCCCGCTTTTTCTTTTGTATTACAAAGCCAAAGGGCGCCCCCGCAGGGGCGCCCTTGTTTCTTTCACGCATTATTTTTTCTCTTTCAGCAGGTCGCGGATCTCGGTCAGCAGCTTTTCCTCATTGCTCGGCTCCGGCGGCGCGGCGGGCGCCTCCTCGGCGGGCTTTTCCAGCTTGCTGCGGGCGGTGTTCATCGCCTTAACAAACAGGAACACCACCAGCGCGATGAGCAAAAAGTCGATGATAGTAGCAAGGAAGCTGCCGATGCCTACCACGACCGCTTCCTTTATCACCGTCTCGCCCTCCATCACAGCAGGGGAAAGGG
>JBNMIL010000171.1:0-3380 GCA_050873265.1 Angelakisella sp. | reverse complement strand
TCTTCCCCGCATCTTTGAAAAAGGCTATACCGGTCACAACGGGCGGGTGGATCAGCGCGCCAGCGGGCTGGGGCTGTATCTTTCCGCCCGCGCCTGCCGCAATCTCGGCATCACACTGACTGCCGAAAGCACCGTGGGGCAGGGGACGGCAATGCGGCTGGAATTTGCCGAACACCCCCTGCGGCTGGAATAATTCCTTACAAAAATGTAAGATTTGGGGTGGGAAATGTAAGCCGTTTCGATGGCGATGCAAAGCCCGCCCCTGCTACAATAGCAGCAGAAACTCGTTCCTGTTCCTCGCGAACGACGCTGCGGCGTGCTGGCTGCGCGGCTGCCTTGACAGGCATAAGCCCGCCTTCGTCGGGCATCAGCCTGCCTGCGGCAGCCGGCTTGCCGGCATCACCGCCCCGCCGCCCGCGGGGAACAGGGGAGAGCGAACAATAAGGAGGCTGCTTTTTTTATGAGCATTTTGGAAGTTAAGAGCCTGCGCAAGGTCTACACCACCCGCTTCGGCGGCAATCAGGTGGAGGCGCTGCGCAGTGTCAGCTTTACGGTGGAGCAGGGCGAGTATGTCGCGGTCATGGGCGAAAGCGGCAGCGGAAAAACCACGCTCCTCAATATTCTGGCGGCGCTGGATCAGCCCACCGCCGGCAGCGTTGCGCTGGACGGCAGGGAGCTGGGACGCATCAAGGATTCCGATGCCGCCGCGTTCCGGCGGGATCACCTCGGCTTTGTGTTTCAGGAGTTCAACCTCCTCGATACCTTCTCGCTGGAGGATAATATCGCCCTGCCGCTGGTGCTGGCGGGCAAAAGCTACCGCGAGATCACCGAAAAACTCACCCCCGTCGCCCGCCGCCTCGGCATTGCCGAGCTGCTGGCAAAGTATCCTTATGAGGTCTCCGGCGGGCAGAAGCAGCGTGCGGCGGTCGCCCGCGCCATCATCACCCAGCCCCGCCTGCTTTTGGCAGATGAGCCGACCGGCGCCCTCGATTCCCGCTCCAGCGAGGAGCTGCTGCGCCTCTTCGGAGAGCTGAACCGCGGCGGTCAGACTATCGTGATGGTCACCCACTCGGTACGGGCGGCAAGCACCGCCGGCAGGGTGCTGTTCATCAAGGACGGCGAGGTGTTCCACCAGCTTTACCGCGGCGGGCGCACCGAGGAGCAGTTCTATCAGGAGATCAGCGGCACCCTTACCCTGCTGGCGACGGGAGGGAAGCAGCAATGAAATTCGGTCTTTATCTGCGGCTTGCCGTGGCGGGGATCCGCAAAAATAAGCGGCTGTATGTGCCGTATCTGCTCACCTGCACCGGCATGGTGATGATGTACTATATCATCGTTTTCCTCCAGCACAATGCCATGCTGGAGGGTATGCGCGGCGGAACATCTACCGCCGCCATTCTGGCGCTGGGCAGCTGGGTCGTGGCGATCTTTGCCTGCATCTTCCTCTTTTATACCCACTCCTTTCTGCTGCGCCGCCGCAAAAGGGAATTCGGTCTCTACAATATCCTCGGCATGGGTCGCCGCCATCTCGTGCGCATCGAGATTTGGGAAACGCTGCTTGTCGCCCTCGGCACCACCGCGGCGGGAATTCTGTGCGGCATCGCCTTTTCCAAGCTGGCGGAGCTGGGGCTGATGAACCTCATGCGCGGCGGGATCACCTATACCTTTTCCGTCAGCACCGATGCGATCATGGCTTCGCTGCTCGTATTCGGCGTTATTCACCTGCTGCTGCTTCTGCGCGCCGCCATCGCGGTGGGGCGCACCTCGGCGGTCAGCCTGCTACAAAGCGAAGCCGCCGGCGAAAAGCCGCCCCGCGCCAACTGGTTCTTGGGGCTGCTGGGCTTTGTGCTGCTGGGCGTCGCCTACTACATGGCGGTCACCATCAAGGAGCCGCTCATGGCGCTGTCCCTGTTCTTTGTGGCGGTCGTGCTGGTTATCCTCGCCACCTACCTCATTATGATTTCTGGCAGCGTGCTGCTGTGCCGCCGCCTGCAAAAGAACACCGCCTACTATTACAATCCCCGCCACTTTGTGTCGGTCTCCTCCATGGCGTACCGCATGAAGCGCAACGGCGCGGGGCTGGCATCGGTCTGTATCCTTGCCACCATGGTGCTGGTCATGATCTCCTCCACCACCAGCCTGTATTTCGGGGCGGAGGACTCCCTGCTGGCACGCTACCCGCGGGAGCTTTCGGTCAGCTACAGCGTGGAAAGCACCGATTTTGTCACCGATAATTCCGTCGCTGAGCTGCGGGAGGAGATCCTCACCGTGCTGGAGCAGGAGGACTGCACCCCGCAAAATGTTCAGGATTGGCGCTGCCTGCGCATCTTCGGCTACCTGAACGGCACCCGTGCCGATTTTGAACGGACAGATGAGGAAGCGCAGACGATCTATCAGCCCGATGGCGAGATATATAACTTCGCTTTTGTCCCGGTGTCGGATTACAACGCGCTTACCGGCAAGAATATCACCCTGAACGCCGGCGAAGCGGCGGTCTATAACTCCCGCGGCGCCGCTTTTTCCGGCAGGGAGGTGGACTTCGGCTACGGTCTGCACTACGATGTGGTAAGCTATCCGGATACCCCGCTGGAGGACGGCAACATCGCCATGGATATCGCCCCCACGCTGGTGCTTGTCGTGCCGGATCTGTCCGAAGCCGAGCAGGGCTTGGCGGCGCTGGGGCAGTATCCCACCTGCCGGTGGAACTACGGCTTTGATACCGGGCTGCCCGCCGAGCGGCAGGTGGAGATCAGCAACAGCCTTTACAATGCCAATATCGGTATGCACGATAGCTACACCGAAGCCCACGGTATTCGCACCCGCACCATCGAGTGCCGCACCCTCAATGAAGCGGATTTCTTCGGCACCTACGGCGGGCTTTTCTGTCTCGGCATTATCCTCAGCATCGAGTTCCTCTTTGCCGCTGTCCTCATCATCTACTACAAGCAGATCTCGGAGGGCTACGAGGATCAGTCCCGCTTCGGCATTATGCAAAAGGTCGGTATGACCAAGGCGGAGATCCGCCGCAGCATCAACAGCCAGCTGCTCACGGTGTTCTATCTCCCGCTTTTGATGGCTGGTCTGCACCTTGCCTTCGCCTTCCCCATGATTCGCCGCCTGCTGCTGCTTTTTAACCTCAATAATGTGGGACTTTTCGCCCTCACCACCGTCATCAGCTTCGCGGTGTTCGGCATTTTCTACGCCCTCATCTACCGCGTCACCGGCAATGTGTACTACCGCATCGTCAGCGATGCGCAGAGCAGGGAATGATAGACAATTTACCGCCCAAAAGTTTTTGCACATTTTTCTTGCTTTTTGCCGCGCGGTATGCTAAACTATTGCAGTACGGTTCAGCCAATGCAAGCTAACATTGGCGCCAG
>JBNMIL010000170.1:0-3429 GCA_050873265.1 Angelakisella sp. | reverse complement strand
TCGTGAGACAGTTCGGTCCCTATCTGTCGTGGGCGCAGGATATTTGAAAGGAGCTGTCCCTAGTACGAGAGGACCGGGATGGACGCACCTCTGGTGCACCAGTTGTCACGCCAGTGGCACAGCTGGGCAGCTATGTGCGGATCGGATAAACGCTGAAGGCATCTAAGCGTGAAACCGGCCTTAAGATAAGATATCCCACTGAGATAATCAGGTAAGACCCCTTGAAGACTACAAGGTAGATAGGCACAATGTGTAAGCATGGTGACATGTTAAGCAAGCGTGTACTAATCGGTCGAGGGCTTGACCAAGCAAGAACGATCTTTGTTCCGCATTTTCGTTGTTCAAGTTTGAGGGTGTGTTATGCAAACTCAATAGTCGGTGTTGATTGCGATGAGGTCCCACCTGTTCCCATCCCGAACACAGAAGTTAAGCTCATTGGCGCCGAAGATACTTGGCTGGAAGCGGCCCGGGAAAATAGGTTGATGCCGGCACTTAGGATGAACCACCCAATAGGGTGGTTTTTCCATATATTCAGATACTTTACCGTTAGGGGGGAGTGACATGAGCCGCCGGCGCCATATGTTCCTGCTGGAGGGAGCCTATTTTATCAGCTTTTGCTCGCTGTACGCCTACACCGTCACCATTCTGCTGGATTACGGCTATACCGAGGTGCAGTGCGGCTACATCACCATGCTGCAGTATCTGGTCATGATGATCGCCGGTCCCATCTATGGGCGGCTCATTGACCGCAGCATTTCCCCTAAGTGGTTGTTTATCATATTGGCAGCGGGCGGCATGCTCGTCACCCCGCTGCTGCCCTTTTGCTTTAATAAGGGCTTTATTTGGACAATGCTTTCCTTCTCCGCTGTTTCGGCGCTGGATTACTGTGCCTCCAGCGTATTTGACACATGGACGAACCAAATGACCCTGCGGGATAATACCATTGATTACGGGATCATTCGCAGCGCCGGCTCCATCTTTTACGCAGTCACCGCGCTGATCTCCGGCTATCTGATCGCGCCGTTGGGCATCGATTTCCTGTTCTGGCTGCACATGGGCGCCTTGGCGCTTTCCATTCTGCTGGCGCTTCCGCTTGCCGACCCCAGAAAGCTGCCGCTGCTGAAAGCCGATGCCATCACGGAAAGCGCCGAGGTACAGAACGAGAGCCTTTGGGCGAGCTTTCAAAAGCTGCTGAGCTGCCGCCCCTATGCCATCTTCCTCATCTGCGGAACGCTGTACTACTTTGCCACCCGCTCGGTCAATGGCTTTATGCAGGTCATCATCAATTATATCGGCGGCGATGCCTCCACCTACGGACTTTCGGTATTCCTGTACTGTGTGGGCGAATTTTTGCTGATGCGCCTTGCCAGCCGCCTGCTGCGGCGCGGCATGAAGCTGCCGGTGCTGTTTATCGCGTCCCTTTCGGCGCTGGGTCTGCGGATTTTGCTGCTGGGTGTGCTGCGCAGCATGGCAGGCGTCATGGCGACGCAGGTGCTCCTCTCCATCGGCTTTGCCGGATTTCTCCGCTTTAATATTGATTATGTGGCATCGCTGTTTCCGCCCCAGTACAGCGGGCGCGCCATTCTCATCAGTGTGGCGGTCACGCAGGGCATCGGCAGCATCGTCGGCAATCTGGCGGGCGGCTACCTGCTGGCGAATGTCGGTGTGCCGGTGTATTGCTTCATCTGCGGCGGCGCCATGCTGCTGGCGCTGGCCATCTTCATGATGGGCAAGCCCTTCGCGTCGGCGGAGCATGCCTGAGACATTTTCCACAAGATTTCGACACGAAAATCATATAACATTTTTGGGGAAATGTTCTTGTTTTACCCCCCCTCTTTTTGGTAAAATATAGTTGAGAAAGCAGCGGCTATCGACGATTTACCCAAAGGAGGGAACAGTATGAACTGGCTTACCAAGGCAAACGCCGCCCTGAACCGGATCCCCGCTCTTGCGTGGATCGCTGCCATCATCGTGGTATTGGTGCTGATGATCTCGCTGAACCAGCAGCAGGCGGAAAAGCTGCCGCTGGAGCATGTGGCGGGGCTGTACCAATCCGATATGGCGGCGGGGGCAGACATCTATTACAACGCCCAAATGTATACCGACGGGACGCTATGAGATCACCCGCGTGGAGGATACCGGCGACGGCGGCTCCAAGGACACCGTCATTTCCACCGGCACCTATTCGGCGCTGGAATTCGGCTACCTGATGGAGGACGAAACGACCGGCGAGGATCAGGCGATCACGCTGGATCACACCGGCTTTTACTGGCGGGACGCCGAGCTGAACCGGCTGACACATTTCCACCAGTTTGCTGCCTACGGCGTATACTCCTGATATTCTGATACATAAAAGGATCCCCCTGCTTTCCGGCAGGGGGATCGCTTTGCTATATGCAGGAAAATCAGAATTCCAGCTTCTTTTCGATGTAGCTGCGCAGCTCGCTGATGGGCAGACGGATCTGCTCCATGGTGTCGCGGTCACGAATGGTCACGCAGTTATCGGCAGGGGTGTTCTCATCGCCGACGGTCTCAAAGTCCACGGTGATGCACAGGGGAGTACCGATCTCGTCCTCACGGCGGTAGCGCTTGCCGATGGAGCCGGCGTCGTCGTAATCCACCATAAAGTACTTGGAAAGCTCCTGCTGGATCTCACGCCCCTTATCCGCCAGCTTCTTGGAAAGGGGCAGCACCGCCGCCTTGTAGGGCGCCAGCGCGGGGTGCAGGCGCAGCACGGTGCGCACATCGTCCTTGCCGCTCTTATCTTGACCAAGCACCTCCTCATCGTAGGCGTCGCACAGGAAGGCGAGGAAGCTGCGCTCCACGCCGAGGGACGGCTCGATGACATAGGGGATATAGTGCTCGTTCTTTTCCTGGTCGAAGTAGGTCAAATCCTTGCCGCTGGTGTTCTGGTGCTGGGTCAGGTCATAGTCGGTACGGTCGGCAACGCCCCACAGCTCGCCCCAGCCAAAGGGGAACATGAACTCAAAGTCGGTGGTCGCCTTGGAGTAGAAGCACAGCTCCTCGGGGTCGTGGTCACGCAGACGCAGGTTTTCGTCCTTCATGCCCAGTGAGAGCAGCCACTGATGGCAGAAGTTGCGCCAGTACTGGAACCATTCCAGGTCGGTATTGGGCTGGCAGAAGAACTCCAGCTCCATCTGCTCAAACTCACGCACGCGGAAGATGAAGTTGCCGGGGGTGATCTCATTGCGGAAGCTCTTGCCGATCTGGCCGATGCCGAAGGGCAGCTTGCGGCGGGTCGTGCGCTGGACATTCACAAAGTTGACAAAGATGCCCTGCGCAGTCTCCGGACGCAGATAAACGGTGTTCTTGGCATCCTCGGTAACGCCCTGGAAGGTCTTGAACATCAGGTTGAATTGGCGGATATCGGTAAAGTTGTGCTTGCCGCAGGTGGGGCAGGGGATATTG
>JBNMIL010000169.1:0-3461 GCA_050873265.1 Angelakisella sp. | reverse complement strand
GATGACCATGATGCGGCCTTTCCGCTTGATAATCTTGCACTTTTCGCACATCGGCTTTACAGAAGGTCTTACTTTCATGATATTTACCTCCTTTTGTTCTGCACGGTTTATCGCCGTGCCGCTTGCTTTTTACTTACTTGGAGCGCCAGGTGATGCGCCCCTTGGTGAGATCATAGGGAGAGATCTCCACAGTTACCTTATCGCCGGGCAGGATGCGGATGTAGTTCATACGCAGCTTGCCGGAGATATGCGCCAGGATCACATGACCGCTGGGCAGCCGTACCTGGAACTGGGCGTTGGGCAGTGCTTCCACTACCTCACCCTCGATCTCGATGACATCTTGCTTGGACATGTGAGCGTTTACCTCCCTCATTCTGGATGGTTGTCGTTATACCTATGTGCCGCCTCTGCCAGCGCGCGTCTCAGCCGTCCGTCAGCAGCGTACTGCTGCGGAGTCAGCCGCAGGGCTGTCATCTGCACATGGCGGGGGTTCTTGCGTTTGGGGTGGCTCAGCCGCCGCGTCCGTCCGTCCGCCAGCAGGTACTCTCCGTCGCCGCATTCCAGCAGCACAAAGAGCCTTCCGGCGTCCCGTCCGGCGGTGGCAAGCACCACACTTCCTTTCTCCGGCATCTCATTGCCCTCCCGCGTTACAGCTTTGTCAGTATCACGGGTCCGTTATCGGTAATGGCAATGGTGTGCTCGAAGTGGGCGCAGGGGCTGCCGCTCTCGGTCACGACCGTCCAGTCGTTGTCCAGGGTATATACGCCCTCGCCCTTCAGGTTTATCATAGGTTCTATCGCTATGGTCATACCGGGCATCAGCCGCACGCCGCGCCCCGGGTGTCCATAGTTCGGCACTTCGGGGTCCTCGTGCATCTTGCGTCCTACGCCGTGACCCACATATTCGCGCACCACACCGTAGCCATAGCTTTCGGCATAGGTCTGCACCGCCGAGCCGATATCGCCCAGGCGGTTGCCCTTCAGCGCCGCCGCGATGCCGCGGTTCAGGCACTCCTGGGTGACCTCCAGCAGTTGTTTGGTTTCGGGAGCGATCTCACCCACACCGACGGTATATGCGGAATCTCCGTGATATCCGCCGATGCAGGCGCCCACATCAATGCTTACGATGTCGCCCTCCTTGATGACATGCTTCTTATCCGGTATGCCGTGGATCAGCTCTTCGTTGACGCTGATGCACGCCGCCGCCGGAAAGCCGTACAGTCCCAAAAAGGAAGGGGTCGCCCCGCGGGAAGTAATCGTTTCATGCACCACACGGTTGATCTCCCAGGTGGTGGTGCCGGGCTTGCATGCCCGCACCCCTGCCCACAGGGCTTCCGCCGTGATCTTGCCGGCTTGCTTCATCAGCGCCAGCTCCTTGGAATTCTTCAGTACGATCACAGCTTCAACCCTCCAGTATCTTCAGGATCTCGTTGGTCGCGTTTTCAATGCTGGTCGTTCCGTCGATTTCCGAAAGAACGCCGCGGCCGCGGTAGAAATCCACCACAGGGTCGGTCAGCTCATGGTAGACCTTCAGGCGCGCACGCACCGTCTCGGGACGGTCGTCGTAGCGTGCCTCCAGGTGCCCGCCGCACTTGTCACAAACACCCTCCACAGCGGGGGGATTGTTCTTCAGGTGATAGCTGGCGCCGCACTTTTCGCACATCACGCGCCCCTGCACACGGTCTACCAGTACCTCGTCCGGTACATTGATCAGCAGGGCTTTGTTCACCTTGATGCCCATGCCCACCAGCTCCTCCGCCTGGGCAAGGTTTCGGGGGAAACCGTCCAGAATGAAGCCGTTGGCACAGTCGGGGGAATTGACCCGATCCCGAATGATCTCGGTCACGATCTCATCAGGAACGAACTGTCCCTCGTCCATCAGGGCTTTTACCTGCTCTCCCAGCTCGGAGCCGCTGCGGATCACATCACGCAGCGCGTCTCCGGAGGAGATCTTCTTGATCCCGTAGCGGCGGCACAGGATATCCGCCTGGGTACCCTTGCCGGCTCCGGGAGGGCCAAACATAATCAATTTCATCATGATTCTGTTTCCTCTTGTCGGGGCTTATTCCAGGAAGCCCTTATAGTGGCGCATCATCATCTGGGATTCCAGACTGCGGGCCGTATCCAGCGCAACACCTACCACGATGATGATAGAAGTACCGCCCATGGAAATGTTCATCTTCGCCACAGCGCCCAGGATAATGGGCAGGATAGCGATGGCGGCAAGCATCAGGGCGCCGGTCAGGGTCGTCTTGGAAATGATACGGCTGATGAAATCAGAGGTAGGCTTTCCGGGACGGATACCGGGGATAGCGCCGTTGTTCTTGCGGATGTTGTTTGCCATCTCAATGGGATTGTACTGGATCGCGATATAGAAATAGTTGAACAGGATGATGAGAATGAAGTACAGTACCGCGTACCAAATGCTGTCGGTGGAGAACACGTTGGAGATGAACTTCGCAAAGCCGCCCTCCGCGTTGGGATCTACAAAGCCGACGATGGTACTGGGAATGGCAAGGAAGGTGGAAGCGAAGATGATGGGGAGAACGCCGCTCATGTTTACCTTGATGGGCATGTAGGTGTTCTGACCGCCATACTGCTTACGACCCACGATACGCTTGGCATACTGTACGGGGATACGGCGCTCGGCGCCGTTCATCAGCACGATGAACGCGATCATCGCGATGAAAAGGATCACAACCAGCGGAACCAGTACATAGTATCTGGGGAAGAACTCGCCCAGCTGGATATAGGTGATCAGACGGGTGATGAGGGTGGGGATACGCGCCACGATGCCTGCGAACAGGATCAGGGAGATACCGTTGCCGATCCCCTTGTCATCAATGCGCTCGCCCAGCCACACAACCAGCATGGCGCCCGCGGAGAAAGCCAGTACAATGGCGATCCCGCTGATCCAGCCGGCAGCGCCGGAGGTGTATTTCACTGCGTTGAACTGGCTGCTGCGCAGCAGGGTATAGTAAGCATACGCCTGCAGGATCGCCAGACCAATGGTGGAATAACGGGTGATCTTCTTCAGCTTCTTCTGTCCGTCGGGGCCTTCCTTCGCCATACGCTCCAGAGCGGGGATAGCGACAGTCAGCAGCTGAATAACAATGGATGCCGTGATATAGGGTGATACGCCCAGAGCAAAGAGGGTCGCCTCAGCAAAGGCGCCGCCGGTCAGCAGGTTCAGGTAACCCAAAAGGTTGCCCTGGGTGCTGTCCAGCATCTCCTGCAGTCGGCTGGGATCCAGAAACGGCACGGGAATGGCACAGCCAAGCCGTACGATTACCAGAATCAGCAGGGTAAACAGGAGCTTCTTGCGGAGATCCTCAATTTTCCATGCGTTCCGTAATGTCTGGAACATTATACCACCTCTGCCTTTCCGCCGGCTGCCTCAATCTTGCTCTTAGCACCTTCGGAGAAAGCGGCTGCTTTAACGGTCAGCTTCTTGGTCACCTC
>JBNMIL010000168.1:0-3465 GCA_050873265.1 Angelakisella sp. | reverse complement strand
GGCGCACTCTATCTGTCCGTCGTCCGGCTCGCAGGTGGTAATGCGCTGCAGCCACAGTCCGGGCGCGGAAACGATCTTCGTCAGCAGCCCGTCGGAGCGCCCCGCGAGCTTGATCAGCTCATAGCTGATGCCCACCACCACAGGGATCAGCAGCAGCTTGATGACCATACGCAGTACGGCGTTATCCCAGCTGATAAACGAGCCCACAATGATGGAGATGAACACGACCAGGAACAAAAAGCTGGTGCCGCAGCGGGGGTGGAAGCGCCGCTGCGGACGCACATTTTCCACCGTCAGCGGCAGCCCTGCCTCGTAGCAGGCAATGGATTTATGCTCCGCCCCATGATACTCAAAAACACGGTGGATCTCCGGCATGCGGCTGCACAGCCACATATAGCCCACCAGAATAATGACCTTGATAAGACCCTCGATGAGCGACAGCCCGATGCCGGTGCCGATCAGCGGCTTGAGAAGCGAGGAAAGCCCCGTCGGGATAAAGATAAACAGGACAGCCGCCAGCACAACGCCCAGCACCACGGCGATGCCGCCCAGAACCTTCATCAGGTTATCACCCAGCTTTTCCTCCAGCCATTTGTCAAATTTACTCGGCTCCTCGTCCTCCACGCCCGCTTTCTCGGCGCTTTTCATCAGGCAGCCGTAGCCCACTATCATCGAATCCACCATGTTGAAGATGCCGCGGAGAAACGGCACCTTGCGTGTCCAGTGGATCTTTTTGCCCTTGTAGGTATCCCATGTTTCCACATCAATGCTGCCGTCCGGCATACGGGTTGCCATGCTGGAAAGCTCGGGACCCCGCATCATAATGCCCTCTATCAGGGCTTGTCCGCCTATCGAAGTTTTCTTTTTGATTTCTGCCATATGGATTTTCAGTGTCCTTTCTTATCCCCTTGCCAGCGGCAGGGTAATGGTCACGGTGGTGCCCTCTCCCTTGCGGGATTGCAGCTTCAGGCTGCCGCCGTGCATATTGATGATCTCGTCCGCCACCGCCAGCCCAATGCCGGAACCGCGGCGGGTGGAGCTTCCCTTATAAAAACGGTCTTTCACCTTCGGCAGCTCCTCCGGGGCAATGCCGATGCCGGTATCCGTCACCGATATCACGGCAATGCCGGTCTCGGTGGTCAGCTTTACGCTCACCGTGTCCCCCGCGTCGGAGTACTTGATGGCGTTATCCAGTATATTGATGAATACCTGCCGCAGCCGGTTGCGGTCGGCGTACACCACAATGACCCCCTCCGGCTCCTCGTACAGCAGCGTCTTGTTCTCACGGCGGGCGCGCTCGGTGAACATCAGCACCACATCGCTCAGCTCCGCGGCAAGATCGGCGTTCTCACGGCTCAGCACCATGCGTCCGCCCTGAATACGGGAAAAGTCCAAAAGCTCCTCCACCATCTGCGAAAGCCGCTCCGTTTCGCCCATAATGACCTGCATACCTTTTCGGCGGGTCTCGGGGTCAAGGTCGTCGTCGCTCAGCAGCGTTTCGCCCCAGCCGCGGATCGCCGTCAGTGGGGTACGCAGCTCATGGCTCACCGAGGAAATAAAGTCGTTCTTCACCTGCTCGGCGTTAGAAAGCTCCTCCGCCATATTATTGATGGAGGCGCACAGCTGCCCGATCTCGTCATCGGTGTGGCTGTCCAGACGCACATCAAAGTCGCCCTGCGCGATCTGGCGGGCAGTACGGCTCACCTCGCCCACCGGCACAATGATGGAGTTCATGAAGTAGGAGCTGGTGTACAGCACAAACAGCAGGATCGCCAGCGCCACCAGCGCCGCAAATACCGTGATCAGGGCAAGCTGCCGGTCGATCGCCTGCATCGAGACAACATACCGCAGTCCCGTCAGATCCTCGCCGGAAAGGGTGGAAAGCACGGTGATCGCCATGATCTTCTGCCCGTCCCACCGTCCGGTGTAGGTGCCGATGCTGCCGTCCTCCTCCGCCGCCAGCAGGTCGGGCATGGTGCTGTCCTGCGGCAGAAAGCCGCTGGAGGTCAGGAATACCTCGCCCTCGGCGTTGATCGCCATCAGCTCGATGCGGTCTTTGTATTCAAAATCCTGTACCAGTCCGTACAGTCTGGCGGTAAAGTCGCTGCCCGCGTCGGCAGCGGCGCTCTCCAGCTGGGCGGTTACAGCGGCAGCCCTGGTGCGGATATACTGGGAAGCGCTGTTGTAGTAGAAAGAGTGCATGGCGGCGGAAACACCAATGACCATCAGCACCATGATGACCACGATAATGCCAAAGCTGTTCAAAAGCCACCGTTTGGTAATGCTGCTGCGCGGCGCCATCGGTATTCCTCCTCTCTCTTCTGCACTTTTCTTCAGCGGCACTCCGGCGGGCGCCCCTCCGCTTTTGTCGTGCCGACCCGCCGTTACACGGCGGGCAGCCCTCCCCGCTGCGGTGCGCCCGCCTCCCGGGGCAGGCTCAGCGGGTCATTATTCCACCCACTTGTAGCCAAAGCCCCAAACCGTCGTCAGATACTTGGGATTGCTCGGCTCCGGCTCTATCTTCATGCGCAGCCGCCGCACATTCACATCAACGATCTTATCATCGCCGAAGTAGCCGTCGCCCCACACCGTTGTCAGCAGGCTGCTGCGGTCCAGCGCGATATTGGGGTTGCGCATAAAGTGCTCCATCAGCTGGAACTCCACCTGCGTCAGGTCGATCTTCTGCCCGTCACGGGTCAGACTGCGGCTGCGGATATTAAGCAGGAACGGACCGGAGCGCAGCTCGTTTTCCGGCTCCTGCTTGGCGCTGCTCATGCTGACACGGCGGTACACCGCGTCCACCCTTGCCACCAGCTCGCTGGGGCTGAAGGGCTTGGTGATGTAGTCATCGGCACCCAGCATCAGCCCGTTCACCTTGTCCATCTCCTGACTTTTGGCGGAAAGCATGATGATGCCGAGGGTGCTGTTGGTCTCCCGAATGTGCTTGCAGACGGTAAAACCGTCAATGCCGGGCATCATGATATCCAGTATGGCGACCGAAAAGCTGTCGCCCTGCTCGTCAAAAACGCGGATCGCGTCCTCGCCGCAGCTTACATCAACGACCTCGTAGCCGCTGCGCTGCAAATTGATGACCTCAAATTCACGGATCGCGTCCTCGTCCTCACAAATGAGAATTTTGCGGGGTGCTGCCATAGGTCAATCCTCCTGTCTTGTGGTTTACAAAGCCCCATGGGGCGGTATTTCTTTCGGCTTTCGCCGGAGCATTTCGCTTTAGGCGGTCTTAGCCCAGCAGCGAGAAGCTTTCCTCCACCTCCGCCATGGTCAGCGGGCTGCCGGCGGGCAGGGCGGCATAGTAGGCAAACTGTCCTCTGGTTGCCAGCAGGGTGTAGCCCTCCGGCGCGGCGCCGTCGGCGGCGGAGACGACCCGCAGCCGCAGCAGCTCGTCCCGTCCCTCCGGCAGGACGAAGATGGTGCGGTACAGCACGACCTCACGGGTCTCAGCGC
>JBNMIL010000167.1:0-3485 GCA_050873265.1 Angelakisella sp. | reverse complement strand
CCATGACAGGTCGTGCAAAGGCAGCCTTTGTCATGCGGAAATCTGGTCCTGTGCGACGCAGTGCTGTGAACCATGTCAGGCGGGGAACCGAGCAGCATTAAGCAGTATTTGCGGGTGCCGCAGCCAACCGGGTTTCCGTATGACAAAGGCTGTCTTTTCATTATGCAGGAAAGGGGAGAAAACAGGGTGTATCAGGCACTATACCGCAAGTGGCGCCCCCGCACCTTTGAGGAAGTCGTCGGGCAGGAGCACATTACCACCACGCTGAAAAACGAGATGATACAGGGCAAGCCCGCCCATGCCTATCTGCTGATGGGCAGCCGCGGCACCGGCAAGACCACCTGCGCCAAGCTGATCGCCAAGGCGGTCAACTGCCGCAACCCCGTGGACGGCAGCCCTTGCGGAAAATGTGATTGCTGCCGCGGGGTGGATAACGGCAGTCTGGTCGATGTGGTGGAGATCGACGCCGCCAGCAACAACGGTGTCGATAATATCCGCGACCTGCGGGAGGAAGCTGTTTTTCTGCCCAATGTGGCAAAGTACCGCGTTTATATCATTGATGAAGCGCATATGCTCTCGGTCGGGGCGGTCAATGCTCTGCTCAAGATCATGGAGGAGCCGCCGGAGCATGTCATTTTCATTCTGGCGACCACCGAGGTGCACAAGATCCCCGCGACCATTCAATCCCGCTGCCAGCGCTTCGATTTTATGCGAATCGCGCCGGAGGTCATTCGGGACAGGCTGCTGTATATTGCCGGTCAGGAGGATATGACCCTGACCGAGGAAGCGGCGGCGCTGATCGCCCGCATTGCCGATGGCGGTATGCGCGACGCCCTTTCGCTGCTTGACCTTTGCTGGGCGCATGCCCACGATATCACAGTGGAGACCGTTAGCGAAGCAGCCGGTTTGGTAGGGCAGGATTATCTGTTCGAAATAGCCGATGCCGCCGCGACCGGCGACTTTACCGGTGCGATGGACGCCATGGAGCGGCTGGCGGGGCAGGCGGTGGAATATGACCGTCTGTGCAGTCAGCTGGTCAGCCACTACCGCAACCTGCTGGTGGCAGCCACCGCCCGCGATCCGGAGCAGCTGATCGTCTGCCTGCCGCAGACACTGGAGCAGTATAAAAAGCAGGCGGCGTGCTTTACCCCTGCCGCTCTGATGGACGCGATCCGTACTCTGCAGGATACCCAGAACGCCATGAGCCGCAGCACCAGCCGCCGCGCGGAAATGGAGCTGGCGCTCCTGAAGCTCAGCGACCGGCGGATCAGTCCCAGCAAGGAGGCGCTGGTCGCCCGCATCGAGGAGCTGGAGGCAAAGCTCAACCGCCTGCTGGCGGAGGGAATACGCCCCGCTCCCGCGTTGGCGGCGCAGCCCGCAGCGCAGTCGGTGTGTTCCGCTGCCCCGCAGGGGCGGCAGGAGCCGGAACAGGTGGCATTTGCCGGTATGGAACAGATCGTTCCGCAGCCGGCAGAGCCGGACGAAAAGGCTGTCCTTCCGACGGAACCGATGCCCGATGAACAGTGGCAGCAGGTGATGGAACGGCTGCAGGTCATCAATAAATCGCTGGCAGGGGCGCTGTTTGGCAGCCATGCCTATCGGCGCGGACAGACGGTACTTATCGAGTGCGATAAGCCCGTTTTCATTGAGATGATGCGCAGCAACGATTACACCCGCCAAAGCCTGAAGCGAGCCATCGCCGAGGTGACGGGCGTTAAATACGGCGTAGGACCCTATACCAAGGTAAATAAGACCGAAGCACCGAAAAGCTCCCCGCTGGAGGATCTTATCAAGCAGGCGGAGGGACTGGGTATTCCGGTCACGAGAGAATAAAAAATCCATGTCGATAAAAGGAGAACCGATATGAAAGCAAGAATTCCGCAGGGCGCAGGCGGCGCCGGCAACATGAACCAGATGATGCAGAGAATGCAGAAGATGCAGGAGGAGATGACCCGCGCGCAGGCGGAGCTGGAGGAAAAGGTCTATCATGTATCCGCCGGCGGCGGGAACATTGAGGTAGAGATCAACGGAAAAAAGGAAGTGACCGCCGTTACCCTCAAGCCGGAGGTCGTTGACCCCGATGATATTGAGTTCCTGCAGGATCTTATCCGCGAGGGTGTCAACGAGGCGATCCGTGCCTGCACTGCCGATGCCGAGCAGACCATCGGCGCCATCACCGGCGGTCTGGATCTCGGTTTGTAAAAAACGCCTTGCGGTAAGGAAAGGGAGAAGAGTATGGATTCCACTGCGGCGCCGCTGCAAAAGCTCATCGAGCAGTTCGCCCGTCTGCCGGGCGTCGGTCGTAAAACGGCGCAGCGCTTCGCCTTTTATGTGCTGGATCTGCCGGAGGATAAGGCAAAGGAGTTTTCTGCTGCTATTTTGGAGGCAAAAAGCAAGATCAAGAAATGCTCGGTCTGCGGCAATTTTACCGAGGGTGAGCTTTGCCCCGTCTGCTCCGCCAAGGGAAGGGACCATTCCCTTATCTGCGTGGTGGAGGATCCCCGTGATGTCCTTGCCTTTGAGCGTACGCGGGAATATAACGGCGTTTACCATGTGCTGCACGGGCTGATCTCCCCAATGGACGGCATCGGTCCCGACCAGCTGACCATCAAGGAGCTGCTGGCGCGCATTGCACAGGGGGAGGTCAGCGAAGTCATCATGGCGACCAACCCCACCGTAGAGGGCGAAGCGACCGCCATGTATATCGCAAAGCTTCTCAAGCCGCTGGGGGTCAAGGTCAGCCGTCTGGCTTACGGGATCCCCGTGGGCGGCAACCTGGAATATGCCGACGAGGTGACGCTGTGGCGTGCCATGGAGGGCAGAAGCGAGCTGTAAGGCTTGACATTTTGCAGAAATGTGCTATTATATAAAATCCACCAAAGGAAAGGAGTGACCGTGCATGGCGGAAAGCCGAGGAACCAAACAGATTGCCGTCAACCGTCAGGCGCGGCACGAATACTTTGTGGAGGAAACGCTGGAAGCCGGCATCGAGCTGTTCGGCACTGAGGTGAAGAGCCTGCGCAACGGCGGGCTGAACCTCAAGGACAGCTGGTGCAGCTTTGAAAAAGGGGAGCTGTTCGTGCGGCAAATGCACATCAGCCCCTACGAGAAAGGCAATATCTTTAACCGTGACCCGCTGCGACCCAAAAAGCTGCTGCTGCACCGTAAGGAGCTGAACCGCCTGTACGGGCTGGTCAAGCAGCAGCAGGGGCTTACCCTTATCCCGCTTCAGGCATATTTTAAGGGCAGTCGGGTCAAGATAGAGCTGGGCGTCTGCCGCGGCAAAAAGCTGTATGACAAGCGTGCCGATGCCGCCAAGCGTGACGCGCAGCGGGATATTGAGCGAGCCATGCGCGGGCGTGGCTGAACCAAAAAGTGAATACGGGGGCGTACCGGTTTCGACGGGGACTGAGAAACAGGGTAAGCGAGTAGAGGCGCTCGACCTCTATAAAACGGGTAACTTAAATATAAACGCTAACACTGAT
>JBNMIL010000166.1:0-3641 GCA_050873265.1 Angelakisella sp. | reverse complement strand
GCACCGATGATGCTGTCTATTATTACTCCTGCGCCTGCGGTGAAAAGGGAACCGAGACTTTTGCTAAGGCAAACAGTGCCCTCGGTCACGACTACACCAAGGAAGGAAAGAGCGAAGCCACCAAGAAGTCCACAGCCAAGGATTGCACCGAGCATGATGTTTATTATTACAGCTGTGCTCGCGCAAATTGCACCTCTGTTTCCAACACCAAGACCTTTGAGGGCGAGATCGGCTCCCATGTTGCCGATGCCAACTACACCATCGTAGGCGACAAGCACTATAAGTACTGCGTCCATCACCCCGATGTCGTCATGCTGGAGGAGACCCATACTTTCAATCAGCAGACCAAGACCTATCTGAAGGACGCTGCCACCTGCACCGATGATGCGACCTATTATTACACCTGCGTCTGCGGTGAAAAGGGCACCGAAAGCTATACCGAGCAGGGTTCTGCCCTTGGTCACAGCTACACCAAGATGATCGAGACCGATTCCTACCTCAAGGAAGCTGCCAACTGCACCGGTCACAATATCTACTGGTACGCCTGCTCCCGCTGCGATGCCAGCGCCGAAAATAAAGACGAAAGTGCTTTCTATACCGGCAGCCAGACGACCAGCGTCGGCGCCCATGTTCCGGAGACCACGCTCTCCCACGACGGCAGCACCCATTGGAACGCCTGCCAGTACCACCCCGATGTGAAGCTGAACGAAACTGCTCATACCTTCGATCAGCACAATACCGACAAGGCATATCTGGTAAGACCCGCCACCTGCACCGAAAAGGCAGTGTATAAGCTCTCCTGCGTCTGCGGCGAGGCTTCCACCGAGACCTTCGAGGACGGCGAAGCACTGGGTCACAGCTACACCAAGATGATTGAGACCGCCGATTATGTCAATGTTCCGGCAGCCGACTGCCAGAACCACACGACCTATTGGTTCGCCTGCGCCCGCTGCGGTGCCAGCGCCGGGAACGCCGAGAATGAAGCCGACCGTGTCAGCTACACCGGCGAGACCGAAGCCAGCTTCGGCGCCCACGAGTACACCGATGTTCCGGCGGAGAAGCTGGGACAGTACGCCGAGGAGATCGGGCATTACCATCAGGTATGCTCCGTCTGCGGCGGCAAGAGCGGCTTTGAGGAGCACAGCTGGAATGTCCCCGCAGCCACCGAGCAGACCGATAAACACTGCACCGTCTGCGGCTATGTCGCTGCGGAGCAGCAGGGTCACACCTTTGGCGAGGCTTGGGTAAGCGATGCCGACGGTCACTGGCATGTCTGCACCGGCTGCGGCGCTCCCTCCGAGAAGGAGCCCCATCAGTACCTGACCGATGAGGATAACGAGTGCAGCATCTGCGGTCGTTCCAAGGTCACCATCGAGGTACGCCTGCCGGAGGAGACCACTGAGGTGGTCAACAACCCCGGCACCGGCGCTGCCGCAGCTGTTGCGGCACTGCTGGTTCGCGCCAGCCGCTTCGTCAGCTATTTCTGCCGTTAAACCCACACAGAACCAACACAAAACCGCGGGGCGGAGGGATTTTTCCCTCCGCTCTGCTTTTTGCCCAAATTCCTGCCTGCTCCATTGTGGCGCCTTTGCATTTTGCGCAGAATTATCGACATTTCACCCCGTTTCAAGGTTTTTGCTGTTGTTTTTTTCTATAATGGAAGCGTCCTGTTGGGGCGGGCTTTGCCCTATCCACGGGCAGGTACACCCCCAATGTAAAAAGAGGTAAAAGGAGGAACTAACCTATGAAGAAACGCTTGCTCAGTGTCCTGCTGACACTGTGTATGCTGTTCACCATGCTGCCCACCACCGCTTTGGCGGAGGATAGCAGCACGGTGGAAACCAAAGTCAGGGTATGCTATACCACTCTTCCCTCCACGGGCGAGGTAAGCTACTGGCTTTATCAGGAGAAAAAAGATTCCAGCGGTGACATCGATTCCACCATCACGCAGACCGGCGCTTCCGCCAACAATTATCAGGTCAAGTGGGAACCGGCGACCTCTACGATCACCCTGAACAATGTCGATGCTTCCAAGGTCGCCGTCAATACCACGGGCGTCTCTTTTATCTATCTGACGCAGGGCGATCTGAACATCAAGCTGCTGGGGACCAATAAGATCGGTGATCACGAAGGCGCCAATTTGATTTATGCCATTTACACAACAAATGCGGACGGCACCGTTACCGTTTCCGGTCCCGGCTCGCTGCTTACCCGCGGCGGTGACTATACCAGCAACACCAGCCACTCCGGCACGCCGGTCCGCATCGCGGGCAACCTTGTCATTCAGGATGACGCCGACTTTACCACCGTGTGCAAATACCATAAGCCTCAGCAGCACGGCATTTATGTAGGCGGCGATCTCACCATTAAGGACCGTGCGAAGCTCTCGGCGACCCGTACCGAAATTGAACACACCTATACGCGGGAGAAGTGCTATGCCCTCAATCTGGGCGGCGCGCTCACCCTTGAAAATGAAGGTGCCATCGAGCTGAAAACCTTTAAGCCGTACGAAGGCAGAAACACCTGGTGGTATGTGGCTTGGACCTGTAATAAAGACATCACGCCCGGGCTGGATAACTATATCACCGCGCCCGATGGACTGCAGCTCCCCAGCGAGCAGGAAACCGGAATATATCCCAGGGATAATGTAGACAATGTTGTACAGATCTACTACAGTGTCAAGGCAAATGCCAAACCCCATGTTTACGACCGCGAGGTAGTGGAGGGTCGCTATCTGGCAGCAGCGGCTACCCTCACCAGCCCCGCCACCTACTACCGCAGCTGCGAGTGCGGTGCTTTTGAGAAAGACGACAACAATACCTTCTCTTACGGTAATGTGGCTTGCCCGGTCGTATTTAACGAAACAGTTCCGGAGTGCGATCAGGGCTATGTGCTCAACAGCACAATGAACCGCCTGCTTGCCACCACCGATGGCTCCCGTGGCAGTTTCTATTACGATTCCGCCACGCACACCCTGTATCTCGATAATTTCCATGTCGAGCGCTACAATGGTACGCTGTATTTCGGCAACACCGATCTTGGAGATATTCCGTACCCCATCACCGTCAATGTCACCGGCGACTGCTCTATCGCCACCAGCGGCAGTTATCACGCCATCTATTCTCGGGCGGATCTCATCTTTGAGGGCACCGGCACGCTTACGCTGACTTCCGCCAATCACGATGCCGTGAGGTTTTATACGGCAAACAAGTCAATGACGGTCAAACTCCCCATGACCATTGGCTACACCGGCGAGCGGAGCTCCGCTGCCATTTATGGCGATGGGCTTCAGCTTACCGTCAATAAACCCCTTAAGCTCACCAATAACAGCACCGCAACCTATCAGGTGCTTGCAATAAAGGACGGCTCCATCACCATCGTCGATCCCGAGCTGTATATCAAAGCCGGTGCCGATGAAGCACATGCCACCAAGTACATGGCAAGCGACTTTGAAGGAACCACCGGAACGACCTTTGCCGAGACGGTCAGCAGCTTCGCAAATAATAGGGAGATCCATTACATCGATATCGGTGTGATCTGCCACCACGAAAGCGAACACAGCTATAAGCTCAGCGAAGATAAACTCAGCCACATCGAGTATTGCCCCGATTGCAATGAGGAGCTTAAAACCGAAGCGCATG
>JBNMIL010000165.1:0-3647 GCA_050873265.1 Angelakisella sp. | reverse complement strand
GATTACACATCATGCCGCCGACGGAAAGGGTGACGGTCTGCGGCGCGGCGGGAGCGGCGGACGGCTCCTGCCGCAGCTCGGCGGCGTAGCCCGCGGCGACCACCGCAGCGGCCAGCTTCTCAACGGAGTGAGGCTCAGTCATGGTGACTGTGACGGTATTTTTTGCCAGATCAACCCCGGCGGTGACGCCGGGAAGCGCTTCCAACGCCGCCTTGACCCGACCGACGCAGTGGCTGCACATCATGCCGCCAATGGAAAGGGTAACGGTCTGCGGGGCGGCGGGAGCGGGAGCCTTATCCTGCGGCAGCAGGGTACATTCCACCCCGGTGACGGGGGGGACGCTGTCAAGGGCGGGGAGCTTGGGCTTCCAGCCGCGCAGCCGCAGGGCATTGCTGACCACGCACACCGAGGAAAGGCTCATGGCGGCGGAGGCGAGCATAGGGTTGAGCTTCCAGTGCAGGGCGGTATAGAACACACCCGCGGCAATGGGAATACCGATGGTATTGTAGAGAAACGCCCAGAACAGGTTTTGCTTGATGTTGCGCAGCACGCTGCGGGAAAGCTGCAAGGCGGCGGGAATATCGGCGGGGTCGCTGTGCATCAGGACGATATCGGCGGAATCGATGGCGATATCGGTGCCGGCACCGATGGCAATGCCGATATCGGCGCGAACCAGCGCGGGTGCGTCATTGATGCCGTCGCCCACCATGGCGACGACCTCACCCTTTTCCTGCAGGGAGCGGATAACGGCTTCCTTCTGCTGGGGCAGCACCTCCGGAATGACGCGGGGAATACCGACCTCCTTGGCGATGGCTTCGGCGGTGCGGCGGTGGTCGCCGGTCAGCAGCAGAACGGAAAGTCCCATCTGCCGCAGGGCGGCGATGGCGGCGGCGCTGCTTTCACGGGGCGGATCGGCAACGGCGATAAGCCCCAGCAGGGCAGTGCCGGCACCGAAATAAAGCGGGGTGCGTCCTTTGGCGGCAAGCTCCTCCGCCGCGGCGGAAAGAGCGGAGATATCGCAGCCCATGGCGGCGGCAAGACGGGCGTTGCCGCCCCAGACGGTCTCGCCGTCCAACCGGGCGCAAAGTCCCTGACCCTCCGGCGCGGTAAAATCGGTGACGGGGGAAAGGGGAATGTTTTTTTCCTCACAGTAGGCGGTGACGGCGGCGGCGAGGGGGTGGGCGCTCGCCGCTTCCAGGGCGTGGGCGACCGGCAGCAGGCGGGCGTCCAGCTCCTTCACATCGGTGACGGCGGGCTGACCGGTGGTGACAGTGCCGGTCTTATCCAGCACCACGGTGGTGATGCTATGGGCACGCTCCAGCGCTTCGGCGCTCTTCACCAGAATGCCGTATTCTGCGCCGCGACCGGTGCCGACCATGATGGCGGTGGGGGTGGCAAGCCCCAAAGCGCAGGGGCAGCTGATGACCAGCACCGCAATTCCGATAGAAAGGGCGAAGGCGGGCGTCTGCCCGACAAGCAGCCAGATGACGGTAGCCAGTACAGCGATGCCGATGACCACAGGCACAAAGACGGCGGCGACTTTATCGGCGATGCGCTGAATGGGCGCTTTGGTGGCGGCGGCGTCCTCCACCAGATGAATGATCTGCGAAAGGGTAGTTTCTTCCCCCACATGGGTCGCCCGCATGGTGAAGTACCCGCTGCGGCACAGGGTAGCGCCGGTCACGGCGTCGCCCGCGGCTTTATCCACCGGCAGGCTTTCGCCGGTAATGGCGGATTCATCGACGGCGGCTTGTCCCTCGGTCACGGTGCCGTCCACGGGGATCGCCTCGCCCGCGCGGACGAGAAGCAGATCGCCCTGCCGTACCTCATCCAGCGGGACTTCGACCTCCTTGCCCTCCCGCAGCAGGTGGGCGGTGGCGGGCGCCAGCGCCATCAGCTTCTGCAGGGCATCGGCGGTGTGGCTTTTGCTGCGGGCTTCCCAGTATTTGCCCACGCTGACAAGGGTAAGAATGGTACCGGCGGATTCAAAGTAAAGATCCATGTGGTACTGCGCCACCAGCTCCATATCACCGGCGGCAAGCCCCTGCGCGATGCGGATAATGGCATAAACGCCGTACAGAATGGCGGCGGAGGAGCCGACGGCGACGAGGGTATCCATGGTGGGGGCGCCGCGGAACAGCGAGGAAAAGCCCCGACGGAAATAGCGGAACTGCAAAACGACGATGGCAAGGGTGAGGACGAGCTGCGTCAGACCGAACCACAGGGCATTCTGGTGCCCCGAAAGGAACGAGGGCAGCGGCAGACCCAGCATATGCCCCATAGAGATATAAAGGAGCACCAGCAGCAGCCCGACGCAGACCCAAAGGCGGGTGCGCTCCCGACCGGCGGCTTCCGCCGTGGGCTGGGCGGCACCGCTGCCCGCGGGACGGGCACCGTAGCCCGCCGCGGCGACGGCGGCGCAGATGCCGGCTTCGGTAACCTTGCTTTCATCATAATCCACCAGCATGCGGTTCTGCATCAGATCGACGGTGACGGAGGAGACCCCCGCCAGCGCCGAGACTGCCCGCTCCACATGGGAGCTGCACGCGGTACAGCTCATGCCGGTCACATCAAAACGCTGCTTCATAAAACTCCACCTTTGCGGTATATTTTACGCCACTATTATAAAAAGGGCGGCGCGCGATGTCAACAGCTATTTTGCCCGAAAAAGGGAATAATCCCGCAAAAGCGGCGCAGAATAGCACGGATTTTGCCCAGCGAACCGAAAATGTGCTCAATTTTCATAAAAGATTTTATAGCATATTTGCTGAATTTGTGAAAGGACGACAGATTTTGATTGAAAAGGCAGGGCACAGGCGGTATAATATCATTGCGAAGGCTGGAAACGATTCCAGCTGAGAATGAAACGCAAACATCTATTAGGAGGAGAAACCATGAAAAAGACATTAGCAATTCTGTTGGCTGTTGTTATGGCGATTACTCTGTTCACCGCCTGCGGCAACGACAACAACACCCCGAACAATGACACCAAGACCGGCTCTGTCTATTACCTGAACTTCAAGCCCGAGGCTGACCAGGCTTGGCAGAAGCTGGCGGAGACCTACACCGCCCTGACCGGTGTACCCGTAACCGTACTGACCGCTGCTTCCGGTACTTACGACCAGACCCTGACCGCGGAGATGGATAAGGACGCTGCTCCCACCATGTTCCAGGTAGGCAACGCCGGCGCCGTAAAGACCTGGGGCGAGTACTGCTACGACCTGACCAACACCGACGTAATGAAGGAAATGACCACCGACGCCTTCAACCTGAAGAACGAAGCCGGCGAGACCGTTTCCATCGGTTACTGCTATGAGGCTTTCGGCATCATCGTAAACAAGGCGCTGCTGAAGCAGGCCGGTTACGAGCTGACCGACATCACCAACTTTGAGACCCTGAAGAAGGTCGCTGACGATATCCATGCCCGTTCCGCCGAGCTGGGCTTCGACGCCTTCTCCTCTGCCGGTCTGGACGGTTCCTCCAGCTGGCGCTTCTCCGGTCACCTTGCCAATATGCCCCTGTTCTATGAGTTCCGTGACAACGGCGTGACCTCTCAGCCCGCCACCATCACCGGCGCTTACCTCGATAACTACAAGAACGTCTGGGATCTGTACACCACTGACTCCGCCACCACCGGCGCTGCTCTG
>JBNMIL010000164.1:0-3654 GCA_050873265.1 Angelakisella sp. | reverse complement strand
GTTAATGTCGGTGATACCGTACGCGTACAGGTTCGCATTCAGGAAGGTAACCGTGAGCGTCTGCAGGCCTTTGAGGGCACTGTAATCGCCAAGAAGCACGGTGGTATCGCTGAGACCTTTACCGTTCGCCGTCTTTCTCACGGCTGCGGTGTCGAGAGAGTTTTCCCCATCCACAGCCCGAAGGTTGCCAGCGTTGAACTGGTTCGCAAGGGTCGTGTACGCCGCGGCAAGCTGTATTATCTGCGCGGCAGAGTGGGCAAGGCTGCCAAGGTCAAAGAAGTACTGGGCTAATTTTTCCACAAAAGGCGAGAGGACACTGTATGGTTGTCCTCTTTTGCTTTTATATGGGGGATTTACAGAACGGAAATGAAATAGAACGGAATGGAGAAAAATATGTCTGAAACGATGTCGGTCCAGTGGTTCCCGGGGCATATGGCAAAGACCCGCCGCATCATGGCAAGCAACCTGAAGCTGGTGGATATTGTGGTGGAGCTGTGCGACGCTCGTATCCCGCAAAGCAGCCGGAACCCCGAAATTGACAAAATAGTGGGCAAAAAGCCCCGCCTGATGCTGCTGAACAAGGCGGATTGCGCCGATGCCGCGGCAACGGAGCAATGGCTGACCTATTACCGCAAAAAAGGAATTCCCGCAGTCGCCTGCGATTGCCGCAGCGGACGCGGGGTAAAGAACCTGCTGCCCGCAGTGCGGGAGGTGCTGGCGGATAAAATAGCCGCGTGGAACGAAAAAGGCATGGTGGGGCGCCCCATTCGCATGATGATCGTCGGGATCCCGAATGTAGGCAAGTCCTCGCTTATCAACCGGCTTTCCGGTACCCGCAGCGCCAAGGTGGAGGACCGCCCCGGCGTGACCCGCGGTAAGCAGTGGGTCTCGCTGGAGGAGGGAATAGAGCTGCTGGATATGCCCGGTGTGCTGTGGCCCAAGTTTGAGGATAAAACGGCAGGTGAGCGGTTGGCGTTCATCGGCTCTGTTAAGGATCAGATCTTGGACATCGAATATCTGGCGATGCGTCTTTTGGATACCCTGCGCCCCGAATATACGGCAGCGCTGGCAGAGCGCTATAAGCTGGATGCCGAAGAGATCGCCGAAATGGAAAGCTATGAGCTGCTGGAGCTGATCGCCCGCAAGCGGGGAATGCTTATTTCCGGCGGGGAGGCGAACACCGAGCGTGCCGCCATCATGCTGCTGGACGAATTCCGCAGCGGAGCAATGGGACGCATCACGCTGGAAAGGATACCGCAATGACCGATAACCGCTTTTTGTGGGAATATGATGAGGCACTGGGCTTTGAGGGGCTGTGCGGCATTGATGAGGTGGGGCGCGGACCGCTTGCCGGACCCGTGTGCGCCGCCTGCGTGGTACTGCCCCGCGGTTTGAAACTGCCGATGCTGAACGATTCTAAAAAAATGACCGAAAAGCGTCGGGAGGAGACCTATCGGCTGCTGATGGAGTGCCCCGATGTCTATTACGGCATCGGCTTTGCCGATCAACAGGAGATCGACGAGATCAATATATTGCAGGCGACCTTTCTTGCCATGCAGCGCGCCTACGCCGAGCTGTTGAGCAGGCTGCCGGAGGGGGATAGACCCCGTTTGGCGCTGGTGGACGGCAACCGAAATCCCCATCTGCCGCTGGCGACTCAGCTGGTCGTCAAGGGCGATGGCACCAGCGCGCATATCGCGGCGGCTTCGGTGCTGGCTAAGGTGACCCGAGATCGGCTGATGACCGAGTATGCCAAGGAATACCCCCACTACGGCTGGGAAAAGAACAAGGGCTATGGCTCCAGGGAGCATTATGTGGGGATCGCCCAATACGGCATTACCCCGCTGCACCGCAGGAGCTTCTTAAAGAACCTGACGGAGAAGCACCATGACGGAGAATAAAAAGCTGGGTGACCGCGGCGAGGACTACACCGCACGGTATCTGGAAAAGCAGGGCTATCATATCGTGGAACGGAACTGGCACAGCCGCTACGGGGAGATTGATATCATAGCGGAAAATGGAGAATATCTGCTTTTTGTAGAGGTGAAGACCCGAAAAGCCGGCAGCATGGTCACAGCGGAGCAGGCGGTCACACCGCAGAAACAGAAAAAACTGCGCCTGACGGCGGAAAGCTACCTGCTGGAACACCCGACGGAATGTCAGCCGCGCTTTGATGTGGCGGCATTGACGACAGACGGCGATAAGCTGCTGGACTTTACCTATTTGAGATCCGCGTTTTAAGGGGAAATGCAGATGAACTTTTTTGACCTGCACTGCGATACCGCAACCGAAGCAATGAAGCGTCATGCCGGATTGCGCGGGAACGGCTTGCAGCTCGATCTGGACAGATGGCAGGGCGGCAGCCTGTGCCAAAGCTACGCCGTATTTATCCCCGATACCCTGCGGGGCGAGGCGGCGTGGCAATATTTTATACAGTGTAGCGATTACTGGAAAGCACGGATCGCCGAAACACCGGAAATGACCCTGCTGCAAAAGCCCGCCGAAGCGGAAGAAGCGTGGCGGCAGGGAAGGCACACCTGTTTTTTCGCGGTAGAGGGCGGCGCGGTGCTGGCTGGACGACCGGAACATGTGGAGACGCTTGCGGGGCGCGGCGTGCGGATGTTGACGCTGACATGGAACGGTGAGAATGAGCTGGCGGGCGGTGCTGCCGTGACCGGCGGGCTGAAGCCGACGGGACGGGAGGTGCTGCGGGAGCTGGAACGCTGCCGCATTGCTGCAGATGTTTCACATCTCAATGATGAGAGCTTTCGGAATGTGATCGAGCTGGCGCGGCGACCGGTGATCGCCACCCACAGCAACAGCCGCAGGCTATGTAATGTGCCGCGCAACCTGACCGATGATCAGTTCCGGTGCATTGCGGAACGGGGCGGTCTGGTGGGGATCAATTTCTTTACCGGCTTTCTGCGGGAGAATACAAAAAGTGCCTGCATGGAGGATATCCTGCGGCACGTCGAGCATTTTCTCGGATTGGGCGGGGAAGATGTGCTGGCGCTTGGCTCCGATTTTGACGGGGCGGCTATGCCCCGAGACCTGCCGGACTGCGGTGCGCTGCCAGCTTTGGCGGAGCGGCTGACGGCGGCTTTCGGCTTTACATTATCCCAGAAAATATGTTACAAAAACGCACTTGATTTCTGGCGGCGGTTTGATGCAAAATAAAACCGTGCAGAGCATAGTGCCCTGCACGGCGGCAGCATATGACCGGTACTTAACCCTTGCGGTAGGTATCGCAGGCGGCGTCATCGGCGTGGTCGCACGCTACGGTAATGCTTTCAGCGGTGCAGTGGCACGCCTTATCATTGTGGACGCACTCTTTTACATCACACTTGATGCCGGGAATGCAGCTGCAATCGGTAGGACGGCAAAAATCGCTCATAAAAAAATCTCCTTTTTGATTTGAGTTCCCTTTAGACGGGACAGCGGTATTATGGGCGCAAACAACTTTGAATATTCGAGGAACAGGAGGTGGGCTATGTCCATTTTTGCCATCGGCGATCCGCACCTTTCGCTGGGCAGCAACAAGGAAATGAACATCTTTAACGGCTGGCACGACTATGTGGAGCGGTTGGAGCATAATTGGCGGGAGATCATCTGTCCGGAGGATACCGTGATACTGGCGGGAGATATCTCCTGGGC
>JBNMIL010000163.1:0-3681 GCA_050873265.1 Angelakisella sp. | reverse complement strand
GTTCTTGGAATACCGCAAGGGTCAGCCCTTTAACGGCAACCACCTGCGTCCCTGCCCCATGCTGGAAAACCCCGATCTGCTGCCGGAGATGGTAAAGCGCAGCGGCGCCCACTCCACCGATCTGGAGGCGCCGGAGACCGCCGAGCACCTGTGCGAGAAGTGCAAGGCATACGCCGCCTGCTGGCAGCCCACCGCCGAACAGCTGTGGGACGAGGAGCACCGGCAGTAAAACCGTAAAAGTTTTCGATCAAGCCTTTTCCAAAAGGCTTGCAGTTTCCAAAGACGGCGTCGCGTCGGGCACAACCTCCGTTATAGAGGGCAGACCCTCCGCTGCGCTGCGGGCAGCCCTCAACCGCTCCGGTGTGCCCTCCTTCCCCCACAAGGTCTTGCGACCTTGCGGGGACCCCATTGCCGCAACGGGCGAAATACTTTTTCCATCGAACATCAAAAACATCGCCAGATATTTTTGACGCAAGCAGCTTTCACAAACTCTCCCCTTAGTATTCCGGAGGACGCTCCGCAAGTGGCTGCTTAGGGCTTGTACCTTCGGAAGGAAGGATAGTGTGAAAGGAAACCATCAGGGTTTCCTTTCGCGTTTAATAAAAACTGATTTTGCACGCAGGGCAAAATCAGCGGCGGCAGTGCGTAGCGCTGCCGCGACCTGCAAGAGAGGGTTCCCCCTTACTTGCGTTTTGTGCAAACTATCCTCCCTCCGAGCAGGAGGGAACAACTTGTTTGCAGTTTAGCTTGCTATCGCCTACCGGCGTCGCAATGCTTTATAGAATGTTCCGGCAGGTGTCGACTGCTATGGACGACATATGGGAGAAGTCAGAACTATAATAAGTAGCCAATCCGCCCCCTCACCGTCCAAAGGGCGCCGCCTCCCGCAGCGCCGCCACAAACTGCGCCAGCGCGGGGTTGCCCGCATCGTTCCGCCACGCCGCGATGACCTCCTCCTGCTCGCCGTGTCCCGTCAGCGGGATAAAGACAAGGTTTTCCGCCGGAAAATATTTGCGCGCGGAGTAGTCCGGCAGTACCGAGACCCCCTCCTCCGCCGCCACCATCATCAGGATACTCTCGATATCGGAGGAGCAGAACAGAATATTGGGGCGGTAGCCCGCCTCCTTGTACAGGTTCATAAAAAAGGCGTCCCCGTAGGAATCCAGCGTCTCCGCCGGCGACATATAGATGATCGGCTCGCCCCGCAGCTCGCGGCGGGTCAGCCGCACCCGCTGCGCCAAGGGGTGTCCGGCGTACAGCGCCGCCACCAGCCGCACCTCCTCCACCGGCAGCCAGTCCACCCGCTCGTCCTGCTTCAGGTTGGTGCTGTCCCAGGTCAGGATAAGATCAAACTGGTTATTCAGCAGCCCCGCGGCAAGCTGGTCGGTGGTGCAGCGGTAAAAGGTGATAAGTAGGTTGGTGTGCTGCTGGTGGAACTGCCGCAGAAAATCGGTAAAGCCGCTCTGCTCGTAGCCCTTCAGATAACCGATGCGCAGATTGCCGGTCAGCCCCGTGGCAGCGCCGTGTGCCCGGTCAATGGCATGGTCCATGCGCTCCAGTATCGCCTTGGCTTCGGTCAGGAATGCCTTGCCCGCCGGCGTCAGCGTTACGGGGCGGGTGCCGCGGTCGAACAGGGGACAGCCCAGCATCTCCTCCAATAGCTTGATCTGCTGTGTTACCGCCGTCTGAGAGATAAAATACTGGTCGGCTGCCTTGGTAAAGCTCCGGCTTTCCGCAGCCGCTACAAAATATCGCAGTTGGTTTCGGTTCATTGGCGTTCCTTTCTCCACCGGCGGGCGCGCCTTCGCTGTCCCTCGTGCTGCCGCCCCTGCGGGGCGGCAGCCCTCGCCCGCTCCGGTGCGCCCGCCGGCTGCTGCACTATAACTTTTTCTTATATTATAATGTAAAATTCAGCCTTGTCAATGCGCTCATTCCGCTCTATAATAAGAATACTTTTTGAATGAGGAGCATTGTATGCAAAGAGAAAATTTTCGTTCCCGCCTTGGCTTCCTATTGGTCAGCGCCGGCTGCGCCATCGGCATCGGCAATGTCTGGCGCTTCCCCTATATCACCGGTCAGTACGGCGGCGGGTACTTCGTTCTGTTCTATCTCATCTGCCTTGTCATCATGGGTATTCCGGTCATGACGATGGAGCTTGCCGTGGGGCGCGCCAGCCGGAAAAGTGCCGTTCAGGCATACAAAACGCTGGAAAAGCCGGGACAGAAGTGGCATATCCACGGCTGGTTCTGTATGCTTGGCTGCTGCCTTTTGATGATGTACTACACCACCGTTACCGGTTGGATGGTGGATTACTTCTATAAATTCCTTACCGGCAGCTTTCCCTCCGGCATGGGCAGCGAAGCCATCGGCGGGGTATTCGATCAAATGCTTTCCTCCCCGGGCGAGATGACGGTTTTCATGGTCATCGTTGTTGTGGCAGGCTTTTTGATCTGCAGCTTCGGCGTGCAGAAAGGGCTGGAGCGCATCACCAAGGTGATGATGCTGGCGCTGCTGGCGCTCATTCTGGTGCTTGCCGTCCACAGCCTGCTGCTGCCGGGCGCCGCCGAGGGCATGAAGTTCTATCTGCTGCCCTCCGCCGAAAGTATCCGCATCAACGGTCTGGGCGATACCATCACCGCCGCCATGAATCAGGCGTTCTTCACCCTCAGTCTCGGCATCGCCGCCATGGAGATCTTCGGCAGCTACATGAGCCGGGAACATACCCTTGCCGGTGAAGCCACCCGCATCTGCGCCTTGGATACCTTTGTGGCGCTCATGTCCGGTATCATCATCTTTCCGGCATGCTTCTCCTACGGTGTCCAGCCCGATGCCGGTCCCGCCCTCATCTTCAAGACCCTCCCCAGTGTTTTTGTCAATATGGAGGGCGGTCGCCTGTGGGGTACGCTGTTCTTCCTGTTCATGACCTTCGCCAGCTTTTCTACCGTGCTGGCGGTGTTTGAAAACCTGCTGGCTTTCGCGGTGGATACCTTCGGCATCAGCCGCAAAAAGGCGTCCCTCATCGGTTGCGTCGCCATTCTGGTGCTCAGTATGCCGTGCGTCCTCGGCTTCAATGTCTGGGGCGACCTGCAGCTTATCGGTGCCCGCGGTGTTCAGGATAGCGAGGATTTCCTCGTCAGCAACCTGCTGCTGCCCATCGGCTCGGTCGTTTACCTGCTGTTCTGCGTCAGCCGCTGGGGCTGGGGCTTCGATAACTACCTTGCGGAAGCCAATACCGGCACGGGACCCAAGCTCCCCCGCTGGCTGCGCCCCTATTTCCGCTATGTCCTCCCCGTCCTCATCATCGTTATTTTGGTGCAGGGCTTGATCTGAAAATCGAAAACCACCCAAAGAGCCGCCCGCCAGGGGCGGTTCTTTTCTTTTGGTGCTCCCCGCGGGCACGGGTGAGTGCGCATGATGGGGTATTCTGTTTTCAAGGTGCAGTTGGGGAAGCCCTCATTTTTCGGTGGGGCTTGCTCTGACGGCTGACCCTCGGCTTTTTGTCGGGGATAAGTCTCTGGGTTTGATTATTTACCGGTAAAGAGAAGTCCTCTCACTAATACGGACGAAAACGGGGAAATTTGCAGTGAAAGTGTTGAATTAACACAAACTTTCATAAAAAGTTTACGGGTTTGGGGATTTGTGGGAGATTTGGGGGTATAAAAAGCCCTCCCTGTGTAAGGG
>JBNMIL010000162.1:0-3733 GCA_050873265.1 Angelakisella sp. | reverse complement strand
TATAAGCACCGTTTAGCCCACGCTTCGGGACGGCGCAGCCGTTCCGAGCGGGCGTTCCGGTGCGTCCGGGGTCTTGGGGCTTGCCCCAAGCCGCTTTTGGGCACTTTTGGCGGTGCAAAAGTGCCGCCCCGCCGGCAGGCGTACAAATTAAAACTTTTTGTAAGGCTTTGCGACGCCGTTAGGCGAGAAGATACCATTGCCATAGTTTCAGCCGGCAACCCCTCCGGCTCATTTCATTCGCCACCTCCCCTTACACAGGGGAGGCTATGGGTCGCGGTGAGAGGGTGCGGGAGACAGATTTGCCGAAAAATGGGCTGCGCCTTACTTCTGCTCCTCTTCCTCGTCCTCCAGGGGCTTCGGGGGCTTTTCGGAGCGGACGAAGGAGATGATAAGGCAAAGCAGCACCAGCACATTGGCGAAGAGAACCGTCTCGGAATAGACGAACTTGGCGCGGATAATGCCGAGAATGACCGCGATGATCGCCACGACATACAAAAGACGGCGCACCAGCGGAGAATCCTCCCCGCGCTTTTTGACCAGCAGCAGATTGGTGGCAAACAGCAGCACGATGAGCGCGCCGCAGCCGTACAGGACATAAACGATGATATCGAGCCAAGTCATGATGTTATCCTCCATATTTGCGGAAATTGGGGGTGCTGATAACATTATAGCGTTTTGTTGCATTTTTGCAAATAATTTGTGTTGGATAATCGCAACATGTTGTATTTATGCAACAACCGTTTTTCAGCAGATTTCCGAAGTTAATTTGCCATCTTTGGTATTCTTGTAATAGTTTACTGCATAAAAAGTGGATAATCTGTTGCGATTTTGCAACAATTCGCGCGAAATTTGGCAATATGGCAAAAAAATCGGCACATTTTTCTATAGGCTCTTTTGAATTCTCCCCTGCCGAAATGAACAAACCGGCGGCTGGAACTTTGGCAGATCGGACAAAAAGAAAAGCGGCAGAGACATGCCCCGAGGGGACGCCCTGCTGCTTTTCTTCGATCTTCTGTGTTTTCTCTGAATTTGCCGTTTACGGCGGAAAACCGCCGAAAATTGCGGTGCGCCGCTGCCCGAAAGCGGCTCGCCGAGAGGTTTGCGCGGGAAAGCGGGAGCCTGACATTTGCCCAGTCGTTCTTCCCTATCCCCGTCCCCTGTATTGTAGCATAACGGGGAGATAATGGGAAGTATTTTTCGAAAAACTACATATTTAGTAAAGATCTCGCCACATTCGCTTCCAATATCCGCCCAAGTGTGATATAATTTTACAAATAGCTATCATTTGGGAGGGAACAGAATGTACCGGATAGCCGTATGTGACGATAACCGCGAGCTGCTGGAGACCGCAGCCGCCTATCTGCGCAGCTATTTTGAGAGAGAAGAGATCGTGCTCTCGCTGTTTGAGAGCGGGGAAGCGCTGCTGGAAAGCGTGAAGAAAACGGGCTGTCTGTATCAGCTGGCGATACTGGATATCGAGCTGGGCGAGGTGAACGGCATAGAGGTGGGCGATGAGCTGAACCGCCTGCTGCCGGACTGCCAGATCATTTACCTGACGGGGTACCTGGACTACGCGCCGGAGGTTTACAGCACCCGACACACCTACTATGTGTACAAGCCGACGATGGAAAAGCACCTGCCGCTGGCGCTGGAGAAAACGGTGGCGGCGCTGGAGGAGCTGGAGCACGGGCGGCTGGTGCTGCCGCAGAAAAACGGGCAGCTGGTGCTGGAAAAGCGGGAGATCACCTACCTGGAGCGGCGGCTGCGGACGACGACCATCTACACTGCCGCAGGGGATCCGGCAGTGACCACACTCCCGCTGGACGAGCTGCTGGAGATGATAGGGCAGCCTGCCTTTCTCCGCTGCCACAACAGCTTTGCGGTAAATCTTGACCACGCGGCGGCGTTCCGGCGGGAGAGCTTCCTGATGAAGGACGGGAAGATCATTCCCATCAGTCATTCCTACTATGCGGCGGTGCGGGAGCGGTTCCGCAAATACCACCATATCGAGCTGTGAGTGAGAACGGAATAGAGGAGAGAGAAACATGACAGCAATCATTCAGTTTTTTACAT
Organism: Angelakisella sp.; assembly: GCA_050873265.1. Taxonomy (GTDB): domain Bacteria; phylum Bacillota; class Clostridia; order Oscillospirales; family Ruminococcaceae; genus Angelakisella. Next base: position 1,660 of record JBNMIL010000162.1, on the reverse strand, counting down.
CGCATTTCTTTGGGAACATGGTGTATGGCATCATCAATAATCTGATCGTATTTATCTTTGTGTGGTTTATCCATGCGTTTGTCCCCTACAAACCAAAGTACCAAGACCGGAAGAAGCTGACCCGCGCGACGCTGCTGCTGTATGTCGGATTGGTCATCATCAGCTACCTGCGGGAAGTCCCCGGCAATAACGCCTATCCTATTTTCTATTCGCTGGTGGTGCTGTATTTTATTTTTCAGCTTATCTATATATTTACCGTTTTTGACGGCAGCATTGCGATACGGCTGCTGCTGTTCTTTGTGGAAAAGATCATTGAAACGCTGGGAATGGCACTTGCGACAAATTTAGCCGTATTGCTGATCCCAAACTTTATGTACCATTATCTTTTAGATGATGTACGGGGCGTATGGTACTTTGTTTCCGCTATTGCGGCATCGGAGCTGATCATCTGGGGCATTTTCTGGCTTCTCATTCGGCTGATAAGGTATGTGCAGCGCCGCAATTCCCGCCTGGATATCATGGCGTATATTCTTATCCCTGCCTCGCAGTTCATTTTGTTCATCATTACATTGGTACTGTATGCCGGTGAAACGCAAACCGCCGTTTATAACCCCTACGGGGTGGCGGCGCTGGTGCTGGGGGCTTTGGGCGATCTGGCGCTGTTTGTGATGATCCGGCGCATGAATGAGAATGCCGAGCTGCACGCGCAGCTGGAAGCCACCAAGATGCAGCAAAGCTACTACGCGCTGCTGGAGGAACAGCAGAAGCAGATCCGTGAGATGCAGCACGATATCAACAACCATGTGGCGGTGATCCGCAGCCTGACGGCGAATGCCGAGGAGAGCACCGACCTGAAGCAGTACGCCGAGGAGCTGACGGCGCCAAAGCTCATCAACCTGCACTACTGCCGCAACACAATACTGAATGCGCTGCTGGTGAACAAGGCTGCCGACTGCCGCAAGGCGGGCATCGAGGCGGCATTTGATATTCACCTGGCAGCGGGCACCAAGGGCTTTGACGACTATGACCTGGTGGCGCTGGTGAGCAACCTGCTGGATAACGCCATAGAAGCGGCGGGAACGGCGGTGGATAAGCGGCTGGCGCTGACGATGCAGCTGACGGACGGGGCGCTTTCTATCCTGTGCCGCAACAGCTGCGGGGCGGGCGGCACAGGCGGCTACGCGGCAAATCAGGGCAAGATGACGCGGGGCAACGGCAAGTCGATCATCAACCGGCTGGTGAAGAAATACAGCGGCGAGCTGGAGCTGCGCCCCGAGGAGGGGAGCTACACCGTCTCGGTAATGCTGTTTGCGAAGGAGGAAAACGCTGAAGCGTGAATAAGTATAAAAGGGAAGCTCCGAAAGGGGCTTTTCTTTTTTGGGGGGGAAGTGTCTGAGGGCAGGATTTTTCTCGGCAAATCTATCTCCCGCGCCCTCTCACCGCGACCCGCTCCCCCCCAAGCCTCCCTTGTGTAAAGGGTAACGAGGTGGCGGCGCGGTAGTAAATGATATGCCGGTGGCATATCAGAGCCGCGCCGTGACCGAGCCGCAGCGAGAAGTGGTGAGCGCAGCGAACCGGAGGGATTGTCGGCGCTGTTTGTGTGCCGATCTCCTGCCGTCAACCCTCCCGTCAGCCATTCGGCTGCCACCCTCCCTTACAC
>JBNMIL010000161.1:0-3814 GCA_050873265.1 Angelakisella sp. | reverse complement strand
GTGATGATGCTCGTGCTCCTCCTCGGCAAGCTCCTCCAGCGCCGCGGAAAGGGTATCACGCCGCTCCATTGCCGCCAGCAGCTGCTTGCCGTCCAGCTCGTCCCACGGGGTCGTCACGATGGTGGCGGTGGGGTTCTTCTCCCGCAGCAGCGCCACACAGGCGTCCAGCTTCTCCCGGCTCATACCTGCCGTCCGGCTCAGAATAATGGCGCTGGCGTGCTCCACCTGATTGTTGAAGAACTCGCCGAAGTTTCTCATATACATCTTGGCTTTGGTGGCGTCCACCACGGTGGTAAAGCCGTTCAGCGCCACATCGTGCATCTCCAGGTTCTGCACCGCGCGGATCACATCGCTCAGCTTGCCCACGCCAGAGGGCTCGATGAGGATCCGGTCGGGGTGATAGGTGTCCATCACCTGCTGCAGCGCCTTGCCGAAATCGCCCACCAGACTACAGCAGATGCAGCCGCTGTTCATCTCGGTGATGTTGATGCCCGCCTCCTGCAAAAAGCCGCCGTCAATGCCGATCTCGCCGAACTCATTTTCAATGAGGACGAGCTGCTCGCCGGTGTAGGCTTCCGCAATCAGCTTCTTGATGAGCGTCGTCTTGCCCGCGCCCAGAAAGCCGGAGAAAATATCAATTTTAGTCATAAAAGCATCTTCCTTCTTTAGTTTGTGATCTTAGTTTGAAAAGGGCTATGCCCTTTTATGATCTGAACTATATTATACTACTTTTGTCAAGTTTTCGCAATATTCCCGCCCTTATACCACCTGCAAAAGGTAGAATTTCAGGTAATCGGTCTCCGGCACCTCGGGCAGAATGGGGTGATCCGGCGCCTGCTGCCGCGCCTCGATCTGCCGCAGTGTCACACCGGCGTCCGCCGCTGCCTCCCGCAGCATCTTGCGGAACATCTCATCGGTCATAAAGTGCGAGCAGGAGCAGGTCGCCAGATACCCGCCCCGAGGCAGCAGCCGCATCGCCTTCATGTTGATCTCCTTGTAGCCGTGGTAAGCGTTCCTCGCGGTCGCGCGGCTCTTGGTAAAGGCGGGCGGATCAAGAATGATATAGTCATAATCGCACTTCTTTTCCTTTGCCATCTCGGTCAGCAGGTCAAAAACATCGGCGCACTTGTAGTCCAAATTGGTCAGCCCGTTCCGTCTGCCGTTTTCCGCCGCCAGCTCCAGCGCAAAGGCGGAAACATCTACCGCCGTCACATGCTCGGCGCCCGCAGCCGCGGCGTTCAGTGCAAAGGCGCCGGTGTGGGTAAAGCAATCCAGCACCCGCCGCCCGCGCGCCAGCTTTGCCGCCGCCTTGCGGTTGTATTTCTGATCTAAGAAAAAGCCGGTCTTCTGCCCCTCGATGTAGTCCACATCGTATTTTATCCCGTTTTCGGTGATGGTCACATGCCCGTTCAGGTCGGTTCGCAGCCCCTCCATCGGGTAAAAGCCCTTTCCCTGCTCCAGTCCCTCCAGTGTCCGCAGCGCCGCGTCGTTGCGCTCATAGATGGCGTCGATCTCCTCGCCGTCCTCCCGCAGCAGCTCCACCAGCGCACGGTACACCCAGTCCTTGCGCCGCTCCATGCCAAGGGAAAGCACCTGCGCCACCAGCACATTTTCAAAGCGGTCTACCGTCAGCCCGGGGAACTGATCCGCCTCGCCGAAGATGAGACGGCAGCAGCGGCAGTCGGTCTCCCCCATCACGGTCTTTCGGTAATCCAGCGCGTAGCGCACCCGCCGCCGGAAAAAAGCCTCGTCAAAGGTGTCATTCGTGTTGCGGCTGATGATGCGCACCCGTATTTTGGAGTGATCGTTCACCCAGCCGGTGCCAAGGTAACGCCCTTTATTGCTTACCACATCTACCATGTCGCCGTTCTCATAGGCTCCTGTCACGGCGGTCACTTCCTCGCCGTACACCCACGGGTGCCCCGCCCGCAGGCTGCGCTCCGCCTTGGGTGTCACCGTAAATACCGGATATTCTCTTGCTGTCATAGTATCTCTCCCACTCGTCCAAAAAATCTCCCTCTATCATAGCCTTTTTGCGGGCAAAAAGCAACACTTGCGCCCGCCTTGCCAAAGGTCTATAATCAATACCATACCGACTATGCGGCGGGCACGGCTCCGCTTTTCGGGACCAGCCCTCCGCCTTCGCTGCGGGCAGTCCCTTCCCGCTTTGCCGCGCCCGCCCCACACTTCACTTTTCCCCACAGGAGGTCTCCCATGAAAACCGCCATCTGCTATTATTCCCGCCACCACGGCAATACCCTCAAGGTTCTGGAGGCAATGGCAGAAGCCGCCGGCGCCGACCTTATCGATGTCACCAGCCGTATCGCCGCCCGCCTGCCGCAGTACGACCGCATCGGCTTTGCCTCCGGCATTTACTACTCCAAATTCCACGAAGCCGTCGTGAACTACGCCGCGCAGTATCTCCCTGCCGGCAAGGAGGTCTTTTTCGTCTGCACCCACGGCTCCAAGGACTGTCCCGAAAAATATTTTGCCGCTATCCGGCAGGTCGCGGAGCAAAAGGGCTGTCCCGTTCTCGGCTGCTTTTCCTGCCGCGGATACGATACCTTCGGACCCTTCAAGCTCATCGGCGGTATGGCAAAGGGGCACCCCGATGAGACCGACCTGCAAAAAGCCCGTGACTTTATCAGCCGCCTGTAAAAAGCGCAAGACCGGCAAGCCGCTCCCGCACGGAGCCGCTGCCGGTCTTAAAATTTATACCGCGTACTGGCTGGTGTACAGCCGGTAGTAGAAGCCCTGCTTTTCCAGGAGCGCCTCGTGGGTGCCGGTCTCCACGATCTGACCGTCGTTGATGACAAGGATCAGGTCGGCGTCCACAATGGTGGAAAGCCGGTGTGCGATGACAAAGCAGGTGCGCCCGCGCATCAGCTTATCCATCGCCTTCTGAATGAGGATCTCGGTGCGGGTATCCACATTGGAGGTCGCCTCGTCCAAAATGAGCAGCCGACGGTTGGCAAGCAGCGCCCGCGCGATGGTCAAAAGCTGCTTCTGCCCGCCGGAAATATTGATGCTGTCCTCGCTTACCACGGTATCATAGCCCTGCGGCAGCGTCCGGATAAAGTGGTCACAGTACGCCTCGTCACAGGCGGTGATGATCTCCTCGCGGGTCGCCTCCGGCTTGCCGTAGGCAACATTATCCGCCACCGTCCCGCCGAAAAGCCAGGTATCCTGCAGCACCATGCCGAACAGTCCCCGCACATCTTCGCGGCTCACGGTGGCTATATCATTGCCGTCTATGGTGATCTTACCGCTCTGGATATCGTAGAACCGCATCAGCAGGTTCACCAGCGTGGTCTTGCCCGCGCCGGTGGGACCCACGATCGCCACTTTTTGTCCGTGCTTCACCTTCACGGTAAAGTCACGAATGAGAGGCGTTTCGGGGTCATAGCTGAAGTTCACACCTTCAAAATCCACATCGCCCTTTATTTCCTCCGGCAGGTGCCCCTCGATGGGCAGCTCCTCCGGGGCGTCCTGCATCTCGTACACCCGTCGGGCTGCGGCGCAGGTGCGCTGCACGGAGCCCAGCACCCCAGCGATCTGCTCCAGCGGAGCGGAGAACTGCCGGGAGTACAGCAGCACCGTTACCACGGCGCCCACGCCCAGGGCTCCCTGCACTGTCAGGTAGCCGCCGATAAGCGCGACCAAAATATAGGCGATGGCATTGGCGGCGGTGATGCACGGCGTGATCAGTCCCTGCAGGAACAGCGCCTTCGCTTCGGCATCCTTTTGCCGCTTGTTCGCCGCGGCGTGCGCCGCGATGGTGGCCTCCTCGTAGTTATAGGCCTTGGTGGTCTGG
>JBNMIL010000160.1:0-3892 GCA_050873265.1 Angelakisella sp. | reverse complement strand
GCCATCGTAGTAATGAGCGAAGAGAAGGCCAAGGAGCTGGGCGTTAAGCCGATGGCTACCTGGGTTGGCGGCGCTCTGGGCGGCGTTGATCCCTCCATCATGGGCGTAGGCCCCGTTGCCGCTGTCAATAAGCTGATGAAGAAGCTGGATATGAAGGTTTCCGATATGGACCTCATCGAAGCCAACGAAGCGTTTGCCGCGCAGTCCCTGGCGGTCGGTCACGACCTGGAATTCGACCCCGAGAAGCTGAATGTCAACGGCGGCGCCATCGCGCTGGGTCACCCCGTCGGCGCTTCCGGCTGCCGTATCCTCGTCACCCTGCTGCACGAAATGCAGCGCCGTGACGCCAAGACCGGTCTTGCCACCCTGTGCATCGGCGGCGGCATGGGCTGCGCCACTGTTGTAAAGCGCGACTGATCCCTAACGCAAACCCACGCACCGGAGAGCCGTGGCTCTCCGGTGCTATGCAAAATAAGTCAAGGAGAGTGACATTCCATGGAGTTTATCACCTATGAGGTAGAGGGTCAGATCGGTATTATCACCATCAACCGTCCCAAGGCGCTGAACGCCCTGAACAGCACCGTGCTGGAGGAGCTGGATAAGACCCTCGACGCGGTCGATCAGGAGACTGTCCGCTGCCTCATTCTGACCGGCGCGGGCGAAAAGAGCTTTGTTGCCGGCGCGGATATCGGCGAGATGAGCACCCTGACCAAAGCCGAGGGCGAAGCCTTTGGCAAAAAGGGCAACGATGTGTTCCGCAAGCTGGAGACCTTCCCCATTCCCGTCATTGCAGCCGTTAACGGCTTCGCACTGGGCGGCGGCTGCGAGATCAGCATGAGCTGCGATATCCGTATCTGCAGCGAAAACGCCGTATTCGGTCAGCCCGAGGTCGGTCTGGGCATCACCCCCGGCTTTGGCGGCACCCAGCGTCTGGCGCGCATTGTCGGCACCGGCAAGGCAAAGGAAATGATCTACGGTGCCCGCAACATCAAGGCGGAGGAAGCCTATCGCATCGGTCTGGTAAACAATGTTTATCCCGCCGAGGAGTTGATGCCCGCCGCCAAGAAGCTCGCCTCCACCATCGCCCGCAATGCGCCCATTGCCGTGCGCAACTGTAAGCGTGCTATCAATGAGGGTCTGCAGGTGGATATGGATCAGGCGATTATCATCGAAGAGAAGCTGTTCGGCGACTGCTTTGAGTCCTGCGACCAACGGGAAGGCATGACCGCTTTCCTGGAAAAGCGCAAGGTCGAAGCGTTCCTGAATAAATAAATTAAAACTATTACATACGGAGGTACATCAAATGAAGGTTGGTATTATCGGCGCCGGCACTATGGGTTCCGGCATTGCTCAGGCATTCGCCCAGTCCAATGGCTATGAGGTTTTCCTGAGCGACATCAATGAAGAGTTTGCTGCGAACGGCAAGAACAAGATCGCCAAGGGTCTGAACGGTCGTGTCGCCAAGGGTAAGATGGAGCAGGCTGCTGCCGACGCTATTCTCGCCAAGATCACCACCGGCACCAAGGAGATCTGCAAGGACTGCGACCTCGTCATCGAGGCTGCTATCGAAAACATGGAGATCAAGAAGCAGACCTTCAAGGAGCTTTCCGAGATCTGCAAGCCCGCGTGCATGTTCGCCACCAACACCTCCTCCCTTTCCATCACCGAGCTTGGTGCAAAGCTGGATCGTCCCATCATCGGTATGCACTTCTTCAATCCCGCTCCCGTTATGAAGCTGGTCGAAGTCATCGCCGGTCTGAACACCCCCGCCGAGATGGTCGAGACCATCAAGAAGATCTCCGAGGACATCGGCAAGACCCCTGTTCAGGTGGAGGAAGCCGCTGGCTTCGTCGTCAACCGTATCCTCATTCCTATGATCAATGAAGCTGTCGGCATTTACGCTGAGGGCGTTGCCTCTGTTGAGGGCATCGATAACGCTATGATGCTGGGCGCCAACCACCCCATGGGTCCTCTCGCTCTGGGCGACCTCATCGGTCTGGATGTCTGCCTCGCCATTATGGAAGTTCTGCAGGCGGAGACCGGCGATGACAAGTATCGCCCCCACCCCCTGCTGCGCAAGATGGTTCGCGGCGGCAAGCTGGGCAGAAAGACCGGCGTTGGTTTCTACGATTACAGAAAGTAAGCAATAAGGAGGATCTGTTATGGATTTCAAACTCACCAGAGAGCAGGCAATGGTGCAGAAGATGTACCGTGAGTTTGCCGAGAATGAAGTAAAGCCCCTGGCTGCCGAGGTCGATGAGGAAGAGCGCTTCCCCGAAGAGACTGTCAAGAAGATGGCGAAGCTGGGTATGATGGGTATTTACTTCCCCAAGGAGTACGGCGGCGCCGGCGGCGATGTCCTCTCCTACGTCATGGCTGTCGAGGAGCTTTCCAAGGTCTGCGGCACCACCGGCGTTATCCTTTCCGCCCACACCTCCCTGTGCTGCGCTCCCATTTATGAGAACGGCACCGAGGAGCAGAAGAAGTATTACCTGCCCAAGCTGTGCAGCGGCGAGTGGATCGGTGCCTTCGGTCTGACCGAGCCGGGCGCCGGCACCGACGCGCAGGGTCAGCAGACCTTCGCGGTGCTGGACGGTGATCATTGGGTGCTCAACGGCTCCAAGATCTTCATTACCAATGCCGGCTTTGCCAATGTATTCATCATCATCGCCGTTACCGGCATCATTCCCGATAAAAAGAACCCCAAGAAGACCCGCAAGGAGATCTCCGCTTTCATCGTAGAGCGCACCGATCCCGGCTTCAGCGTTGGTAAGCACGAAAAGAAGATGGGTATCCGCGGTTCCTCCACCTGCGAGCTGATCATGGAGGACTGCCGTATCCCCGCCGACCGTCTGCTGGGCAAGAAGGGCAAGGGCTTCAATATCGCTATGGCTACCCTCGATGGCGGTCGTATCGGTATCGCCGCTCAGGCTCTGGGGCTGGGCGAAGGCGCTGTGGAAGAGGTCATCAAGTACACCCACGAGCGTGTTCAGTTTGGTCGCCGCATCTCCCAGTTCCAGAATACCCAGTTCCAGATCGCCGATATGTACACCCGCATGGAAGCTGCCAAGTATCTGGTTTACTCCGCTGCCTGCAAGAAGAACGCCCACGAGCCTTACAGCGTTGACGCTGCCATGGCGAAGCTGTTTGCTGCCGAGGCTGCCAGCGATGTGACCCGCCGCGCGGTACAGCTCTTCGGCGGTTACGGCTACACCCGTGACTACCCCGTGGAGCGCATGATGCGTGATGCCAAGATCACTGAAATCTACGAGGGTACCTCCGAGGTTCAGCGCATGGTCATCGCCGCCAATCTTAAGGTCAACTGATAGGAGGAGTATGCCGTTATGAAATGTATCGTATGTGTAAAGCAGGTACCGGATACCTCCGGTAAGGTTGCTGTAAAAGAAGACGGTACCATGGATCGTGCCTCCATGGATACCATCACCAACCCCGATGATCTCAATGCCATCGAGGCTGCCCTGACCCTCAAGGACGAAACCGGCTGCGAGGTTGTGGTCGTTTCCATGGGCCCCCCTCCCGCCGAGGGGATGCTGCGTGAGCTGCTGGCCCGCGGCGCCGACCGTGCCGTTCTGGTTTCCGCCCGTGAATTCGGCGGCTCCGATACCTTTGCCACCAGCCAGATTCTCGCCGCCGCCATCAAGAAGATCGGCGTGGAGAAGGGTGACATCGTATTCTGCGGCCGTCAGGCCATCGATGGCGATACCGCCCAGGTAGGCCCCCAGATCGCCGAAAAGCTGGGGATGCCCCAGATCACCTATGTTTCCGAGATCAAGGTCGATGGGGAGTATGTCATCTGCCGGCGTATGCTGGAGGATGGCTACATGACCATCAAGACCCAGACCCCCTGCCTGCTCACCTGCATCAAGGAGCT
>JBNMIL010000159.1:0-3894 GCA_050873265.1 Angelakisella sp. | reverse complement strand
GGACGGTTCGGGCTGCGCCCCTGCCCCTGCCAGCCGCACCGACCTGCTGAGAGAAACCGACCAAAAATCCACCCAAAAGGAGAACCCCGATGCCGAGCAGTAAAGAATATCTGAACTATATTTTGGAGCAGCTTGCCCCGCTGGAGGAGATCACCACCCGCCAGATGATGGGCGAGTACATCATCTACTACAAGGGCAAGATAGCCGCCGAGCTGTGCGATGACCGGCTACTGGTCAAGCCTGTCCCCGCCGCACTGGCACTGCTGCCGGAGGCGCCGCAGGAGCCGCCGTATGAGGGCGCCAAACCCATGCTGCTGGTGGAGGAGGTCGATGACGGCGAATTCCTGCGGGGGCTGCTGCGGGCGATGGAGCCGGAGCTGCCTGCCCCGAAGCCAAAAAAGCCAAAGACCCCCAAAGCGAAGAAGGAGTGATGCCCTATGGCAAGGTGGATCGCCCTGCTGCGGGGCGTGAATGTCAGCGGGCGGAACAAGGTGGCGATGAGCGAGTGGAAAGCCGGATTGGGCGCGCTGGGCTATGCCAATATCGTGACGCTGCAAAACAGCGGCAACGCGGTATTTGATGCCGAGGGAGACGCGGCGGCACTGAGCGGTGCCATTGCCGGTCTGGTGCGGGAGCGCTTCGGGCTGGAGATACCGGTTTATGTGACAAAGCAGGAGACGCTGCGTACCCTGCTGACCCAAGCGCCGCCGTGGTGGGGCAGGGAGGATAAGGCGATCTACGATAACCTGATCTTCCTGCTGCCGCCCTGCACCGTCGGGGAGCTTTGCGAGGGTCTGGGCGAACCGCACCCCACATTGGAACAGGTTTTCCCTTGCGAGGGCACGGTGTTCTGGAGCTTTGACCGGCAGAAATACCAAAAGACGAACTGGTGGGCAAAAACGGCGCAGGAGCCGGTAAAGGATAAGATCACTATACGCACGGCGGGTACCGTGCGGAAGCTGGCGGAGCTGTAAATCCAATAATCGAACCAACAAAAGATCCCCGCATAGGCAGTGAGCCTGAGCGGGGATCGGTATATTTATGCTGTATTGGAAATCAGCAGTAGCCGGTGATGTGGTGGTCGCTTTCCGGAGCAAGCCGTGCCAGCACGGGACCGTCCAGCCGGCGGGTGGTCTCTCCCTGCCGGATAAATAGGAAGTGGCTGCAATATAGTGCCTGTCCCACTCGAACCATATTCATGGGGTCGTAGCCGCAGATGGCGGCTTCGCAGGGAACAAAGGCGTGCGCCTGCCGGTGCGCTTCGATGAGCGTTTGCTGCTTTTGGGTATGTTCGGTGAAAAGGGCGGTCAGCGCCGCTTCCTCCGGCGCGTCGGCGCACAGCGCCTCGGTGGGGCGGTTCTGCTCATACAGGGTGGTGTCGGTAAAGTCGTTGTAAAGCGGCAGCCCCAGCCGCTCCAGCGTAAGGCACAGCACCGTGCCGGTGTAGTAGCATAGCCGCCGCGCGTCAAAAAGGAGCGGCAGATCGTTTTCCAGCTTGGCAAGGTAGCGCTCCTGCGTTTCGGCATATTGCGTGGGATCCAGCACCCGCAGGGCACGCAGGCACACCGTTTCCGCCGTGCCCTCTATCGTCTCGGCTTTCCACTCCTCCGCGGCAATTTGGGGAAAACGCGCGGCACGCTCATTCCGCAGGGCGGCAAAGCGCCGGAATTCGGCGGCGTCACCGGTGCGGCAGGCGGCGGCAAGGGCGCGGTTTTCCGCCAGCTTCAGCCGGTAAAAATCCCGCTCCGTCGGCGCGTTCAAAAGGCGCAGGTCATCGGGAAAGCGGCGCTCCCCCTGCTCGAACTGGAAGCAGTGGAACATTTCGTGCGCCATGCTGGCGGCAAGGCTGACGGGCGGCAGGGGATCGAGCGCGACGCTCCAGATGGCGATGCGCTGCCCCTCGTATTCGATGGAGGTATTGCCGAGGAAGCGGTCGTCCCACGGGAAAAGCTGCCCCTCCAGGCAGACCTGCTCCTCATTGTACAGGGCGAAAGGGAAGCGGTGGTATTCGGGGTACAGGGCGGCAAAATCCAGCCGGTCAAGCTGCGCCGAGACGGCTTGGAATTGGGACAGAAGCTCCATGGCAGGGTTCCTTTCTCTTGGGGAATGGAGTCATTATAGCAGATTTGGCGGGAAAAGAAAAGGGCGCCGCCCTTTATGGGCGGCACCGGAGAAGAGGGGAAATTTGGCGAAAGGGAGAGGGCGCCCGCAGGGCGTTCCGGCGCAGCCGGAACCGGCGGTCGCAGACCGCCGAGACCGCCGCAGGCGGTCTGCCCTGCGGGCGTCCCAAGCGAGGTCATAGTAAAATCTGCGGGGAAGGAGCGGATAAACCGTTTTCCTTTACAGCAGCCCCTGCCGCTTCAGGGCAGGGCGCAGACGGCTTGCCAGCAGCGCCGCCAGCAGGATCTTGACCACATCGCAGGGCAGGAACGGGACGACGCAGGCGGAAAAGCTGGCGAAGAACGGCGTGCCGGAAAGAATGGAATACCACAGGGTACCGAAGAAATAGCACACGGCGCAGCCAATGACCATTGCGACACAGAGCTGCCAGAAGCGGGCGCCCCATTTTTCCACCAGCAGACCGGTGAAAAACGCCGCGAAGATGTAGCCGACAACATAACCGCCGGTATTGCCGACGAGGTTGCCCAAGCCCCCGCGGAAGCCCGCCATGACCGGAACGCCCACCGCAGCCAGCAGTAGGTAGACCAGCAAACTGAGCGCGCCGCGCCACGGTCCCAGCAGCGCGCCGGCAAGGTAGACGGCGAAAAGCGCCAGATTGATGGGAATAAGCGGCAGCGGAATGGTGATCTGGCTGCAAACGGCGACCAATGCCGTAAAGATAGCGCACATGGTCAGCGTTTTGGCGGAGAAGCGGGAAGTGGTGCGGGGCTGGGTTTGCGTGGACATGGGGAATACCTCCGGAGGGAATGATTTTTGATAACGAGATAAGGATAGCATGCTGCGAGTTAATTGTCAACTAAAACATGTGAATGGTTGACAATTAAATAAAAATATAGTCTCTCCCATGGGGGAGAGACCGGAAAAGAGGCTTACAGCAGAGCACTGAGCGCCCATAAAAGGTACACATGCAGGGGATAAAACCAGTAGAAAAGCCAACGTGGGGCATTGCCGCGTTCCCCGTTATACAGGGCAAGCGGCACGGCGGCAAAGACCATCATCCACTGGTAGTAGGTGAACAGCAGCGTGAGCGGCGAGCCGTTCAGCAGCAGTATGGGGGTGAGGTACAGCACCAGCGAGGCGACCACATAGGCGGTAAGCTGCGTCTGCTTATCCCGCCGGAAGAAGTACAGCAGCACCCCAATCATGATGAATTCGATTCCGCCCTCGCAGGTATAGGGGCTGGGCAGCAGGGTGCCGGTCAGCAGAGCGGCGGTCTCGGCAGGGAGGACAGCTTCCAGCAGCAGGGGCAGCACAAACGGCACGGCGACCAGCGCGATGCCGACCCAGCGGCGCTGCTGCACAAGCTTAAGCCCCTGCAAAATGAGCAGCAGCAGAAAGAAGGTGGCGCAGATGCCGTTGGTGGGTGTCAATCCATCGGGGCGGAAGCCGGCAGCATACTGTCGCAGCAGGGTATTGATAACGCCCATGCCTACGGCGACGGCGTAGACCCGCAGCAGGTATTTTTGATAGCTGTGGGTGTGGGAAAAGCCCTCCACCACAAAGAAAAGGAAGATGGGCGCGGCAAGCCGCCCCACCCAGCGCAGCGGTTCCGGCAGGGAGAAGAAGTACGCCAGATGATCCAGCAGCATGGTGACGAGTGCCAGATATTTAAGGGCGGAGGCGGAAAGGGAGGTTTTCATGGCTTTGGCTCCTTGGTGGGGTTTGGGGGTAGGGCAGGGGTACGGGGCGCAGGGGCTGGCGCGGGGGGGGGGG
>JBNMIL010000158.1:0-3946 GCA_050873265.1 Angelakisella sp. | reverse complement strand
AGCGCAGGTTGCGTCCGACGAGGCGGTGCAAAAGTACCACCCCGCCGGTAGGCGGAGATGCTAAGGTTTAATCGCAATTTTGCGGCGCCGTTAGGCGAGATGGGACTAAGCCATAGTTCCTGCCGGCAACCCCTCCGGCTCATTTCATTCGCCACCTCCCCTTACACAGGGGAGGCTATAGGTCGCGGGAAGAGGGTGCGGGCGCGTGACCCGCCGCAGGCGGAGATGCGGTAAACCGGCAATGCCGCCGGAGACCGATGGGCGGTACTGCGGCGGTGGGGGCGGGTATGGAGTTTTGACGCTTTCGGGCTGTGGCTTAATTGAAGCGGCTCATGGCTTCCTCCGGCTTGCCCTGCATGATGAGGGTGCAGGCTTCGGCGGTATTTTGCAGGAGGGGGTAGAGGGTTTTGCCCTCGGCTTCGGTGAACTGTCCCAGCACCCAATCGGCAAGGTCGTATTCGGGGCTTGGCTTTTCTCCCACGCCGAATTTGATGCGGGGGAACTGATCGCTGCCGAGCTTTAAGATAATATCCTTCAGCCCATTGTGACCGCCGGCGGAGCCTTTGGTGCGGATCCGCATTTTGCCGACCGGCAGGCTGATATCATCGGAAAGGACGATGAGGCGCTCCGGCGGAAGCTTGTAGAACTGCATCGCCTCCTGCACCGCCTGACCCGAAAGGTTCATATAGGTGGTGGGCTTCATGAGCAGCACATGCCTGCCATTTAGCATGGCATCGCCGGTCATGGCGTGGAAGCGGGAGCGCTCCACGGCGGCACCGCAGTCCTTTGCCAGCACATCAAGGGCGCAGAAGCCGATATTGTGGCGGGTATTGCCGTACCTGCTGCCCGGATTGCCCAGACCGCAGATGACATATTCCACCGGTCCGTAGACCTGCACGGCGGGCGCGGCGGGCTGCTTTTTCTTGAAAAATCCCATAAGACCTCCGATGAGAAAAGGCAGGAGAGAGCGGCTCCCTCCTGCCGGAGTATATCACAAAAATCAGGTGAAAAGGGGCGAAACGGGCTTGTCCTCATAGATGCGGCTGATCGCCTCGGCAAAGACGGGAGCGACGGAAAGCATCTTGATGCGGGCATTCTCGGCGCCCTCCTTGGCGGGAATGGTATCGAGGAACACCGTCTCGGTGATGACGCTGTCGGTAAGGCGCTGGATAGCGGGACCGGAGAGGACGCCGTGGGTGGCGCAGGCGTAGACCTCCTTGGCGCCGCCCAGCTTGATGAGGGCTTCCGCACCGTGGCAGAGGGTACCGGCGGTATCCACCATGTCATCGACCAGCACGACGGTCTTACCCTGAACGTCGCCGATGATATTCATGACCTCGCTGACATTGGCGCGGGGACGGCGTTTATCAATGATGGCAAGGGGGCAATCCAAACGCTCGGCAAACTTGCGCGCGCGGGTGACGGAGCCGAGATCGGGGGAAACGACGGCGATCTGCTCGCGGGGGATATTCTTGAACTTTTCCACGAAATAGGGCGCCAGAATGGGGGTACCCATGAGGTGATCGACGGGGATATTGAAGAAGCCCTGGATCTGTGCCACATGGAGATCCATGCTGAGAACACGGTCGGCGCCGGCAACGGAGATGAGATCGGCAACGAGCTTGGCAGAGATCGGGTCACGCGCCTTTGCCTTGCGGTCCTGACGGGCGTAGCCGTAGTAGGGAATGACGGCGGTGATGCGTCCGGCGGAGGCGCGCTTGAGGGCATCGATCATAATGAGCAGCTCCATCAGGTGATTGTTGACGGGACCGCAGGTGGACTGGACAACGAATACATCGGAGCCGCGGACGGATTCTTCGATGGAGATGGAGACCTCGCCATCGGCAAATGCGCCGACGGTGCAGCGTCCCAGCGGCAAGCCCATAGCGGCGGCGATATCCTCCGCCAGCTTTTTGTTGGAATTGCAGGCGAAGATCTTGATGTCTTTTCCGTGGATACTTTTCATGATTTTCTACTCCCTACTGATGATATTGATGATATGGTCAAACACCGAGGCGGTGTGTGTTCCCGATGGGGGTGGAGTTTACGGTCAAATCTTTAGGCTGGCGGTCTGTCATGGTGATAGCTGGTTCTCGCCTACCGGCGTCGCAAAGCCTTACAAAAGGTTTCAGCAGGCACGCCTGCCGGCGGGGCGGCACTTTTGCGCCGGCAAAAGTGCCCAAAACCGGCTTGGGGCAAGCCCCAAGACCCGACGCACCGGAACGCCCGCTCGGAACGGGCTGCGCCGTCCCGAAGCGTGGGCTAAACGGTGCTTATAGGGTGTCTGCGACGCATTTTTATCGCCTGCCGCGCTGGAGCGCGGAATGGCGAACCACCACCCCTCTCCCCTCCTCAAAGGAGGGGAACTGTGGGGGCAGCAGGTAAATACTTTCTGGTCTGTCAGGCGGTTTGTGCAGCGGAAAAACTGCCGCTGCCACTTCACCACTTTGTTATCCATTGCACAAGGGAGGCTTGGGGGATTTTACTTTTTCTCGCGGCGGAAGCGGCGGGCAAGCCCGGGCTTGACGGTCTGCTCGGCGCGGGCGATGAGCATGGCGTCCTCGGGGACATCGCGGGTGACGGTGGCACCGGCGGCGGTGTAGGCGCCCGCGCCGACGGTGACGGGGGCGACGAGATTGGTATTGCAGCCGAGGAAGGCGTTATCGCCGATGATGGTGCGGAACTTTTCCTTGCCGTTAAAATTGGCGATGGCGACGCCGCAGCCGAAATTGACGCCGCTGCCGCAATCGGTATCGCCGACATAGGTGAGGTGGGCGATGGCGGTCTTTTCGCCGATATTGGAATTTTTGACCTCGACGAAATCGCCGATCTTGCAGCCCGCGGCGATATGGCAGCCGGGGCGCACCTGCGAGAACGGTCCGATGGAGACATTATCCTCCAAAGTGGATTCGGTGATATATGTATTCTTGACGGTGCAGTCGGTGCCGATGACGGCATCGGTGAGGACGGAACCGGGACCGATGACCGAGCCGGCACCGATAACGGTATTGCCGCGGAGGATACAGCCCGGCAGAATGGTGGCGCCGGCGGCGATCGTGACCGTCTCATCTATGAGGATCCCGTCCCAAAGGGGGATATGAACGCCGGAGGCTTCCAGCGCGGTGAGCAGTGCCTCGCGGGCGGGGTCGGACTTTGGCATGGGGGTTCCTCCTCTCTTGGTGTGTCGGCATGGGACGCCATCGCTTGGCGGCGGGGCGGCTGATGAGCGCAGCAAGACATTATCTATTGATATTATGGGCTGTTTGCGGGGTTTTTGCAAGGGGAGAAGCGGCTAAGGAGGGAGAAAAAACGCCGCCGGCGGGCGGGAAAATTAGGCGTTATCCACAGAGGAGGGGCGGCTGCGGCGGCAAAGCGGGGCGACAGGCGAAAAAATGATGAACTTATAAGGTATATATTATGAAAACAGTCTGAAAAACTATCAAAAAAACTGTGGCATTCGCATGAATGTGTGTTATAATAATAACAATGGCGTATAGCGCCGATATGCCGGTCGGACAATCCCCCGACGTCCGCCCGGACAAACAAAAATCCAAGGAGGAATACGCAAAATGTTTGGGAAGAAACATGCTGCGGAAAGCGGCAAGAAAAAGTACCTCTATATGTTTGAGGAGGGCAACAAGGACATGCGTGAGCTGCTGGGCGGCAAAGGCGCCAACCTGGCAGAGATGACCAATGCCGGTATGCCCGTGCCTCCCGGCTTTACCATTACCACCGAGGCCTGCACCCAGTACTACACCGATGGCCGCCAGATCAATGAGGATATCATGGCTGACATCTTTGTATACCTGGAGAAGCTGGAAAAGAAGGTTGGCAAGAAGTTTGGCGATGTGGAGAGCCCCCTGCTGGTCTCCGTGCGTTCCGGCGCCCGCGCTTCCATGCCCGGCATGATGGATACCATCCTGAACCTCGGTCTCAACGACGACGT
>JBNMIL010000157.1:0-3965 GCA_050873265.1 Angelakisella sp. | reverse complement strand
GTGATGACCTGCTGTGTGGAGGATATCACCTTTATGGGGCTTGCCTGCACCGGCTACAGCCCCGAAAAGCTGGAAAATGGCGGCTGGTACACCGTGACCGCCAATGTGAATATCCAGTTCAGCACCGTGTACGGCAAGCGCGGTCCGGTGCTGGAGGTGACGGCGTGCGTCCCTGCCGAGGAGCCGGAGCAGGAGGTCGCGACCTTCTATTGATCGGAGCGTCCGCCGGGGAACACGGCACACCTTAAATCAACCACAAATGAAAAGACTTGTCCGGAGTATTAACCGCTCCGGACTATCTTTTTACACTTTTATATGCTATAATTTGAAATATATTAGTATATCCACAGCGACCGCAACCCCGACCCCGAAGGAGGAACCCCCATGAGCCAGAAAGAACACAGACAGCCGCCTGCCTTTATCCATAGCGCGCTGCGCGACCATAACAGCCTTGCCCTGCCCTCCGAGATCCGGAGAGCCAGCGGCATTATCATTATGGGACGGCGCATCAAATCGTTGATCTTTACCACCGATATTGCCATTATCCGCAACTGCAATGCCGATGCCGTGCTGGCGGTGTACCCTTTTACGCCGCAGCAGGTCATCATGGACGCCATTATTTCCGCTTCCTCCATTCCCGTGGTGTGCGGGGTGGGCGGCGGTGTGACCGACGGGCTGCGCAGTGTGCTGCTGGCGAAGGACGCCGAAGCGCAGGGTGCCTTTGGCGTGGTGGTGAACGCCCCCATGCGCAACCAGACGGTCGAGAGCATGAAAAAGGTCATTGATATCCCCATTATCGGGACGGTGACAAGCGAAAACTACGACATCGAGGCACGGCTGGCGGCGGGAGCTTCCGTCCTGAATGTATCCGCCGCCGAGCGCACTGCCGAGGTGGTACGGAAGATCCGTGAAAAGTTTCCCAAGGTACCGATCATCGCTACCGGCGGTCCAACCGAGCAATCCATTCTGGAGACGATAGCGGCGGGCGCCAATGCCATCAGCTACACGCCGCCCTCCACCAAGGAGCTGTTCCGTGTCATTATGAGTGGCTACCGCGAGAACGAAGGCAAAACCACCGCAGCGCGCGTGGAGGAAGAAGATCTTTTAGAGCTGCTGTAACGCGCGATCTAATGTACAGAGGAGAATGAACATGAAAAAGCTGCTGAAAATCCTGCTGATCCTGCTTGCCGTATTGTTGGCGGCGGTCATCATTTATGTGGGATATGTGATGCTGAGCTATGACCGGATCCCCGATAACCAGACGCTGGAGCCGAGTAACCCGCAGGAGACCGATCTGGCGGTGCGCATGGGCGAGGAATACGCCATCGTGACGCAGAATATCGGCTTTGGCGCCTATACCGATGACTACACCTTCTTCATGGACGGCGGGACGCAGTCGTGGGCAGCAAGCCCTGAAAGCGTGACGGCGTGCGTGGGCGCCGCTGCCGAGCAGGTCGGCTCGCTCCAGCCGGACTTTATCCTGTTCCAGGAGGTCGATTTTGATTCCACCCGCAGCTACCATATCAATGAGCAGGAGATCCTGCGGGTCGCCTTCCGCGAGATGGCGGAGGTGGACGCTGTGAACTACCACTCGGCGTTTTTGATGTACCCGCTGACCCAGCCGCACGGCAGCTCCAACAGCAGCATGGTGACTTTCAGCCGTGTCGGCATTACCGGCGCGCTGCGGCGCAGCCTGCCCATCTCCACCGGCTTTTCCAAGTTCCTTGACCTTGACCGCTGCTATACCATCAGCCGCGTGCCGACCGAAAACGGCAGGGAGCTGGTGCTCTTTAATGTGCATCTTTCCGCCTACGGCGGCAGCGATGAGATAAGAGCGGCGCAGATGAATATGCTGTTCGGCGATATGCTGGCGGAGTACCAAAAGGGCAACTATGTGGTGTGCGGCGGCGATTTTAACCACGATTTCACCGGCAATTCCACGCAGGCGCTCAACGGCGGCGAGATGACCGACTTCGGCTGGGCGCAGCCGTTTCCCATCGAGATGCTGCCGGAGGGGCTGACCCGATGCGACAGCTACACCGATGGCAAGGTGCAGCCCACCTGCCGCAACTGTGATATCCCCTATGAGGAGGGGAACTTCACCATCATTGTAGATGGGTTTATCGTCAGCGACAATGTGACGGTGACTTACCTTGAGAATGTGCAGACCGGCTTTGTCTATTCCGACCACAATCCGGTGCTGATGCGCTTTAGCCTGAATGAAGCCTGATAATAACGGAGGAACGACCGATGCCGAGTGCTGCCCAATGGAAAGAAGCCCTGCAAAGCGGCGCCTGTGATGAGGCGCTGTGCCGGCTGTATGTGACCGATGACCCGCTGCCGCGGCGGGAGCGCTGCCTGCGCCTGCTGGCGGAATTTACCCGCCTGTACGGCGAGCGGGAGGAGGTATATTTCTTCTCCGCACCGGGGCGCACCGAGCTGGGCGGCAACCACACCGATCACCAGCACGGACGGGTGCTGGCGGCGGCGGTGACACTGGATAAGCTGGCGGTGGTCTCGCCGCAGGAGGAGACGGTGGAGATCGGCAGCGAGACCCACCCGCTGCCCCCGCTGGATTGGCGGGATCTCTCCCACTACGAAAAGGAACGGGGACATTCCCCCTCGATGATCCGCGGCATCTATGCCGGACTGCGGCGGGAGGGCTATGCCGCGGGCGGCTTTGCGGGGGTGAGTACCTCCGCGGTGCCGACCGGCTCGGGGCTGTCCTCCTCGGCGGCGTTTGAGCTGCTGCTGGGGGAGATCCAGAACCGGCTGTACAATGACGGGACGATCCCGCCGGTGACGCTGGCACGCATCGGGCAGTATGCCGAAAACGAATACTTCGGCAAGCCCTGCGGACTGATGGACCAGACCGCCTCGGCAGTGGGCAGCGCGGTGAGCATCGACTTTCTGTGCCCCGAAGCGCCCATTGTGGAGCGGCTGTCCTGCGACTTTGCCCGCTGGGGCATGACGATGTATGTGGTGAATACCGGCGGCAGCCACGCCGATCTGACCGAGGACTACGCTGCTGTGCCGCGGGAGATGAAGGCGGTGGCGGCGCAGCTTGGCTGCCGTGTGCTGCGGGAGGTCGAGCCGGAGGAATTCTATGCCGCGCTGCCGCGGCTGCGGGGAAAGGTGAGCGATCGGGCGATCCTGCGGGCAATGCACTTTTTTGAGGAAAACGAGCGGGTGCCGCGGCTGGCGGCGGCGCTGCGGGAGCCGACGGCGGAGGCGTACCTTGCCGAGATGCTGGCAAGCGGGGCTTCCTCCGAGCGGAAGCTGCAAAATATATACCCTGCCGACCCAAAGGAACGGGGGCTGGCGCTGGCGCTTTCGCTGTGCGAGCGGGAGCTGGCGGGCTGCGGCGGCTGGCGGGTACACGGCGGCGGCTTTGCCGGCACGGTGCAGGCGCTGGTACCGCGGGAGCGGGAAGCGGGCTTCCTGCGGGTGATGCGGGAGACCTTTGGCGAGAAAAGCTGTACCCGACTGACCATACGGGCAGCGGGGGCATGTGAACTGGAGTTCCCGAAATAAAGAGAAAAACGAGGGCGTCCCAAAGCGGAGGAGGGCTGCCCGTCCGATGGCGGACGGCGGCACGACAAAAGCGGAGGGACGCCCGTATCCTGTAGGGCAAGAAATACTTGCAGAATATAATTATCTGTGCTATAATACGCTACTGTCTGCACGGGTGCAGAACATACGATCCGGCAAATAAAAGAGGTTGCCGGAAATTTAAGAAAATGAAAACCGGAGAATGAGAAAATGAACGCAGAGAGAAGAAATGGCGCGCGGGAGCCGATCCGGCTTTCCGACCATTTCAGCTACGGTCGGCTGATACGTTTTGTAATGCCGACCATTATTATGATGATATTTACATCAATTTACAGCGTTGTGGACGGACTGTTTGTTTCCAACGCAGTAGGCAAGACCGAATTCGCGGCGCTCAATTTTATCTTCCCTTTTAT
>JBNMIL010000156.1:0-3966 GCA_050873265.1 Angelakisella sp. | reverse complement strand
GGCGGGGAGGAAGCCGCCCTCTTCGCGGCGGATCTCTACCGCATGTACAGCCTGTATGCCGCTGCCCGCGGCTGGCAGGTCGAGCTGATGAACGCGGGCGAGACCGAGCTTGGCGGCTATCGGGAGATCGTTTTCTCGGTGGAGGGCGAAAAGGTGTTTTCCCGCCTCAAGTTCGAAAGCGGGATCCACCGCGTCCAGCGTGTCCCCGTCACCGATAGTCAGGGCAAAATACAAACCTCCGCCGTCACCGTCGCCGTCCTGCCGGAAGCCGACGAGGTGGAGCTTCACATCGACCCAAAGGACTTAAAGATCGACACCTTCCGCTCCAGCGGCGCGGGCGGTCAGCACATCAATAAAACCGAATCCGCCATTCGCGTTACCCATCTTCCCACCGGGCTGGTGGTGGAATGCCAGGACGAGCGCAGCCAGTATAAAAATAAGGACCGTGCCCTTAAAATTCTCCGCAGCCGCCTGCTGGAAGCGGCGGAGCAGGCGCAGACCGAGGAGATCGCCGCGGATCGTCGCCGTCAGGTCGGCTCCGGCGACCGCAGCGGGCGGATTCGTACCTATAATTTCCCCCAGAACCGCGTCAGCGACCATCGCATCGAGCTGACGCTCTATCGTCTGGATGCCGTCATGGACGGCGACCTCGACCTGCTTATCGAGCCGCTTTTGGCGCGGGAGCAGGCGGAAAAACTGCAAAGCAGGGAGTAATCCATACCATGGTAAAGACAGAACTTATCCGTATATTCGATCCCGAAGCGGACGCCGAGGGCGTTCTGCGCGCCGGTGATATCCTCCGGCACGGCGGGCTGGTCGCCATTCCCACCGAGACGGTGTACGGGCTTGCCGCCAATGCCTTTGATGAGGCGGCGGTCAGGGCGGTCTACGCCGCCAAGGGAAGACCCAGCGATAACCCCATGATCGTCCATATCGCCGATCTTGACGCCCTCTCGGAGCTGGTCACGGAGGTGCCCCCCGCCGCGAAAATATTGGCGGAGCACTTCTGGGCGGGACCGCTCACCATGGTGCTGCCCCGCTCGCAAAAGGTTCCCCTCACCACCACCGGCGGGCTTCAGACCGTCGCCGTCCGCATGCCCGGCAATCCCATCGCCCGCGCCATTATCCGCGCGGCGGGCGTGCCGCTTGCCGCCCCCAGCGCCAACCGCAGCGGCAGCCCCAGTCCCACCACCTTCCGCCACTGTGTCGATGACCTCTGGGGTCTTGTCGATGCCATCGTGGAAAGCGAGGACTGCACCGTCGGCGTGGAGTCCACTGTCCTTTCGTTCCTGCCGGACGGCACCCCGCAGGTACTGCGTCCCGGCGCCGTCACCCCGGAGGAGATCCGGCGTCTCTGCGGCAGCGTTGCCGTCGCCGATGCTGTCTTACATATGCTCCCGCAGGATGCTGCCGCCCCCAGCCCCGGCATGAAGTATAAGCACTACGCCCCCGCCGCCGCCTTAACGCTGCTGTGCGGCAGCCGTCAGGATTACGCCGACCGCGTCAATGAGTATTACGAGACGCTTCAGCGTGCGGGGGAGGAGGACGGCTTCTACGCCATGTGCTTCGATGAAGATGTCTCTTTGCTGGAAGCCCCCACCATCAGCTACGGCGTCGCCTACGATTACCCCTCTCAGGCACAGAACCTCTTTGATGTGCTGCGCCAGCTTGATAAGCTGCAAGCCACCGAGGTCTATGTCCATGCCCCCGAACCGGAGGAGATGGGTCTTGCCGTCTACAACCGCCTGCTGCGCGCCGCGGCATTCCGCGTCGTCCACCTCTAAATTATTTGCTTTGAACCGCTGCCGTCGGCGGGACGCCCGCAGGGCAAACCGCCTGCGGCGGTTTCGGCGGCTTTGCCGCCGGCTCCGGCTGCGCCGGAGCGCCCTGCGGGCGCCCGTCTTGGCAGCCACCGGCTTCCTCCCACCCCAACCAGAACCGAGGTGATCCCATGCTGCGCATCGGTCTTACCGGACCCACCGGCAGCGGCAAATCCACCGTCACCGCTCTCATGCGGCAGTGGGGCGGCGTCGAGATCTTAGATGCCGATGCCATCGCCCACGAGGTCAATAACAGCCCCGCCGCGGCAGCCGCCATCGGCGCCGCCTTTTCCGGCGTCCGCCGTCCCGATGGCTCCATCGACCGCCCCGCCCTTGCCGCCATCGTCTTTTCCCACCCGGAGGAATTGCAGCGCTTGGTCGGCATCACCTTTCCCCTGATCCTCGCCGAGTGCGAAAACCGCATGGAAATGCTCTCGCGCGCGTCGCGCGTGCGTGCCTGCGTCCTCGATGCCCCCACGCTTTTTGAAAGCGGCGGCGATCAGCTCTGCGATGTCATCGTCAGCGTGGTGACACCGCGGGAGGAACGCCTGCGTCGGGTATTGGCGCGGGACGGCATCACCCGCGAGGCGGCGGAAGCCCGCATGAAGAACCAGCACGAGGACGAGTACTACACCGCCCGTTCCCACTTTGTTATCACAAATTCGTCGGATCTTGCCCACCTCGAAAAAGAGGTGGAGCGCTGCCGCCGCTTTTTGTGTTTATAAAGAACACCTTCGCTTGACAAGGACACACACGCTTTGCGACGGCGAAAACCATCGCTGACCACGTCATCGAGCCTTGAAATACGCAAGTATTCCTGCGGCTCTCTTCCTTGTCATCATCTGATTTTCCCTCGTCGAAAAGTCCTGCGGAGTTTTTGCGCGGCAGAAATGCCGTACGGCATTGCACTGCTCATCGACAGGCGCCAAGCCTGCCATCTTCGCCGCGTTTCCTCCTACGGGCATTTCTGCCTGCAAAAACCGTATGTGCTATTATCAAGCGAAGGTAAAACTATCAATAATTCCGAAAGGAGAACAATAACCATGAGCGAAAAAACCAAGGGCGAGCAGCTCCGGGAGGAGCTGCTGATGAACCCCAAGAATCTCACCGAGACCATGTCCGAGGAAGAGCTGAAAGCCGCTTACGATTTCTGCGAGGGCTACAAGGCGTTCCTCGATGCCGCCAAGACCGAGCGCGAGGCGGTCGTCACCGCCATCGCCATGCTGGAAAAGGCGGGCTATGTCCCCTTTGACCACGCCAAGCAGTACAAGGCAGGGGATAAGGTCTACCTCAATAACCGCGGCAAGGCGCTCATCGCCGCCACCATCGGTCGCCGCAGCGTTGCGGAGGGCGTCCGCATCGGTGTTGCCCACATCGATAGCCCCCGTCTCGATCTCAAGCCCCGGCCCCTGTACGAGGAGGGCGAGCAGTGCTACCTCAAGACCCACTACTACGGCGGCATCAAGAAGTACCAGTGGACGGCGATCCCGCTGGCACTGCACGGCACCGTCGTCCGCAAGGATGGCTCCACCCTCGCCGTCGCCATCGGCGAGGAAGCGGGCGATCCCGTATTCTGCGTCACCGACCTGCTGCCCCACCTCGCCGCCGACCAGATGAAGAAGTCGCTGGCGGAGGGCATCGAGGGCGAAAAGCTCAATATCCTCATCGGCAGCGCCGCCCTGCGGGACGATACCGGCTCCGAAAAGGTCAAGGTCGCCATCGCCAAGCTGCTGTTCGAGAAATACGGCATCGTGGAGGAGGACTTCCTCTCCGCCGAGCTGTGCGCCGTTCCCGCCTTCAAGGCGAGCGACCTCGGTCTCGACCGCTCCATGATCGGCGCCTACGGTCACGATGACCGCGTCTGCGCTTATCCCATTCTCATGGCGGAGATCGACGAGAAGTCTCCCGAGTACACCTCCGTCACCATTCTGGCGGATAAGGAGGAGACCGGCAGCAACGGTCCCACCGGCATGAACTCCTATTTCCTCAAGGATTTCATCGAGGATCTGGCGGATATGGCGGGCTGCAAGGTACGCCATGTGGCGGCAAACAGCCATTGCTTCAGCGCCGATGTCAACGCCGCCTTCGATCCCATCTACGGCGAGGTGCATGAGCGCCGCAACGCCAGCTACATCAATTACGGCGT
>JBNMIL010000155.1:0-3990 GCA_050873265.1 Angelakisella sp. | reverse complement strand
CTACGCCGCCCAAAGCGCCGCCGACCCAGGTAGCCATCGGCTTAACGCCAAGCTCCTTGGCTTTCTCTTCGCTCATGACCACGATGGCGGCAGCGCCGTCATTGATGCCGGAAGCGTTGCCGGCGGTCACGATGCCGTCCTTCTTGAAGGCGGGCTTCAGACGGGCGAGGGTCTCCACGGTGGTGCCGGGACGGGGGTTCTCATCGGTATCTACCATAACGGAGCCCTTCTTGCCCTTGACCTCTACGGGGACGATCTCCTCCTTGAACTTGCCCTCTGCCATTGCCTTTTCACACTTCTGCTGGCTGTTCGCGGAGAACTCATCGAGCATCTCACGGGTCAGGTGCCACTGCTCGGCAACATTCTCGGCAGTGATGCCCATGTGATAGTTATTGAACGCGTCCCACAGGGCGTCGTTTACCATGGTATCCACCAGGGTAGCGTTGCCCATGCGGTAGCCGTAACGGCCCTTCATCATGGCGTAGGGAGCCAGAGACATGCTCTCCATACCGCCGGCGACAACGATATCGGCATCGCCCGCTTCGATCATCTGGGCAGCCATATTGACGCAGTTCAAGCCGGAGCCGCAGACTACATTGACGGTAACGGCGGGGGTGGTCACAGGCAGACCGGCTTTAAGAGAAGCCTGACGGGCGACATTCTGACCCAGACCAGCCTGGATAACGCAGCCCATGTAAACATGGTCGACCTGCTCGGCGGGAACGCCGGCGCGGTTCAGGGCTTCCTTGATGACGACGGAGCCGAGCTCGGCGGCGGGAACGGTGCTGAGAGCGCCGCCCATGGTGCCGATAGCGGTACGGCAGGCGCCTGCCAATACGATTTTCTTCATAGTAGTTGCCTCCTTGAATAAAATAAATGAATTATAAACTTGGCTTATTTTTCTCAGCCGTGTAGCGGCTGGAACAATCTTGAACGGAGCTTTACTCCCGCCCCAGCTTTTCCTTCAGCCGCGCGGCGACATAGGGGTGAACGAACTTGGAAATATCGGTGTTATCGTAGTGGGCTACCTCTTTTACAATGGTGCTGCTGAGGTAGGCGTAGCGCAGGCTGGTGGTAAAGAACATGGTATCGATGGTGGGATCGAGGATCCGGTTGGTCTGCGCCATCTGCATCTCATGCTCAAAATCAGTCACGGCGCGCAGCCCGCGAATGATGACCTGCGCGTGGTTGGCTCTCGCAAAATCCACCGTGCGTCCGTCAAAGGTTTTTACGGTGACATTCTTGCAGTCTTTTACGCTTTCCTGCAGCATCTCCACCCGTTCTTCGACGGTGAACAGAGGGTTCTTATCGCGGTTGATAAGCACGCCGATGACCAGCTCATCGACCACGCGGGAGGCGCGGCGGATAATGTCCATGTGACCCAGCGTAACGGGGTCAAAACTTCCGGGATAAACAGCCCTTGTCATATGGTGTCCTTTCGCCGTAAAACGGCTTTCTTTTAATATTTATCCATACTAAAAAGCACTTTCAGTATAACTGCAAAAAGGGTGTGTGTCAAACATTTGTCAAAAAATTGACAAATCGAAATTTGTAAATATAAGGCAATCAGAAGCGCCGAAAAAGTGAACAGAAAATGACGAATTGGAATTTAACAACAAATTGAACCTAAAATAATGAATAAATCCATTATCGATTTGTTATATAGCACCAACACCCAAATCGAGGCGTTAAAATTCCGCCTATTTTTTGGTGGCAAAATCCACAAAAAGCGAGATTAAACTTTGGCGGGGCAATTTGCGGGAGAGGGAGTTGTTTATAGTCTTTCCATAATACAAGCGCTATAAATGCGCAGAATTTAATAGGATATTAGGCATATCGAATTTGAAAAATTGTTCTTTCTCCATAAACCGTCGGAGCGGGTTTGCCAACGGCATTTGCTTGTGATACAATGACAATGAAAACGGAGACAAAAGGGAAGGGGAGCGACGATATGATCCTTTCGACACTGTGCTACATTGAAAAGGACGGTTGCTGGCTGATGCTGCACCGCATAAAAAAGAAGAATGACATCAACCACGATAAGTGGATCGGCGTGGGCGGCAAGTTTGAGGAGGGCGAAAGCCCCGAGGACTGCCTGCTGCGGGAGGTGCGGGAGGAAACAGGGCTGACCCTGACCGAGTATCGCTTCCGCGGGCTGGTGACCTTTGTTTCCGATGAAGCGCCCACTGAGTATATGCACCTGTTTACCGCGACCGGCTATACCGGCACCCTGCGGGACTGTGACGAAGGTACATTGGAGTGGGTGCCCGTCGACCGTGTGGACAGCCTGCCGCTGTGGCAGGGGGATCGGCTGTTCCTTTCGCTGCTGCGGGGGGAGGAACATTTTTTCTCGCTGAAGCTGCGGTACGAGGGTGAGCGGCTGGCGGAGGCGGCGCGGGACGGGGTCCCGCTCCCGCTGAGATGAGGAGGACGAAGCATGAAGCTATTGGTAAGCGCCTGCCTGCTGGGGGTGCCCTGCCGCTATGACGGCAAAGCAAAAACGCACGATGGGGCACTATCCCTATTGGGGCGACATACCCTTATTCCGTTTTGTCCGGAGATCTACGGCGGGCTGCCGACCCCGCGCCCTGCCTCCGAGCGACAGGGAGAGCGGGTCGTGGCTAAGACGGGGAACGATGTGACGGAGCAGTTCCGGCGCGGTGCCGAGGAAGCGCTGCGGCTTTGCCGGCTGTACGGCTGCGAAGCCGCCCTGCTGAAGGAACGCAGCCCCAGCTGCGGGCACGGAGCCATTCACAACGGTCTGTTCGATGGCGGCTTGGTGGAGGGCGATGGTGTGACGGCGGCGCTGCTGCTGCAGAACGGCATTGCGGTGTTCGGCGAAAGCGAGTGGGAGCGGCTGCCGTGATTTTGGATATTGATAAAGCCGAGCTTGTCAAGGGAGACAGGCTCGGCTTTTTATATCTGTTCTATATTCCAAGGAAGCGGTGAATGGCGTGCGCTACCCCGTCCTCCTCATTGGTAAGGGTGACCTGATCGGCAGCCTGCTGCACGGCAGGGGCGGCATTGCCCATAGCGATGCCCAACCCGGAAGTTTGCAGCATACCGATATCGTTATCGGCGTCCCCCAGTGCCATTGTCTGCTCCGTGGAGATATGCAGGATATCGCACAGGGCGCCCAGCGCCGCGCCCTTGGTTCCGTCACGGTCGGTCAGCTCCAGATTGCAGGGCATGGTGCTGACCGCGCGCACACGGTCGCCGTAATGCTCCGCCAGCCACGCCTTGATCGCTGCTTTCTGCTCCGGTGTCAAGTAGGGCAGGTTGATTTTTTCCAAATGGCTGTTGGGGCGGCGGGCACGCTCGGCAAGGCTGTCCACGATGCTTTCCCCATCATCGAAAAGCGCTTTAAGATGAAATACGGGCAGATGAAAGGTCTCCCGCCGTTCCCAGTCGGCGCGGGAAATATACATCTTCTGGTCGGCGTAGAGCTGCACGGCAACGCCGCTCATGCCGGTCAGATATTCCAAAAGCTCCAGCGTGGTGCCAAGCGGCAGCGGTGCCGCCCGCAGGATATTGCCGGCACGGTCGGTGACCATGCTGCCGTTGCAGGTGATAAAGTATCGCAGGAACGGCAGCTCCAGCACCGACGGCGCAATGGCGGCAAGGCTGCGCCCGGTGGCGACGACGACCTCAATGCCCGCTTCGGCGGCGCGGGTGAGCGCTTCACGGTTGGCTGGGGAGAGGGTCAGGTGGTCATCACGCAGCAGCGTTCCGTCCAGATCGGTGGCGATGAGCTTGATTTCGGAATGGGGCATGGCGGCTCCTTTCAGGCAAATCTATCTATGGCTTTTCTTTCCGTTTCGGCTTGCGGTAGCGCTCGGTGATCTCCTCCACCGTGGTGGGCTTCACCGTCAGCAGCTCCTCCACAAAGGGCACCAGTACCGGCGCCCAGTCGATGCCCTTCCCCTCCAGCAGCCCGGCCATATCACCGGGCAGCGGCGCGGTAAGGCACAGCTGCTCCCCGGTGATGGG
>JBNMIL010000154.1:0-4052 GCA_050873265.1 Angelakisella sp. | reverse complement strand
GCGGAAGGTGCAGTCCTCCAGAAGACCGACGTTCTCAAGGCAATATTTCGCCAGCTCCAGACAGTGGCGGAATTCCTCCTCCAGCTGGTCGGGACGCAGAATGATGTGACCCTCGGAAATGGTGAACTGACGCACACGGATCAGACCGTGCATCTCGCCGGAATCCTCGTTGCGGAACAGGGTAGAGGTCTCGCCCAGACGCATGGGAAGATCGCGGTAGCTGCGGGCACGGTTCAGGAACACCTGATACTGGAACGGGCAGGTCATGGGACGCAGGGCGAAGCATTCTTTGGTCTCATCGTGGGGGTCGCCCAGCACAAACATGCCGTCGAGGTAGTGATCCCAGTGACCGGAGATCTTGTAAAGCTCCCGCTTTGCCATCAGGGGCGTTTTGGTCAGCAGATAGCCGCGCTGCTGCTCGGTATCCTCCACCCAGCGCTGCAGGAGCTGCACCACACGGGCGCCCTTGGGCAGCAGTACCGGCAGACCCTGACCGATGACATCAACGGTGGTGAAGTATTCCAGCTCGCGTCCCAGCTTGTTGTGGTCGCGGCGGCGGGCTTCCTCCAGGGCGGCAAGGTGCTCTTCCAGCATGCTGCGCTTGGGGAAGGCACAGCCGTAAATGCGGCTGAGCATCTCGTTCTTTTCGCTGCCGCGCCAGTAGGCGCCGGTGCAGCTGGTCAGCTTGACCGCCTTGACGGGACCGGTGGACATGAGGTGGGGACCGGCGCAGAGATCGGTGAAATCGCCCTGACGGCGGAACGCGATGGGCTCGCCCTTACCGGCGTGCTCCTCGATCAGCTCCAGCTTATAGGGCTGGTCGGCTTCCAGCTTCTTCGCCTCCTCGACCGGCAGGGAGAAGCGCTCGATGGGCAGATCCTGCTTGGCGATGGCGGCGATCTCCGCCTCCAGCTTTTCCAGATCCTCCGGGGTGAAGGGGGTGGGAACATCAAAGTCGTAGTAGAAGCCGTCCTCGATGGCGGGTCCGATGGCGAACTTCGCCTCGGGGAACAGGTGCTGCACTGCCTGAGCCAGCATATGGGACGCGGTGTGGTTGAAGGCACGCTTGCCCTGCTCGTCCTCAAAGGTGAGGATCTCCACGGCGCAGTCGT
This sequence comes from Angelakisella sp., assembly GCA_050873265.1. Classification (GTDB taxonomy): domain Bacteria; phylum Bacillota; class Clostridia; order Oscillospirales; family Ruminococcaceae; genus Angelakisella. The sequence continues at coordinate 2,940 of JBNMIL010000154.1, read as the reverse complement.
GGTCCAGCATATCGCAGAGATCCGCGACCTTGCCGTCGACCAGCGCGCAGCAGGCATTGCGGTACAGCCCCATGCTCAGCTCCTTGGTAAAATCGGCAATGGACTGGGGGGCGGCAAGCTCCTTGAGGGAGCCGTCTTTCAGGGTGATCTTGATCATAAAAAACTCCTCCATTTCTGGTCATTGATGAATTTGAAAATCCCAAGGGGAATATTGCCTTTCGGCAAAAGGCGGGAAAAAAACAAAAACGGCTGCTTTCTTCCTGCGAAGAAAGCAGCCGGGGTGAGACGAAAAACGATCCCACGGTTCCACCCGAATCGGATCGGCGAAAGCGATCCACTTCATTGCGGCGGGTAACGGCGCCGAGCCGGCGGTGATTTGGCACCGCGCTGGAAAAGGCGGTCCGCAATTCCTCATTCTCCTGCGGACGGTTGCAGCCTGTGCCGTCCGCTCTCTGGCAGGAGTGCCGGGGACGCGGGAAACTTTTCTCGTAACGCTTTGGGATTTATGCGAGTATTGTAGTCCTTTCGGCGGGCGATGTCAAGAGTTTTTCTCCTCTTTCTCCCCCGCTTCGGTGATCTCCTCCGCCGCTTCCTCCACGGCTTCGGCGACTTCGGCCTCCACCGCCTCGACCGTCTCGACGGCATCGACGGCTTCCGCCTGCGCCGCCGCCGCGGTAGGGGCAATACCCTGTGCCGCCAAACGCTCGGCACGGCGGCGCTTCATGGCGTCGTAGGCGTCCTGCATTTCCTGCCGGCGCTCCTCCATGACCTCCTGCCGCAGGCGAATGGCTTCCTCACGCTCCTGCCGGTAGATCTCCTGCTGCTCCTCGCTGCTGTCGCGTTTAAGGGCGATGACGCCAAAGACCAGAAGCACCGCCAGAACGATAAGCATAACGAGATGGAACCAGGTGAACTCGTACTTGCCGATGACGATTTGCGGGTCGAGTTTGACGGTGCCGTTGAGCACCGCGGCGCCGACGCCGATGACCGCGAAAAAGATGATGAGCACGGTATTCCAAAGCCTTTGATGCTTTTTATAACCCTCGTAGATCTTTTTGGATTGTTTTTTATCCGTTTTTGCCATGTTGTTTCTCCCTGTCCAGCGAAAATTTGGATATATTATAGCATAAACCGGCGGCGGTTGCAAGGAAAAGTACCCGCACAGGGCAGGAAAAAGTCCCCGCCGGAGCGGGGACTTGGGAAATTGATCGTCGGATCAGCCGGGAGGCCAGGTCATGTCCCGACCGGAGAGGACATGGAAATGCAGGTGCGGCACCGTCTGCCCTGCCTGCTCGCCGCAGTTGGACACCACACGGTAGCTCTGCCAGCCGTGCTCGGCGCAGAGCTTCGCGATGACCTCGAAAATGTGGGCGACAAGGGCGGAGTTTTCGGCGGTGATCTCGCCCGCGGAGGCGATGTGCTCCTTGGGGATCACCAGAAAATGCGTGGGCGCCTGCGGGTCGAGGTCGTAAAAGGCGAGCACCGTTTCGTCCTCGTACAGCTTATTCGCGGGGATCTCTCCCGCGGCGATCTTGCAGAATACGCACATGAGGAAAGGCTCCTTTCGGTTGGTAATGGGGGAAATCAAAGGGCGACTCCTCCGCCGGAAAAGCCCGACGGAAGGGGCGCGACGGAGGGAGAGCGCTCCCTGCCAGAAGCGCCCGCAGGCAGGCTGCTGTACGATGAAATCGTACTTATGCCTGTCAAGGGCAGCGACGCCGCAGGGGGCGGTCTCCACGGAGGAGCGCCATAAAAAACGCCGTAAAATCAGATCAGCTCGGGCAGGTGGGTAAGGGCTTCCCCGATCTTGGCGGGATCGCCGGCGCCGCCCATGGCGCTGTCGGGGCGTCCGCCGCCGTTGCCGCCGGTGAGCTGGCAAAGGGCGCGAACCAGTTTACCGGCATTGACACCGGCTTTGACGGCATCGGCACCGCAGGCGACCGCAATGGTGCCCTTGCCGCCGAACACGCTGCCGAGAGCGATAACGGCATCGGGATTATTGCCGCGCGCTTCGTCGATCATCAGGCGCAGGGCATCGGGCTTCATCTCGCCGACCATGCCGGTGACGGCACGCAGACCCTTGACCGACACGGCGTTCTTGAACAGATCGGCGGCAGCGGAGGCAGCCATCTTGTTTTCCAGCTCCGCCAGCGCCTTTTCCTTGGCTTTCAGCTCGGTCATGACCTGAGCGGTCTTCTGGGGAAGCTCGGCGGGGCTGCCCAGCTTGAGGTTCTGGGCGGCGGTATTCATCAGCGCCTGATTTTCCGCCATGTACTCCAGCACGCCGTGACCGGTGACTGCCTCGATGCGGCGGATACCGGCGGCTACGCTGGATTCCTTGAGGATCTTGAAGAGACCAAGGCGGGCGGTGTTATCCACATGGGTGCCGCCGCACAGCTCGATGGACTTGTTGTTGGCATTGACGACACGGACGGTATCGCCGTACTTTTCGCCGAAGAGCGCCATGGCGCCCAGCTTCTTGGCTTCCTCGATGGGCATTTCGGTGATGGTGACGGGGTTCGCCTCCAGGATCAGCTCGTTGACACGGGCTTCCACCTTTTCCAGCTCCTCGCGGGTCACGGCGGAGAAGTGGCTGAAATCGAAGCGGCAGACCTTGTCATCGACGAGAGAGCCTGCCTGATGGACATGGTCGCCCAGTACCTCCTGCAGCGCCTTTTGCAGCAGGTGGCAGGCGGTGTGGTTGCGCATGATATCCATGCGGCGGTTTTCATCGACGGCGGCGGTGACAGTATCGCCCATCTGGAAGGTGCCGTGGGTGACGGTGCCGACATGAATGACGTGACCGGAGCCGGACTTGCGGGTATCGGCGACGGTAAAGACATTCTCGCCGCAGGTGATGGTGCCGCTGTCGCCCACCTGACCGCCCATTTCGGCATAGAACGGGGTGCGGGACAGAACGATCTGGGCGGCATCGCCCTC
>JBNMIL010000153.1:0-4069 GCA_050873265.1 Angelakisella sp. | reverse complement strand
ACGAGGAAACGGTGGAGGCGCTGCATGAGCAGCTTTTCAAGAAAATATCGAACTGCCGCAGCGAGGAAACAGGGGATTCCACCGAGGACGCGATGGATGTTCTGAATAAGATGCCCCGCTGGCTTTCCAAGACGGCGATCAAGATCATCTGCTGGCTGGACCGCCACGGCTGGGTGCCGAAGGGTATGGTGGAGAGTGACCCGTATTATTCCTCGGTGGTGCTTTCCAATCTTGGCTCCATCGGGTTGAAGTGCGGCTACCACCACCTGACCAACTGGGGCACCTGTTCGCTGTTCTGCATCGTGGGCGAAAAGAAGATGGCGCCCTACTTTGCTGCCGATGGCAGCTATGAGTTGCGCGAGACGCTGGACCTGGGGCTTACCATTGATGAGCGCCTGGCGGACGGCTATTACTATTCCAAGAGCATCAAGTTACTGAAATATCTGCTGGAGCACCCCGAACTGCTGGAGCGCCCCGCCAATGAGGAGGTAGACTATGACCATCACTGAGACCAGAACCCCGTGGATCGCCAATCTGGGCGATGTGCCCGCGACGCTGGATTACTTCCAGGGCAGCATGTACGAGGCGGTAGAAAAGATCGCCGAGAAATATCCCGACTATATCGCCTATGACTTTATGGGGCGCAGCACCACCTACAAAAAGTTCGTGGAACAGATCAACCTGTGTGCCCGCGCACTGAAAGCCATCGGGATCCGTGAGGGCGACAAGATCACCATTTGTATGCCCAACTGCCCGCAGACCGTGATCATGTTCTACGCGGTGAACCTGGTGGGCGGCATTGCCAACATGGTACACCCGCTTTCCAGCGAAAAGGAGATCGAATTCTATCTGAAGGAATCCAATAGTATCTGTGCCATTACGCTGGACCAGTTCTACCACAAGTTTGAGGCGATCCGCCAGAATGTAGAGAGCCTTAATAATGTCATCATCGCCAGCATCAAAGATGAGCTCTCTAAGCCCATCAAGGTGGGCTATATGCTGACCGAGGGACGCAAGATCCAGAAGATCCCCGCCGACGCGCCCATTATCCGCTGGAAAGAATTTTTGCAGATGGGCACCCGCTACCGCTGGAAGTACAAGGTGCATAAAGAGGGCAAGGACGCTGCCGTTATTCTGTACAGCGGCGGCACCACCGGCATTACCAAGGGGATCCTGCTTTCCAACCTGAACTTCAACGCGCTGGGTCAGCAGATCATTGCCACCAACCCGATGTTCCGCCCCGGCGATAAGATGCTGGCGGTCATGCCGATGTTCCACGGCTTCGGACTGGGCGTTTCCATTCATTCCATGCTTTCGCAGGGCGGTCGGTGCGTGCTGGTGCCCCGCTTTACCCCCCAGAGCTATGCCAAGCTGATCCTGAAGCACAAGTGCAACTTTATTGCCGGCGTCCCCACCCTGTATGAGGCGCTGCTGCGCGTTCCCACCATGGACGGCGCCGACCTGAGCTTCCTCAAGGGCGTGTTCTCCGGCGGCGACAGCCTTTCCATCGAGCTGAAAAAGCGCTTTGATAAGTTCCTGTTTGACCACCACGCGGTCATTCAGGTACGGGAGGGCTACGGCACCACCGAGTGCGTGACCGCGAGCTGCCTGACCCCGACCCATATGGCGAAGGAGGGCTCCATCGGTCTGCCGTTCCCCGATACCTACTATGACATTGTGAAGCCCGGCACGCAGGAGAGCCTGCCCTACGGCGAGGAGGGCGAGATCTGCATTTCCGGTCCGACCGTGATGATGGAATATGTGGGTCACCCCGAGGAGACGGCGCAGACCCTGCAGACCCACCCCGACGGGCGGGTGTGGGTGCACACCGGCGACCTGGGCTATATGGACGACGACGGGTTTATCTACTTCAAGCAGCGCATCAAGAGAATGATCATCACCAGCGGCTACAATGTATATCCCAGCCAGCTGGAGAACATTCTGGACGCACATGACCTGGTGCAGATGAGCTGTGTCATCGGTGTGCCGGACAGCCTGAAGATGCAGAAGGTAAAGGCATTTGTAATGCTGAAGCCGGGTCTGAAGCCCTGTGACGAGTACCGTGATATTCTGATGGCGTACTGCCGCAAGAACATTGCGAAATACGCGATGCCGTATGAGATCGAATTCCGTGAGCAGCTGCCCAAGACGCTGGTAGGCAAGGTGGCTTACCGTGTGCTGGAGGAGGAAGAGATCAACCGGCTGAACGGCGAAAAGAAGAACGAGGCGTAAGTAAAAGGCGAGGCTCCCTGCCGAGAGGCGGGGAGCCTTTTGATATAGAGATGTGAAATTTTCGGTCAAGCCTTTTATAAAAGGCTTGCGGTTTCCAAAGGCAGCGCATTTGGGCGCGCTCCGCAGAGCGCGAAATCCCCTATACCGGAGGGCGCTCCGAAAGGGGTTGAATTTGCAAAATGATCCGGCGGATTGTTTTACAAAGAGGGGGAACCCCGCAAGAGAGGGTTCCCCCTTACTTGTGTCTTATGAAAGGTTCCCTCCCTCCGAGCAGGAGGGAAAGAAAAAAGCCCGGCCGAGGCCGGACTTTCTTTATAAACGGCAAAGCCCCGTGCCCACCCTCACTTTCGGTCGGCGATAGGGAGTAACGATGAAGCATTAACAATGCATGGATACACGATTGGGGCATAACGATGAAAAAGGGAATTGAACCCTGTGCTGCCCTCGCACAACCAATGCTTGCGAACTCATTCTCAGTCGCGGAGATCACGCCCACACCCGAAAGCTACCACTGTGCCGTTCTGCTTATTCCATCAGGTCGGCGGTCCAGTTGGTGGCCTGCAGGGTGTTATCCAGAAGGCGCAACTCGCGGGAGGCATTATCGGCCTGCCGCTGCAGGGCGGGGACATCGACGGCGGAAAGGATCTTGATCTCGGTGCGGGTGGCGCGGTGGGTATTCTGGCTGGCTTCCTCCACCAAGCGGCGGTAGGCTTCCGCCCGCAGGGAGAGCACATCGCGGCGGGCGATGAGCTCGGTGAGGGAGCGGCCTTCGACCTTGACGGCGCAGTTGGTGAGATTGATGCGGGCAATGAGCCATTCCAGGCGGGTGAAGGAGCTTTCCAGTTCTTCCAGCAAGGCGGCGGGGTCCTCCAGGGGCTTTTCGCCCTCCTGCACCAGGACATTATTACTAAGACGGTAGCGGAGCTGTTCGATGCGGCGGTTGAGATCGGCACGCTCCTGCAGGGCTTCGGCCAGTTTCATATTTGGTTCCTCCATTTCGCACTAATATAGTCTAGTTTTATTATAGCATAGCGGAGGAGGGGTTGCAATCCCGGAAAAACTGTGCTAAAATAGCCCCGTAAATACAAAAAAGCTGTGACGGAGACAGTACCCCCGATGACAAAGGCCATAGCGAGCCGCGGATGGTGAAAGCGCGGCGCCGAAGTCCGGTGCGGGAAGATCACTCCTGAGCTGAGGCCTGAACGCCGAATTGGTGAGTAGGGCTCTCCGGATATCCCCCGTTAGCGGGTTCCCGCATACCCTGTGCGGCGTAATAGGTGGTTGATAAGCGAAGTGCGTGGCGCTCCGTCCTGTTATGGGATGGGGCGGTTTTTTTATTGGCAGACCGAAAAGGCGGGGCAAGGGAAAAACGGACGATGGGCAAGGCAGGCCGCAGGCAGGCTGGCGCCCGACGCAAGGCGGGCTTGCGCCTGTCAAGGGCAACGCAGCCCAACGCCGTTTTTGCCGTGCCGCCGGGAAGGTAAGCTGAAAGACCGCCCTGCCGCAGACCGAAACAAAAGGAATGGCAAGACGAAAGGAGTAAAAACGAAATGTACCAGAGCGTTTCTCCCAATGTAAATTTTGTGGAGCAGGAAAAGAAGATAGAGGCCTTCTGGGAAGAGGAGCATATCTTTGAAAAGAGCATTGATTCCCGCAAGAAGGGCACCCCGTATGTCTTTTATGACGGCCCCCCCACGGCCAACGGCAAGCCCCACATCGGGCATGTGCTTACCCGCGTTATCAAGGATATGATCCCCCGCTACCGCACCATGAAGGGCTATATGGTGCCCCGCAAGGCCGGCTGGGATACCCACGGCCTGCCGGTAGAGCTGGAGGT
>JBNMIL010000152.1:0-4126 GCA_050873265.1 Angelakisella sp. | reverse complement strand
CTCGTACTCCGCGACCTGCTCATTCTTGAAGTAATCGATAATGGTGCGGTACTCCACCTTGGGCTGGGCGGTATTGAGGCTGAAGATGCGCACTGCCATGTAGAAAAACAGCGCGATGAGAACCAGCGGGACGATCCAATTTCTCTTTTTGGGTGACAATGACTTCACTCCTGTCTTGGGCAGATTTGATTATTCGTGGGAATAAACGCTGGGGGAAAGGACGCCGATGTAGGGCAGGTTGCGGTATTCCTCGGCGTAATCGAGACCGTAGCCGACCACAAAGGCATCGGGAATGGTGTAGCCGACATAATCGGCGTAGATCTCCTGCTCGCGGCGGGCGGGCTTATCCAGCAGCACGCAGATCTTGAGGGAGGCGGGGTTGCGCTCCTTGAGCATATTGGTAAGCTGGTGCAGGGTGTTGCCGGTATCGAGGATATCCTCGACGATGAGGACATTGCGCCCGGCGATATCGGAATTGAGATCCTTTGCCACATGAATGGTGCCGGAGGAGGTGGTGCCGCTGCCATAGCTGGAAACGGACATGAAATCGATATTGATCTGGCGGTCGATCTCACGCATCAGGTCGGTGACGAACACGATGGCGCCGTTGAGGATACCGACGATGAGCAGATCCTTGCCCTCGTAGTCCTTGGTGATCTGCTCGCCCAGACGCTTGCAGACGCCGTGCAGCTCCACCTCGTTAAACATTACCTTACAGATGTCCTTGTCCATTCTCATGGTGTTTTGTCCTCCTGACACTCAATTATCACAAATTGTTCGGTTTTTTCGGTAACGGCGGCACGGGCGGCACAGCCCAGCCCCTCTGCCCACAGGATCCCCTTTTCATCGGCAAGCACCGCAAGGGTGGGGCGCAGCATCGGCGGCACGCCGGCGGCAGCCCATGCCTCGCCTAAGGGAAGCGGCTTTTTGCCCGCCGGAAAGCGGTCGCCCGCAGCGCGGGTGCGCAGAACCGAATTACCTATTATCTTATCACAATCCACGGCGTTTTTTAAGAGGGAAATGTTAAATTTTTCGGACCGTTTCGCAACTATTTTGTTGCAAAGCGTCAGTTTTATCCGTTTTTGCGGCGAAAGCGGCAAAAGAACGACATTCTGCGGTGAAAGCGGCGGTACGGCGACCGGCGGGATCCCGCCCTGCGGCTGATAAACAAGAGCGGCATGATCGCCCTGCGCGACAAAGTACCACGCGCGCTTTGCCACATCGAGCTTGCCGCCGGCGCGCAGCGTCGCTTTCATGCGTTCCAGCACGGCGGCGCTGACGGGCAGGCGGTAGCGCTCCAAGAGGCGCAGCAGCAGCCGGTCGCAGACCGGCTCCGGCAGGGCGAGCAGCCCCTGACGGTGCAGGGCGCCGCAGGCGGACTGCAGCTGCTGCGCCGCGCTTTCGGCGAGCTGCTCGGTGAGCGACCACTGCGCGGCAAGCTGGGGCAGCAGGCGTGCCATGGCACCGGAGAAATTCGGGTTCAATTCGCAAAGGCGCGGGACGATCTCGTGCCGGACGCGGTTGCGGGTGTAGTCGTCGGAGAGGTTGGTGCTGTCGGTGCAGTAGGGCTGACCCAGCCGCGCGAGGTAGTCCTCCACCTCGGCACGGGTGCAGTCCAGCAGGGGGCGGGCGATATTGCCGCGGGTGCGCGGGATACCGCACAGCCCGTGCAGACCGGTGCCGCGCACCAGATTGATGAGTACCGTTTCAATGCTGTCATCGAGGGTGTGGGCGGTGGCGATATAGCCCCCCTCCCCTGCCGTTTCGGCAAAAAAAGCGTAGCGGGCGGCGCGTCCGGCTTCCTCCAGCGAGGTGTGGCTTTCGAGGGCGAGGGCGGCGGCATCGATGCGGCGGACGGCGCAGGGCAAGCCCAGTGCCTCCGCCAAACGGCGCACAAATTGCTCGTCCCGATCGGCTTCCGCGCCGCGGAGCCCGTGGTGGACATGGCAGACGGTAAGCTGCCAGCCGAACTGCCCGCTGACCCCTGCCAAAAAACGCAGCAGAGCGACAGAATCCGCGCCGCCGGAGACCCCGACGGCGATCCTGCCGCCCTGACCGAACAGGGAATATTGCCGCAAGGCGGAGTACGCCTTTTGTTCCAGTAAAGTGCTCATTCGTGGCTGCGATCCACGCTGTAAAAACGGGTGTACCTGCCGTCCCAGCGCAGGTCGATGGAGCCGGTCTCGCCGTGGCGGTTCTTGGCGACGATGCACTCCGCCTCGGACTGGTCGTCCCGATCCTTCTCGTAGTAGGCTTCGCGGTACAAAAACAGGACGATATCGGCATCCTGCTCGATGGAGCCGGATTCACGCAGATCGGCAAGCATGGGGCGGTGGTCGCTGCGGCTTTCCGGTCCGCGAGAGAGCTGCGACAGCGTAATGACCGGCACATTCAGCTCCTTTGCCATGACCTTGAGGCTGCGGGTGATCTCGGAGACCTCCTGCACACGGTTATCGCTGCGGCGTCCGGTGCTCATCAGCTGGAGGTAGTCGATGACGACCAGCCCGAGATCCCGCACGCGGCGGAGCTTGGCTTTCATTTCCGCCACGGTGATGCCGGCGGTATCATCCATATACATGGGGCATTTGCTGAAGATGGTGAGCAGGTCGGCGACCTTGCCCCAGTCCTCCATCGAAAGATCGCCGGTGAGCAGGCGGCGGCTATCGATATTGCCCTCCGAGGCAATGAGACGGTTCATCAGCTGCTCGCGGCTCATTTCCAGCGAGAAGATGGCGACGGTCTTTTGACTGCGCAGCGCCACATTGGAGGCGACATTGAGGGCAAAAGCCGTTTTGCCCATGCCGGGGCGTGCCGCCACCAGCAGCAGGTCGGATTTATTGAGACCGGTGATGACGCGATCCAGCGCGGCGTAGCCGGTGGAGATGCCGAGATACTCGGCGCGATCCTCGCCGGAAAGACGCTGCAGGTGGTCGTAGGTCTCCATGGCGACGCGGGAGACGGGCAGCAGGCTGCTGTTATCGTGTCCGTTGCGGATATCGTAGATGCGCTGCTCGGCGTACTCCAGCAGCCCCTGCGATTCGGCGGCAGGCGCTTCCGCCTGCTCCATGATATCGCGGGAGGTGGTGATAAGGGCGCGCAGGTGGTACTTTTCCATCAAAATACCGGTGTACGCCTCGAGGTTATGCACCGAGGGGACGAGCTGCGCCAGCTGCGCCAGATATGCCTTGGTCTCCTCCGGCGTGGAGAAGATCTCCTCCCGCACGGCGGCTTCCATGACGGTGACGATATCGATGGGCTCGCCCATGGTGAACTTATTGGAGATCACCTCGAAGATACGGCGGTGCTGCTCCCGGTAGAAGTATTCCGGACGCACCAGCCGCACCAGCTCCGAGACGCAGCCGGCATCCAGCAGGGCGGCGCCCAACACCGACTGCTCCGCCTCCAGACTGAACGGCAGGCGGCTTTCGGTGGTCATATAATCGGTGGGCATGGGGAGGTCACTCCTTTTCTTGTGGGTGGGCTTTGGGAAAAAACGCCGGACAGGGAAAGCCGTGGTATGACAAGGACGGACGCCGGCAGGCTGACGCCCGACGAAGGCGGGCTGACGCCTGTCAAGGACGGACGCGGTCAGAGCCGGTTTTCCCCCGGACGGCGCGGCAAAGGGAAACGCCGTTCTGAATTATTCTTCCCCGACGACGACATAGACGCTGGCGGAAACGCCGTTATAGATCTTGACCTCGACGGTGTAGGAGCCGAACGCCTTGATATCCTCCTTGAGGACGATCTTGCGCTTTTCCAGCGTGGTGCCCAGCTGCTTTTCGATGCCCTCGGCGATCTCCTTGGCGGTGACGGAGCCGAACAGCTTGCCGTTGGCGCCCGCCTTGGCGGTCAGCTTGACGGTCTTGCCGTCGATGGCGGCTTTCTGCTCCTCGGCGGCTTTCTGCTCCTCCGCCAGACGGTAAGCCTTTGCCGCCTCGCGGTTCTTCAGCTCGTTCATCGCGCCGGCATCAGCGGGAATGGCAAGTCCTCTTTTGAGCAGGAAATTGCGGGCGTACCCATCGGCGACCTCGACCAGCTCGCCTTTTTTCCCGCTGCCTTTTACAGCTTGTTTCAGTCCTACATTCAGGTATCTTTTCCTCCCTTGGAATTTTCCTCATAATACCGG
>JBNMIL010000151.1:0-4200 GCA_050873265.1 Angelakisella sp. | reverse complement strand
GCAGGATAGACTGCTGTACGATAAGTTTATCGCGGAAGCAGGTGAAGCACATGGCGGCAAGATCCAGTGACGGCAAGCTGCAGGAGGTGCTGGAGAGCCTGAAAACCGGCGGTGTGGAAGCGCTGGACCGGCTGATGGACGCCTATGAGGAGCGCCGTGCCGAGCGTGCCAGCCGCCAAAAGGCGGTGCTGCGGTATGTGACGCCCCCCACGGAGGAGCAGTTAGGGCAGATCCGGGACTTTTTGCGGAAGAAATACAGCGATGAAGACCTGCCGCTGGAGCTTTGTGAAGATAAAGACCTGCTGGGCGGCTTCTGCATTACGGTAGGCAGTGAGGAATACGACTGGAGCATGCGGGGTCGGCTGACCCAGATGAAAAACCGGCTGACCCAGACCCCCGAGATGCTTTCCCATTCCGGCGAGGTAATAGATCTGCTGCGCACCGAGATAGACGCTGCCGCCTTTGACGGCAAAGACCACGAGGTGGGCGAGATCCTGCGGGTGGGCGACGGTGTTGCCACCGTCAGCGGGATCCGCCATGCCGCCTACGGCGAGATCGTGCAGTTTGAGAGCGGCGTAAAGGGCATGGTGCAGGATATCCGCCGCGAGGAGATCGGCATTATTCTGCTGGGCAGCGAAAAGGGACTGTATGCCGGCAGCCGGGTGGTGCGCACCGAGCGCAGCGCCGGTGTGCCGGTGGGTGAAGCCTTCCTGGGGCGTGTGGTGGACGCCATGGGCACCCCCATAGACGGCAAGGGCGTGGCGGAGCCTGCGGGCTACCGACCCATCGAAAATGCCGCCCCCACCATCAAGGATAGAAAGTCCGTCTCGGTGCCGATGGAGACCGGTATTCTTGCCATTGGCAGCATGTTCCCCATCGGGCGCGGTCAGCGTGAGCTGATCATCGGCGACCGGCAGACCGGCAAGACCTCCATCGCAACCGATACCATTCTGAACCAGAAGGGTAAGGGTGTGATCTGCATCTATGTTGCCATCGGGCAGAAGGCTTCCACCGTGGCGAAGGTGGTCTCCACGCTGGAGCGCCATGGTGCGATGGAATATTCCATCGTCGTTTCCGCGACGGCAAGCGAGCCGGCTTCCCTGCAATATATTGCCCCCTATGCCGGCACCGCGATGGCAGAATATTTTATGTATCAGGGGAAGGACGTCCTCATCATTTACGACGATCTTTCCAAGCACGCGGTGGCTTACCGCTCGCTGTCGCTCATTTTGGAGCGCAGCCCCGGGCGTGAGGCTTACCCCGGCGATGTATTCTATCTGCACAGCCGCCTGTTGGAGCGCAGCAGCCGCCTGACCCCCGAAATGGGCGGCGGCTCCATTACCGCGCTGCCCATTATTGAGACGCAGGCAGGCGATGTAAGTGCCTATATCCCCACCAATGTGATCTCCATTACCGACGGTCAGATCTACCTGGAAACGAACCTGTTTAACGCGGGTCAGCGTCCGGCTGTCAATGTCGGTCTTTCGGTTTCCCGCGTGGGCGGCGCCGCCCAGACCAAGGCGATGAAAAAGGCGAGCGGCTCGATCCGCATTGACCTGGCGCCGTACCGTGAGATGGAGGTCTTTACCCAGTTCAGCAGTGACCTGGACGACACCACCCGCGAGCAGCTGAGCTACGGCAAGGGGCTGATGGAGGTGCTGAAGCAGCCGCTGTACCGTCCGCTTTCGATGGCGGAGCAGGTCATCACGCTGGTGGTGGCAACGGCTAAGGGCTTCCTTGGCGTACCGCTGAACGAGATAAAGCAGTACCAGATGGGACTGCTGGACGATGTGCGGGAGAACCACGGTGAGATCATTGCGGCGCTGGAGGAGACAAAGGCGCTGAGCGACGAGCTGCGGGAGGCGATCCTGACGGCGGCTGCCGAGTACAAGGGCAGGTGACGGCATGGCGAGCGCGAGAGATATTCAAAGCCGCATTAAAAGCGTGCAGGATACCATGAAGATCACCAACGCCATGTACCTGATCTCCTCCACCAAGGTGAAAAAGGCGCGCCGCGCGCTGACCGAGGCGCTGCCGCACTTTGAGCAGTCGGAGGAGCTGATCGCGGAGATCCTGCGCGACCTGCCGGAGCTGGAAAACCGGTACTTTGGCACCGGAGAGCCGATCCCCGGCGGCAGAAAGGGCTATCTCATCATCAGCGGTGATAAGGGACTGGCGGGCGCCTATAACCACAACATCGTAAAATTTGCCGAGAGCGTGCTGAAAAACGAGGCTGACCCCATTGTTTATGTGGTGGGGCAGCTGGGCGCGCTGGCACTGCAGAAGGGCGGCTACGCGGTAGACCGGCGCTTTGCCGGAACGGCGCAGCACCCCACCGTGGTGCGCGCCAGACAGATCGCCTCGGAGCTGTGCGATCAATTCTACCGCGGAGAGCTGTGCGAGGTGGATATCATCTATACCCGTATGGAGGAGCACGGCGAAGAGGCGACCCCCAGACTGCAGAAGCTGCTGCCGCTTTCAGCGGAGGCGTTCCGCCCCGCGGCGGAAAAGCCGCAGCAGCCGCAGCAGGTGACCTATCTGCCGGATGCCGGTGCGGTGCTTGGCTCCATTGCCCCCAACTACCTGACGGGGTATCTGTTCGGGGCACTGGTGGAGGCATTTTGCAGCGAGGAAAACGCCAGAATGCTGGCAATGAAATCCGCGACGGACAGCGCGGCAGAGATGCTGCGGGAGCTTTCCGTCATCTATAACAGTGTGCGCCAAGCCGCCATTACCCAGCAGATCGTAGAGGTAGCGGGCGGCGCCAAGGCGCAGAAAAGGAAGAAAACATCATGATGAAAGGGATCATTACAGAGGTGCAGGGTCCGGTGGTGGACGTTTTGTTCCCCGAGGGTCATCTGCCCTTCATCAAAGATGCGCTGACGGTACAGAACGGCGGGCATACCTGCGTGATGGAGGTCGCCCAGCACATGGGCGGCAACACCGTGCGGTGCATTATGCTTTCCCCCAGCGAGGGGCTGTGCCGCGACATGGAGGTGACCGCCGAGGGCGGCGGCATCAAGGTGCCGGTGGGCGAGCGCACACTGGGTCGTCTGTTCAATGTGACCGGCGAGGTCATTGATGACGGCGAACCGCTGCCGGAGGGGGAGAAGTGGTGTATCCACCGCGACCCGCCCGGCTTTGCCGACCAGAGCCCCGTAGTGGAAATTCTGGAGACCGGCATCAAGGTCATCGACCTGCTGGCGCCCTATGCCAAGGGCGGTAAGATCGGACTGTTCGGCGGCGCAGGCGTTGGCAAAACGGTGCTTATTCAGGAGCTGATCACCAATGTGGCGACCGAGCACGGCGGCTATTCCATCTTTACCGGCGTGGGAGAGCGCTCCCGCGAGGGCAACGACCTGTGGACCGAGATGGGCGAAAGCGGCGTGCTGAAAAAGACGGCGCTGGTATTCGGACAGATGAACGAGCCGCCCGGGGCGCGCATGAGAGTGGGTCTGACCGGACTGACCATGGCGGAGTATTTCCGTGATGTGGAGCACCAGGACGTGCTGCTGTTCATTGATAATATCTTCCGCTTTGTACAGGCGGGCAGCGAGGTCTCGGCGCTGCTGGGACGCATGCCCAGCGCCGTAGGCTACCAGCCCACGCTGGCGACCGAGCTGGGTGAATTGCAGGAGCGCATTGCCTCCACCAATAACGGGTCCATCACCTCGGTGCAGGCGGTATATGTGCCTGCCGACGACCTGACCGACCCCGCCCCCGCGACGACCTTTGCCCATCTGGACGCGACGACGGTGCTTTCCCGTAAGATCGTGGAGCAGGGCATTTATCCGGCGGTCGACCCGCTGGAATCCACCTCCCGTATTCTGGAACCGGATGTAGCGGGCGAAGAACACTATCAGGTAGCCAGAAAGGTGCAGGAACTGTTGCAGCGGTACAAGGAATTGCAGGACATTATCGCAATTCTGGGTATGGAAGAACTGGACGAAGACGACAAGCTGGCAGTATATCGTGCCCGTAAGATCCAGAAGTTCCTCTCACAGCCGTTCAACGTGGCAGAAGTCTTTACCGGTCTGCCGGGCAAGTACGTACCGCTGCGGGAAACCATTCGCGGCTTTAAGATGATCGTAGAGGGTGCTATGGACGAACTGCCGGAAAATGCGTTCTTCAACGTGGGCACTATCGACGAGGCGATCGCGAAAGCCGAGAGCATGAAGAAGGAATCGTGAGGGATGTACT
>JBNMIL010000150.1:0-4213 GCA_050873265.1 Angelakisella sp. | reverse complement strand
TTCCAGCACTTGGCGTGCCTTTTGGCTGATTTCCGGCATGGCTTTTACCCCCTTTATTGTTCTGGTTTTAGTATAGCACATATGTTCTTCAATTGCAAACATTTGTTTCATTATTTTTTCGGAAATTTCTTCCTTTCCCCCGATATGAAAAAAGCGGCAGCCTTCACTGCCACTTTTTCATAATATCCCGCAGGAACGGGATCATCAGCACCGCGTCCGCCGCGATCCACGCCGCCGGATCCGCCGCGCACAGCGCGTAGAAGGAAAGTGCCGGCGCCGCGGCGCTCACCTCGCCGCCCGCAAATGCCGCCGGCAGCAGCAGGCACACCGCCACGCGGGCGGCAAGTTCGGCAGTGCCCGCCCCCAGAATAAACCGCGACTTGCCAATACCCTGCACGCAGTTGCGCACCACAAAGATAAACCCAAGGAACAGATACATCGCAAGGTCTACATACAGGTAGGTGTTGCCATAGCGGATGGTCTCCGCCGTCACCTTATCGGCGCTCAGGAAAATTTTAAGATAGCTGCCGCCGATGGAAAGCCCCAGTCCCAGCAGGATCGAAATTCCCGCTAAGATGGCGACCATCGCCAGCGCTTGCACCGTTCCCTTTTTGATGCGCTCCGGCTGCCCTGCACCCATGTTCTGCGCCGTGTAGCTGGTCATCGCCGCACCCAGACCGTTCATCGGGGTCATCAGCAGGTTGTTCAGCTTGTTCGCCGCGCCAAAGCCGTTCTGCGCCGCGTTGGAGATCATCTCGCCCTCCAGAATATCAAACTTCACCACGACGCTCTGCATCACGATAATGCCGATGGCAAGCACCGAGAACTGCAGACCCAGTGGAATTCCTTGGCTCAGGTGCCGGCGCAGATCACCCATCGTGATCCGCCAGTCCTCCCGCCGCAGCCGCAGCTTGGGATACTTTATAAAGGCGTAGATGAAGCACCCCGCCGTACTGATAAGCTGCGCCGCTACCGTGGCGATCGCCGCCCCCGCTACACCCCAGCGGAAGGTGACGATAAACAGGAGATCCAGCCCGATATTAAGAATGGTGGAAAACAGCAGGAACAAAAGCGGTGTCACCGAATCGCCCAAACTGCGCAAAAAGGAGCAGATGAAGTTGTAAAAAAGCTGCGCGCCGATCCCGGCGAAGATGATGGCGCAATAGGTGTAGGCGGCACGGTACACCTCAGGGCTGTCCGGCGTCACATTGATCCACGCCAGCATCGGGCGCAGCAGCAGGAGCGCCAGCCCCGTCAGCAACCCCGTCAGCACTGCGGAAAGCGCGATCTGCGTCGCCAGCGAGCGCCGCACACCGGCGTCGTCCCGCGCGCCCACCTCCGCCGCCGTCACTACGCAAAAGCCCGCGCTGACACCGAAGGCAAACTGCAAAAAGATGAAGATGATCGAGTTGGTATCATTGACGCCCGCCACCTCACCGGCGGTCAGCGTCTGCCCTACAATGGCGGCATCGCTGATGGTATATACCTGCTGCAGCAGGTAGCTTATGATAATAGGCAGGGCAAACGCCAGTATCGTTTTCCAGGGTGTACCCTCGGTCAGGTCTCTGGGCTGGAACAGCCCCCGCAAAGAAAAAGCATTGTTTTTTCCGTTCATCATTTTCTACCACGCCGTCCGGCGGCTTTCTTTCGGTTTTCTTCTAACAAAGTAGTCATTATAGTCATACCCTCGCCCTCTGTCAAGCCTTGTTTTTCATATATTTTGCTATAAAACAGACAATTATTTTTGTTTAATATCACTGTCTCCCCGCCGAAAAGTCCGTTCCCGCGTTTTGTTCATTATTTTGTGTTAATTTCCAGCAAAAAGTTTCACTTATTGTTCATAAACGCTTCACACCTTTTCCCACGCAATGCTCTATAATAAAATCATAGCAAGGGAGTAACGAACCCAAGCTGAAAACCTCCTCAAAACCCCTCAGATTACAGTCAACACATTAACCTCTCTCTTACCTCTATCACACAATTGTCACAAGCACAGAAAAACCGCCGCAGCAATGCGGCGGTTTTTCGTTGTCCCGTTCTCTTTTGTTATCACGGCAAATGTGCCTTTCTTGCCCCGTCGGACGCGCCTCCGCTTTTGTCGTGCCGACCCGCCGCTTACGCGGTGGGCAGCCCTCCCCGCTGCGGCGCGCCCTGTACCGCCGTTCCCTTATCCCCTAAACCAGATCAGGTACACCGCCAGCGCCGCCTGCACCGCCATGATCGCCGGCACGCCCCAGCGGAACAGGTTGTGCAGCGTCTTGTGGCGGAACACCCGCATTCCGCAGAACACCCCCACCGAGCCGCCCACGGCGGCAGTCAGCATCAGCGTCCGCTCCCGGATCCGCCAACGCTCATGCTTTGCCTTGTATTTATCTATCCCCATCATCGCAAAACCCACCAGGTTGACAATAATAAGGTAACACACCAGCCAGAATACCGGCTTTCTTACCCATTCGCTCCACGGCATACCGCAGCCCTCCTTTGCCTGTCTTGCCCCATTATACACCTTTTCTCCCTTTCCCACCAGCCCCCTATTGTGGTTTGACACGGCTTGTCCCATGATGTAAAATAGACTTGGATTGTTATAAGCTCTCGAAAGGCGGTGTCAAAGTGAAAAAGATCCTGCGGTTTTTTATCAGCCGCTTGTTCTGGTTCTCGCTGCTTATTGTGGTGCAGATCGGCATTTTCGCCGTTCTTCTGTTCAATCTCAGCAGTTACTCTACCTATATCTATACCGCCTTTGTGCTGCTCAGCCTTGCCATCGTCATCTGGCTGGTCGCCAAGGACGATAACCCCTCCTACAAGATCACCTGGATCATTCTTATCATGACCCTGCCGGTCTTGGGCGGCTTTTTCTACCTCAAGTTCGGCAATAAGACCCTCCCCCGCCGCTACCGCGAGAAGATGGCGGCGCATGAGGCGTCCCACGCCTCCCTCTACGCCGAGGAAGTGGGCGATACCGCGGCGCTTCTGGAGACAAGCCCCAAGTACGGCGTCCAGACCGATTATATCCGCCGCGTCTCCGGTTTCCCCGCCTATGCCGGCACGCAGGTGGAGTACGCCCCCTTGGGCGAGGACTTCTTCCAGATGCTCCGCGAGGAGCTGCCCAAGGCGCGGAGATTCATCTTCCTCGAATACTTCATCATCGAAAAAGGGTTCATGTGGGATACCGTTCTGGAGATCCTCAAGGAGCGTGCCGCGGCAGGTGTCGAGGTCTGCGTCATTTATGATGACTTCGGCTGTATCCAGCGTCTTTCCGCCTCCTACCCGCGGGAGCTTGCCGCCTATAATATCAAGGCTGTTCCCTACAATGCCATGCGCCCCAGCATGGATCCCAGCCTGAACTATCGCGACCACCGCAAGGTCTGTGTCATCGATGGCAAAATCGGCTTCACCGGCGGCATCAATCTCGCCGACGAATATATCAATAAGGTCGAGCGCTTCGGTCATTGGAAGGATACCGCCGTGCTGCTGCGCGGCTCCGCCGTCCGCAGCCTGTCCCGTATGTTCCTGCAACAGTGGACGCTCCATGTCGGCAGCGATACCCTTCAATTCACCGAGGAGGAATACCTCACCGCACCGCCCGTCCCCGCGCAGGGCTTTGTCCAGCCCTTCCCCGATACCCCGCTTGACCACTTCAATGTCGCGGAAAACGCCTACATGCACCTCATTCAGCGCAGCAGCCGCTATGTCTATATCACCACCCCCTATCTCA
Organism: Angelakisella sp.; assembly: GCA_050873265.1. Lineage (GTDB taxonomy): Bacteria > Bacillota > Clostridia > Oscillospirales > Ruminococcaceae > Angelakisella. The sequence goes on along the minus strand of JBNMIL010000150.1, from coordinate 498 downwards.
TTCTGGATAACGAATTCGTCACCACCCTGAAAACCGCGGCGGAAAGCGGCGTCGATGTCCGTATCATCACCCCCTCCCACCCCGATAAATGGTATGTCCATATGGTCAGCCGCTCCTATTACCAAACCCTTATCCAAAGCGGTGTCAAGATCTACGAATACCAGCCCGGGTTCATTCACGCCAAAATGGCGCTCTGCGATGACGACGCCGCTATGGTCGGCACCGCCAACCTCGATTACCGCAGCCTCTACCTCCACTACGAGAACGCCGTGCTGCTCTATCAGACGCCCGTCATCAGCGATATCAAAAAGGACATCGAGGAAACGCTGGAAAAAAGCCGCCTCATCACCATGGAGGAGCTCCGCAGCAAGCTGCGCGGCACCAGCGTGCTGTGCGCCCTGCTCAAGCTGCTCGCCCCCCTCATGTAAATGGGCGCAGCCGCTTCCCTCCCCTCACGGCGGGACGGCTCCATTCCCCGTCGGCTCCCCGCCCCTGCGG
>JBNMIL010000149.1:0-4219 GCA_050873265.1 Angelakisella sp. | reverse complement strand
GATTTACAGTCTGCCCCCTTTGGCCGCTCGGGAACTCCTCCGTATTCAGTTTTTGTCATGCGGTGGTGGAGCTGGTGGACGGATTCGAACCCCCGACCTGCTGATTACAAATCAGCTGCTCTACCGGCTGAGCTACACCAGCGTATCCGCTGCGACTATATTACTATACCATTCAGCGGGTGCAAAGTCAAGCCCTAAAATGCAGTTTTTACGGCAAAAACAAAGCGGCAGCCCACTTCATCGGGTGCTGCCGTTTTATCCTGCCCTCGGCGGCATCAGCCGTCGATGTGTTCCTCGAGATAGCGTGCCAGTTCACCAACGGTGTGGATAGTCTCGATGTCCTCATCGGGGATCTCGATGTCGAACTCGTCCTCCAGCGTCATCACCAGGTCTACCACGTCCAGAGAGTCCGCGCCCAGATCGTTGACGATGTCGGTGTTCTCGTTGACCTCATCGGGGTCAATGTCAAGCTGCTCGCTCAGCAGCCCGATCAGTTTTTCCAGTACCATATTTTCCTCCTGAAACGATAAAACGATCGTTATCGTTTTTGTAGTAAATTTTACAATGACTATCATAGCTTGTTTTGGGCGGGTTGGCAAGATTTTTTATTCGTGAAATGGCACAAATATTGTGTGAATACATTGTGATAACCGCATTAAACCGCCAAAATATTCCGCAAAATTATTTTCTCCCCGACTCCGTTTCCGTTGCGCGGGCTGCGGGCGGCTGTTATAATAATAGGAAGAGAGCGGGAAAGCCCTTTCCCGTGTTGCCGAAAGGACGGTTTTGCCATGAAGATGAACGAGATCATTACCCTGCTGGAGGCCCGCCAGCTGTGCGGCGCGCCGCAGCAGGAGCTGGACTTCACCACAGCCTTTGCCGGTGATATGATGAGCGATGTACTGGCGTATGGGCAGGGGCAGTCGCTGCTGCTCACCGGTCTGCTCAACCAGCAGGTCATTCGCACGGCAGAAATGCTGGACATGCACTGCATCATTTTTGTGCGGGGCAAAACACCTGCCGATGAGGTGCTGGTGCTGGCGGAGCAAAAGGGACTCACAGTGCTTTCCACCCAGTACGGTATGTTTACCGCCAGCGGGCTTCTGTACCGTGCCGGTATCCGCGGGGTGTAACGGCGCATGACACTGCAATATCATTATGTCGTCCCCGGCGATGACTTTGTCCATGCCGGAGAAGCCAGCGGGCACCTCAAGGGGATCCTGCGTCAGTTAGGCTACCCCAATGACGCCATTCGTCGGGTGGCGATCTCGATGTACGAGGGCGAGATCAATATGGTCATTCACGCCAACGGCGGCGAGATCGACGCCGAGATCGACGACCGAGGTATCACGCTGGTGCTGCGGGATCAGGGACCCGGTATCCCGGATATCGAAAAAGCCATGCAGGAGGGCTGGAGCACCGCCAGCGACCAGATCCGCGAGCAGGGCTTCGGGGCGGGCATGGGTCTGCCCAATATGAAAAAATACACCGACAGTATGCAGATCGATACCGTTCTGGGGGTCGGCACCACCATCACCATGCGCATCGACCTGCACTAAGCTCTGTCCGGAATAAAAGCGAGGAAAACTATGGAACACCAGACCTATTTTCACTCGGTCACATTAAATAAGGATCTGTGCCGCGGCTGCATCACCTGCGTCAAGCGCTGTCCCACCGAGGCCATTCGCGTGCGGGACGGAAAGGCGCGTATTTTAAGCGGGCGCTGCATCGATTGCGGCGAGTGTATCCGCATCTGCCCCCACCACGCCAAGCGTGCCGTCAGCGACGGTATGGAGGCGCTGGAGGGCTTCAAGTATAAGATCGCGCTGCCCGCGCCGGTTCTGTTCGCCCAGATCAAGCATCTGGACCACACCGGACGCATTATATTGGCGCTCAAACGCATCGGCTTTGATGAGGTGTACGAGGTAGGCGCCGCCGCGGAGCTGATCTCCCAGTCCACCATGGAATACATCGCGCATTATCAGGGACCGCTGCCCCTCATTTCCTCCGCCTGTCCCGCCGTGCTGCGGCTCATTCGGGTGCGCTACCCCGACCTGCTGGAGCACCTGCTGCCGCTGCAGCCCCCCGTGGAGCTTGCCGCGGTGCTGGCACGCCGCGCCGCTGTGGAAAAGACCGGCTTAAAGCCGGAGGAGATCGGCATCGCGTTCATCACCCCCTGCCCCGCCAAGGTCACGGCGGTCAAGGTGCCGCTGGGCAATAAGACCCGCAATATCGATGCCGCCATCGCCATCAGCCGCGTCTATCCGCAGCTGGTGCAGGAGGTCAAAAAGATGCAGCCGGAGGAATTCATGCACCTTTCCCACATGGGCAGCACCGGCATCAGTTGGGCAGCCACCAGCGGCGAATCTACCGGCAGCGGTCAGCGGCGCTACATTGCCGCCGACGGCATCGAAAATGTTATCAAAATTCTGGAAGCCATCGAGGACGAGCAGTTCACCCGCCTCGATTTTGTGGAGCTTTCCGCCTGCCCGGGCGGCTGCGTGGGCGGCGTAATGAATGTGGAAAACCCCTATGCCGCCGCCGCGCGCATCAAGCGGCTGGCACGCGACCTGCCGCAGATGGGCACCCAGTGGGAGACCCCCAACTGGCTGCCGGAGGAGGTCTATTTCAACAAAAAGATCGAACCGCTCCCCACAAAGCCGCTGGGTGATGACCCTGCCCGCGCCCTGGAGCTGTTCGCCAAAATGCAAAGCTACGAGCGCAAATTCCCCGGGCTGGATTGCGGCAGCTGCGGCTCCCCCACCTGCCACGCGCTGGCGGAGGACATCGTCCTCGGCTACCGCACCGAAGATGACTGCATCTATCTGCTCAAGGAAAAGCTGGAGGCGCTGGCACAGTCGCTGGCGGGGCTTTCCTCCCACCGCACCCCCATGGAGGACATTGATAATGACAGCAAGTGATTTGTGCCGTGACTGCGGCTTTGCCCTGCTTGCCGCCGGCGGGCGGGAGATCAAGGGCGGCGTGTACTGCTGTGACCTGCTCAGCATGGTGATGGGGCGAGCCCCAACCGATGGCGTTTGGTTCACCGTTATGTCGAACCAGAATACCATCGTCGCCGCGCTGATGGCAGATGTCGCCTGCGTGGTGCTTACCGAGGGCATTCGCCCCGATGCCGCCATGCTAGCCCGTGCCGAGGCGGAAAACATCGCCGTCGCCGCTGTGGATCTGCCCAGCTATCAGGCGGCGCGCCGCGCCGAAAGCGTGCTCGGCGAAAGGTAAAATTTCCGGCGGCGCAGCCGCCGCAGCGCCCCTTGGGGCGCCGCGGCTCCGCGGGGCTTCGCCCCGCGTCGACCGCCCTGCGGGCGGTCGGGCTGCGCCGCCTTTCTCCCCTTTTTACCCTCACCAAAATCCAAGGGAGGCGGACACCGCGGAGCTCTATCCCTTTTACTATGACCTGCATATCCATACCTGCCTTTCCCCCTGCGGGGAAAACGACATGACCCCCGCCACCGTGGCGGGGCTTTCGGCGCTGGCGGGGCTTGATATGATCGCCGTCTGTGACCACAATACCGCCGGCAATGTCCGCGCTGTGCAGCGCGCCGCTGCCGCCCTTGCCCCCGGATTACTTGTTGTGGCGGGCATCGAACTGACCTGTGCCGAGGAGCTGCATATGGTCTGCCTGTTCCCCTCGGCGGAGGCAGCGGAAGCCGCCGGCGAGGAGATCTACGCCGCCCTGCCCCCCATCATGAACCGCGAGGAGATCTTCGGCGCGCAGCTTTTAATGGACGAAGAGGACAACGAGACCGGCAGGCTCTCAAAGCTCCTCTCCAACGCCACCACCATCTCCATCGATGACACCCCCGCGCTGGTCGCCCGCTACGGCGGCTTCTGCTACCCCGCCCATATCGACCGTGACAGCATGAGCGTGCTTGCCGCGCTGGGCGAGGTGCCGGATTACCTCGGCTTTCAGACCGTCGAGGTCGCCGACCCCGAAAAATTCTTTTCCGGCGGCAAAAACGCCTCCTACGCCGAGCGGTATCATATTCTCACCTGCAGCGACGCCCACCACCCGGAGGCACTGCTGCCCGATGCCGCCCACGCCCTCCACCTGCCGGAATGTACCTTCGAAGCCCTTCGCGCCGCGCTCACCGCGCCCAAAAACTAAATCACCGGATCTCCCCACGGCAGCCCGTCTCGGCGCTGCCGCTTTCTTTTTGCCCGTTCTTCGGCGGGCGCTGCCCCGTTTCTGCCCCTACCT
>JBNMIL010000148.1:0-4256 GCA_050873265.1 Angelakisella sp. | reverse complement strand
AGCCACCCTTGAGCGGCTGGGCAGCAAGACGGCGCTGGAGCAGGATCTGCAAAACGCGCAGGATACCATGGACGCTGCCCAAAAGGAATATGATACCGCGGTCGCCGGCGCGCCGGATCGTCTTGCGGACGATACCGGCTGGCAGGAGCTGCTGACATGGGAGACCGAAGCGCAGGAGGAGATCAGCGCGTTGGAGCGGGAGGTCGCCGACCTGCGGGAGCAGCTGGACGCCGCCGATGAAAGCGAGCGTCCGGCGCTTCAGGCGCAGCTTGCCGAAAAGGAAGCGGAGCTGACCACTGCCCGTGCCGAACTGGAAGCGGTAAAGGCACGGCAGACCGCCTACATGGTGCAGCACGATGAACCGACCGCCGCCGCGGCGCAGAAGCTGGAAGGTGCCGCGCAGCAGCTGGCGCAGGCGCAAAGCCGCCTGACCGCGTGGGAACAGGCGGAGCAGACACTGACCGAAGCCAAGGCGCAGGCGCAGCAGGCGTCCGCCGATCTGGAGGGAAACACCGCGGCGATCCTTGCCCTGCTGGGCGAGACCGAGGGTAAAAAGTGGATCGACCTGCATGATGAGATACAGGATAGCTACGGCAGCAAGACCGAGCTGGAAAGCGCCATCAACATGCTGGAGCCGAGAATTCCGGACTTGAAAAAGGAGCTGGAGACCGCCAAGGACAGCCAGAAGGACCTTGAAAAGGCGCTGGCGCAGCTCAATAGCGCACTGGGCGAGCTGGAGACCGGTAAAATGGAACTTTCCCAGCAGCTTATCCTTGCCACGCTGCAATTGCAGCAGGCGGAGCAGGCACTGGACAGCGCCGAGGAGCAGTTCCGCCAGCAGCGGGACGCCGCCTATGAAGCCGCGGGGCTGGACGGGATCCTTACCCAGTCCACTATTTCCCAGCTTTTAATGGCGCAGAACTTCTCCATGCCCGCCGGCTATATCCAAAGCGGGGAGGGGCAGCTTGCCCTCAAGGTCGGCGATAAATTCAGCAGCCTGGAGGAACTGCAAAATTGGGTGCTGTTCAATTACTCCGTCGGAGAGATCGGCGAGATCCGCCTTTCGGATATCGCCGAAGTGCGCCTTGCCGATAACGCCGAGGAGCTTTACGCCAAGATAAACGGCAACGACGGTGTGCTGCTCACGGTGCAGAAGTCCTCCGTCGCCTCCACCTCCGGCGCGTGCGATAACCTGTACGCCGCCATGGAAAAGCTGGAGGAAAAATACGAGGGTCTGCACCTTACCGCCCTCAGCGATCAGGGGCAGTACATTGACCTTGTTATCAGCTCGGTGCTGGAAAACCTGCTGTTCGGCGCGCTGCTGGCAGTGGTCGTGCTTATGCTGTTCCTGCGGGATTTCCGTCCCACCGTCATTGTGGCGCTCAGTATCCCCATCAGCCTGCTGCTGGCGGTGGTGCTTATGTACTTCACCGGCGTCACCCTCAATATCATCTCCCTTTCGGGGCTTGCCCTCGGCGTCGGCATGCTGGTGGATAACAGCATCGTCGCCATCGAGAATATCTACCGCCTGCGTCAGCTCGGCTGCAATGCCGCCACCGCGGCGGTACACGGCTGCCGCCAGATCGCCGGTGCCATTACTGCCTCCACCCTTACCACCGTCTGCGTGTTTGCGCCCATTCTGTTCACCAGCGGTCTTACCCGCCAGATCTTTGCGGATATGGGTCTTACCATCGCTTACTCGCTGGGCGCCAGTCTGTTGGTCGCCCTTACGCTGGTGCCTGCCCTTTCGGGCAAGATCCTCACCCGTGACACCGCCGGCGAAAAGCCCAACCGTCTTTTGAACCGTATGGTGGCGGGATATGAAAAGCTGCTGCGCCGCGTCCTGCGGCACAAAGCCCCCGTCCTGCTGGGCGCGGTGGCGCTGCTTATCGTCAGCGCGGTGCTGGCGGTCAGCATGGGCACCGCCTTTATGCCGGAAATGGATAGCCCGCAGGTCTCGGTCTCCATCGAGATGCCGGAGGACGCCACCCAAAGCGAAAGCTGGGCGATGTGCGATACCGTGCTGGAGCGTATCCTCACCGTGGAGGGTGTGGATACCGTCGGCGCCATGGAGGGACAAAGCATGATGAGTATGGGCGGCAGCAGCCTTTCCATCTATGTGCTGCTGGGCGATGACCGCAGCGCCACCAGTCAGGAGATCGCGAAGGAGATCGAGCGGGTCTGCGCCGATCTGGACTGCACCGTGACCGCCAACGGCTCCACCATGGATATGAGCATGATGACCGGCGGCAGCGGGATCCAGCTTGCCGTTACCGGCGATGATATGGACGCCCTGCGTGCCGCCGCCACCGACCTTGCCAATACCATCTCCGCCGTGGAGGGCGTCGCTTCGGTCAGCGACGGGCAGGAGGACAGCAGCACCGAGGTACGCATCACCGTGGATAAGGCAAAAGCCGCCGAGTACAATCTCACGGTGGCGCAGGTGTACCAGCAGGTCGCCGCTGCCGTCCTTTCCCAGACCACTGCCACCAATATCACCGTGGATAGTAACGACCTGCCCGTGGTGGTCGTCCCCGACCAGAGCGGCATCACCACGCGGGAAACGCTGGAGGAGCTGCTGCTCACCGGCACCAAGGATCAGGAGGACTGCGAGGTTCGCCTTTCCGAGATCGCTTCCGTCACCGAAGCCGCCTCCGCCTCCGCCATCAACCGTGAAAATCAGGCGCGCACCGTCACCGTCACCGCCCAGATCGCCGATGGCTACAATATCGGTCTGGTCAGCCGCGAGGTGGAAAAGGTGCTGGCGGATTATGAGATGCCGGAGGGCTGCTCCTATGCCATCGAGGGCGAAAATGAGATGATCGCCTCCACCATGAGCGATCTTGTCCTGATGATCGCCCTTGCCGTGGCGTTCATTTACCTCATCATGGTGGCGCAGTTCCAGTCGCTGCTCTCGCCGTTTATCGTGCTGTTCACCATTCCGCTGGCGTTCACCGGCGGTCTGCTGGGGCTGTGGATCACCGGCAAGGAGCTTTCGGTCATTGCTATGCTGGGATTCTTGATGCTCGCGGGCGTCGTCGTCAATAATGGTATCGTCTTTGTCGATTACGCCAACCAGCTCCGTCTGGAGGGCATGGCGCGCACCGAAGCGCTGGTGCAGACCGGTCGTGACCGTATCCGCCCCATTCTCATGACTGCCATGACCACCATTTTCGGTCTGGTCACCATGGCGCTGGGGCTGGGTGCCGGCGGCGATATGCTTCAGCCGCTCGCCATCGTCACCATCGGCGGTTTGACCTATGCCACCCTGCTTACCCTGTTCATCGTACCCGCCATCTACGATATTTTCCTGAAGAAAGACCCCAAGAAGATCGTCATCGAGGAGGTAGAAGAAGTATGAAGCTGCCGGAGAAAAAAGCCGCGGTGTTCCGTGCGGTGCTGGGACTGCTGCGGCAGGGACGCCCGCTGGGAGATCTGAAGGTTTCCGAGATTGCGGAAGCCGCCGGCATCGGCAAGGGCACGGTGTACGAATATTTCCCCTCGCGGGAGGAGCTTTTGCGGGACGCCATGCAGTACAGCCGCGCGCAGGGCTTTTCGGAGCTGTACGACGCCATTTCCGGCGCCGAGGGCTTCGAAGCCCGCTGGCAGGTCATCGAGGTGACGGCACGCCAGCTGCTGCAGTGCAGCTCGGTCTTCTTTTCGCAGGTGCCCTCCATGGGCTTCCCGCAGGCGGCGATCTATGATATCTGCGGCGGACCGCAGGAGCGTGCCGATACCCGCCGCATGATCGGCGAGATCATGACCTGCCTGACCGCCGCTGCCGTGGCGGAGGGGCTTGCCCCCCGCATGCCGGAGCCGGAATACCTTGCCATGACCGGCGTAGGCTGTATTTCCGGCTTTCTGCTGCGCTGCGCCCTTTCGGAGGATCAGCAGCAGGAGATCCCCGCCGCGCTTGCTGATACCCGCCGGCTGTACCTCGCCGCCCTGCAATAAAATATGCGCCCGCCCCGCCGCCGTCTTGCGTCCTGCCGGACGCTCGCCGGCGGCTTTTCTGCGCTTTTCCTACCTTCGCTTGACAAGAGCACATACGGTTTTTGCGGACAGAAATACCGCATGGCATTGCGTGGCTCATCGACAGGCGTCAGCCTGCCATCTTCGCCACACTTCCCCCTGCGGTATTTCTGCCGCGCAAAAACTCCGCAGGACTTTTCGGCGAGGGAAAATCAGATGATGACAAGGAAGAGGACGCCGGCATACTGGCGTATGCCAAGGACGATGACGCCGTCAGCGCTGGT
>JBNMIL010000147.1:0-4257 GCA_050873265.1 Angelakisella sp. | reverse complement strand
TTCAGCTTATTCTTTTTCACGCAGAACCATAGTCACGTGAGAGGTTCTCTTCATCACGCGGAATGCTCTGCCCTGTGCTCTGGGACGAATTCTCTTGAGCATAGGACCGGGGCAGACAAAACACTCTGCGACATAAAGATTCTTCTTGTCCATGTTAAAGTTGTTCTCCGCGTTGGCAATGGCGCTCTTCAGCAGCTTTGCGAGAGGCTCGCAGGCTGCCTTGGGGGTCAGGGCCAGGATAGCGGTCGCTTCTTCAACAGGCTTGTTGCGGATCAGATCCAGCACGATCTGTACCTTGCGGGGCGAGATGCGCGCATGTCTGAGATAAGCCTTAGCTTCCATGTGTTTTTCCTCCTTTCGGTCCTATTTTAAGATTTCTTGGCGCCGGCATGACCGCGGAAGGTACGGGTGGGGGCAAATTCGCCCAGCTTATGACCAACCATATCCTCGGTGACATATACCGGTACATGCTTGCGTCCGTCATGCACAGCAAAGGTGTGACCGACGAAGTCAGGGAATATTGTGGAGGCACGGCTCCAGGTCTTGAGGACGCGCTTTTCGCCCGCCTCGTTCATGGCTTGTACTCTTGCCAGCAGCTTAGGCTGCACAAAAGGTCCTTTTTTGATACTTCTGCTCATAGTTCAATATCCTCCTTTCCTCGCGGTTATTTCGCGTTGCGGCGCTTGACGATGAACTTGTCAGAGGCCTTGTGCTTGTCGCGGGTCTTGTAACCCAGCGCGGGCTTGCCCCAGGGGGTAACAGGACCGGGACGACCGATGGGCGCGCGACCCTCACCACCACCGTGGGGGTGATCGCAGGGGTTCATAACGGAACCGCGGACGGTGGGACGGATGCCCATGTGACGGGTACGACCGGCTTTACCGATGTTCACGTTCTCATGGTCCAGGTTGCCTACCTGACCGATGGTCGCCATGCAGTTCAGCTGTACGTTGCGCAGCTCGCCGCTGGGCAGACGGATCATGCCGTACTTGCCTTCCTTCGCCATCAGCTGGGCCATGTTGCCGGCGGCGCGGGCAAGCTGAGCGCCCTTACCGGGATACAGCTCAACATTGTGGATAACGGTACCTACGGGGATATTGGCAAGGGGCAGCGCGTTGCCGGGCTTGATGTCGGCGGTGGGACCGGAAACAACAGTGTCGCCAACCTTCAGACCGACAGGCGCCAGAATGTAGCGCTTCTCGCCGTCCTCATACTGTACCAGCGCGATGTGCGCGGAACGGTTGGGATCGTACTCCAGGGTCAGCACGGTAGCGGGTACATTCAGCTTCTCGCGCTTGAAGTCGATCACGCGGTATTTACGACGGTTGCCGCCGCCCTGGTGACGCACGGTGATGCGTCCGGTGTTGTTACGGCCGGAATGCTTCTTCACCGGTTCCAGCAGGGATTTCTCGGGGGCTACCTTGGAAAGCCCGGAATAGTCGGTCACGGTCATGCCGCGGCGACCGGGAGTTGTGGGCTTATAGCGTTTAATAGCCATTTTAATTCCTCTCCTTTGTAGATTTTAGCGGAGCCGGAGCAGGCTCCATACATAGGTGTTCTTACGCAGCGGGGACTGAAACCCCGGGGAGCGGCGCCTCAGCGCATGCTCTCAAAGAACTCGATGGTCTTGGAATCCTCGGTCAGGGTAACGATCGCCTTCTTGTAGCTGGCGGTGTAGCCCTGGTAACGACCCATTCTCTTCAGCTTGCCGTCGCAGTTCATGGTGTTTACGGCAGCTACCTTGGTGCCGGGGAACATCGCCTCTACAGCCTTGGCAATCTCCACCTTATTGGCGGTCTTCATCACCTTAAAGGTGTACTTCTTGTGCTGCATCGCTTCCATGGAGTTCTCGGTCACGATGGGGGCAACGATAATATCCTGGATCATTTTCATTTCGCGTACACCTCCTCCAGTTTATCCACCGCAGCCACGGTCAGGATCGTCTTGCGGGAATTCAGAACATCATAGGTGTTCATCTCGCCCACGATGCTGGTCTTTACGCCGGGAATGTTGTTGGCGGAACCGACCAGGGTCTTGTTGACGGTGTCGGTCACGATGAGAGCCTTGCCCTCAGCGCCCAGCGCCTTCAGCATGTTTACTACGGTCTTGGTCTTGTACTCATCTACCTTGATGGCGTCCACCAGGATCAGCTCGCCCTCGGCAACCTTGGCGGAGAGAGCGCTCTTCAGACCGACGACCTTCATCTTACGGTTGATGGTGTAGCGGTAGGAACGGGGCTTGGGGCCCAGCGCCACGCCGCCGTGAGTCCACTGGGGAGCACGGGTCGAACCCTGACGGGCATGACCGGTACCCTTCTGACGCCAGGGCTTTTTGCCGCCGCCGGAAACCTCGGTCCGGGTCAAGGTGGACTGTGTGCCCTGACGCTGGTTCGCCAGATAATTCTTGACCACTTCGTGCAGGACTGCCTTGTTAGGAGTCACCGCAAAGATCGCGTCGTTCAGCTCACGCTCGCCGACGCTCTTGCCGGTCATATCGTAAATTGTAACCTTAGCCATTCTTCGTATCCTCCTTCCTTTTAAGCCTTCACGGAGTCGGTGATGGTCACGATGCCGCCCTTAGCGCCGGGGATAGCACCCTTGATGGCGATGAGGTTGTTCTCGGCATCGATCTTCACGACAGCCAGATTCTGTACGGTCACGCGCTCAGCACCCAGATGACCGGGCAGCTTTTTGCCCTTCATTACACGGCTGGGGTCGGAGCAGGCGCCGTTGGAACCGGCGTGACGATGCACAGGACCGGTACCGTGGGTATCCTTCAGGGAGTGGGCATTGAAGCGCTTGATTACGCCGGCATAGCCTTTACCTTTGGAAGTGCCGCAGACATCTACCGCGTCGCCCGCGGCGAAGGTATCTGCTTTGATGATGTCGCCGACATTCAGGGCGGCGATATCGTCCAGACGGAATTCTTTCAGGGTCTTCTTCAGGGCTACGTCCGCCTTGGCAAAGTGACCCTTGATCGCCTTGGTCGCTCTCTTGTCGCTCAGTGCGCCGAAACCGATCTGCACGGCTTCATAACCGTCGTTTTCGATTGTCTTCTTCTGCACTACCACGCAGGGACCGGCCTCTACGACCGTTACCGGTACTACGTTGCCCTTTTCGTCAAAGAGCTGGGTCATACCGATCTTCTTGCCGATGATACATTTTTGCATTTGTGTGTTCCTCCTGTTCGGTTATTGGTCGACCATATTTTGTGTTCGGGTCGGTCGACATGACCTTACCCGCCTTGCGGCGGCAGGTGTCGGGTGGATCTCCAAGCCGTTTTTACAGCTTGATCTCGATCTCCACACCGGCGGGCAGCTCCAGACCGGTCAGCGCTTCCACCGTCTTGTTGGAAGGTCTGAGGATGTCAATGAGCCGCTTGTGGGTTCTCATCTCAAACTGCTCGCGGCTGTCCTTGTACTTATGGACGGCACGCAGGATGGTCACGATCTCCTTCTCGGTGGGCAGCGGGATGGGACCGGATACGCGGGCGCCTGTGCGCTTCGCGGTCTCCACGATCTTCTCTGCTGCGGTGTCCACCAGCTGAGCGTCATAGCCTCTCAGTCTGATTCTGATTTTTTCCTTGACTGCCACTTTGCATCGCCTCCTGTTAATTTAGTTTACTCAGGCGACGGTTTTTGCCCTGCTTTCTTTGCAAACCCTGCCGGGTGTTCCGCGGCATCGCATAAAGAAATCCGGACGCTTCCCAACCCTTTTTTACAAAAGGATTCGGAGCCATCCGGGACCTTTTAATGCACTCGCCGCAGCCATTCCCGTGGGGATCGGCGCCGTTTGCAGTTCAAAGCCGCCCGGTTTCAAATCGGACATACTCCGCGGAAATTCCCCGTCTGATCTGCTGTCGTCACAGCAGGTCGGCGGCCACCTCCCGCATCATCGCATATCAAAAGCGCAGTCACGCAAGGATTAGTTTAACACACCCGTCCCCCGTTTGCAAGCCTTTTTTGCCCGATTTTCCGGACTTTTTTCACTTTTTTCTTCCCGCGCCACATCTTGTGCCGCCCGCCGCCCCCTTACTACAAAATAGGGGGATTTCTCTGCTCATTTATCCACTACCTATATAATATAACACAGCTTCCTCACATCATAAAATAAATATTTCTCGGCAAATCTATCTCCCACTCCGTCCGCCTTGCGGTGCCCGAAAAAATCATCGCGCTGCCCGCTTGCTCGATTTTTTCGACCGCTGCGGATGCTCCGCCTCGCTGTATCCGCCACCGGCGGCGCTCGGCTCCGCATC
>JBNMIL010000146.1:0-4264 GCA_050873265.1 Angelakisella sp. | reverse complement strand
GCATCACCAATGATATGGTGGCAGGCGCTCCCTCGGAGCAGGAAGCGTTGGAGCAGTTCTTCCGCTTCTGTGATGGCTGTAATGTATTTGTTGCCCATAATGCCGATTTTGATATGAGCTTTCTGCGTGCTGCAATCCGTCGCTGCGGCAGAGAAGAGGATCCAGTACAAATCGACACGCTGGTCATGGGGCGCGCCATGTATCCGGGGCTGAAAAAGCATAAACTGGATTCCCTTGCCGAGCATTTGGGTGTCGAGCAGAAGCACCATCACCGTGCCGATGACGATGCCCGTGTATTGGCGGAGATCTTCCTCAAGATGCTGCAAACCCTTGTAGCGGAAAAGCAGATCACCAAGGTCATGGAGATCAATCATTCCATGGGTCAGCAGAATTCCACCAAGACGCACCCCTACCACATCGTTCTTCTGGTTAAAAATCAGGTGGGACTGAAAAACCTCTACAAGATCATTTCCGCTTCCCATCTGGATTATTTCTATAAAAAGCCGCGTATTCCCAAAAGCCTGCTGACCAAATACCGCGAAGGCATTATTGTCGGTTCGGCGTGCGAAGCGGGTGAGCTGTTCAAGGCGATTCGTGAGGGGAAAAAGTGGGCGGAGCTTTGTGATATTGCCTCCTTCTATGATTATCTGGAAGTCCAGCCCCTTGGCAATAATATGTTTATGGTGCGTGATGGGGAAGTGCGCAGCGAGAAAGCGCTGCAGGATTTCAATATTACCGTACTTAAACTGGGCAAGCAGCTCGGTATTCCGGTCGTTGCCACCGGCGATGTTCACTTTATGGATCAGAAGGACGGGCGGTTCCGTGAGATTCTGATGGCTGGCAGCGGCTTTAAGGATACCGATAATCAGGCGCCGCTCTATTTCCGCACGACCGAGCAGATGCTGAAGGAGTTTGACTATCTGCCGGAGGAGACCGCGCAGGAGATCGTCATTGATAATCCGCGCAAGATCGCCGAAATGGTGGAGTATATCCGTCCGATCCCCAAGGGGACTTTTCCGCCCAGCATTCCCGGGTCGGAGGAAGATCTGATCCGCATTACTACCACCCGCGCTAAGGAAATGTACGGTGACCCGCTGCCGGAGATCGTGGAAAAGCGTTTGAATCGTGAGCTGGATTCCATTACAAAGCATGGCTTTGCGGTTCTTTACATGATCGCCCAAAAGCTCATTTACCGCTCGAATGAGGACGGCTATCAGGTTGGTTCCCGTGGATCGGTCGGCTCCTCCTTTGTTGCTACTATGGCAGGCATTTCGGAGGTAAACCCGCTGTCGCCGCACTATCTTTGCCGCAGCTGTAAGCACAGCGAATTTATCACCGATGGCAGCTATGGCTCCGGCTTTGACCTGCCGCGTAAAAACTGCCCCATCTGCGGCGAGGAAATGTATCAGGACGGGCACGAGATCCCCTTCGAGACTTTCCTTGGCTTCGATGGCGATAAAGAGCCGGATATCGACCTTAACTTCGCCAATGAGTACCAGTCCCGTGCTCACCGTTACACCGAGGAGCTGTTCGGACGCGACCATGTATTCAAGGCGGGTACCATCAGCACCGTTAAAGATAAGACCGCTTTCGGCTATGTCAAGCACTTTTTGGAGGAACGCGGACAAACTGTTACCAATGCAGAGGAAAACCGCCTCATTCTGGGCTGTACCGGTGTTAAACGAACCACCGGTCAGCACCCCGGTGGCATGGTCGTTATTCCCAATGATTACGAGGTCTACGATTTCTGCCCCGTTCAGCATCCGGCAGATGACCCCAATTCCGATATCATCACCACCCACTTTGACTTCCATTCACTGCACGATACCATTTTGAAGCTGGACGAGCTGGGACATGTGGTGCCGACGCTTTATAAGCATCTGGAGGACTACACCGGACTGAAGATCAACGATACCCCAACCAACGATCCGGCGGTTTATACGCTGTTCACCTCCTGCGAGGCGCTTGGCATCTCGCTTGATGACATCGGCATTACCAACGGTACGCTGGCGCTGCCGGAAATGGGTACCGGTTTTGTACGCGGTATGCTGCTGGAGGCAAAGCCCAAGACCTTCTCCGACCTTTTGCAGATATCCGGTCTTTCCCACGGTACCGATGTATGGCTGGGCAACGCAAGGGATCTTATCCAGAACGGCACCTGCACCATATCCGAGGTTATCGGTACCCGCGACAGCATTATGACCTATCTGCTGCATCACGGGCTGGAACCGAAGCGCGCCTTTACCATTATGGAGATCACCCGTAAGGGCAAAGCCCCCAAATTGCTTACAGATGAAATGAAGCAGGATATGCTGGCGCATGGCGTACCCCAGTGGTATATTGATAGCTGTCTTAAGATCAAATACATGTTCCCCAAAGCACACGCAGCGGCATATGTCATTGCGGCGGTGCGGCTGGGCTGGTTCAAGGTCTACCGCCCGCGGGAATTCTATGCCGTTTACTTCACCTCCCGCGGTGATGACTTCGATGCCAATACCGCTATTTTGGGTCCTACTGCTGTAAAGCAAAAACTCTTGTCACTCATTGCGAAGGGCAACGATATCTCCACCAAGGAAAGCGACCAGCTGGAAACCCTGCAGGTGACCTACGAGATGCTGCTGCGTGGAATTGAACTGCTCCCCGTGGACTTGTACCGCTCCGACGCTACCTTGTACCGGTTAGAGGGTGACAAGCTGCGGCTGCCCTTTACGGCGCTCAAGGGCTTGGGTGCCGCAGCGGCGACTGCGCTGGCGGAGGCGGGGCAGAAAGGTCCTTACCTTTCCGTTGATGACCTGACCACCCGTGCAGGTGTCAGCAAAACGGTCATCGATCTTCTGCGGGAGCATGGAGCGCTTGCTTCTCTGCCGGAAAGCAGCCAAATGAGCCTTTTTGGGTGAATTTCAATGTAAGAACTTAAATGATATTGTTAATGGACGACTCTTGATAGGTAAAAAAGAGTGCCGATAACCCGTGCTGCCTGTTGGCTCACGGATTATCGGCACTGTGTCTATATGCATCTGGCGTTCGTGATATTATTATTTGGTTTTATCCAGGATAATCGCCAGTCGAGGAACCCATCACAAGGTAGGGGGAACCTTATTTATTTTGCAGCATGCTGTATGTTCATGCTTTCGAACTCTACCGCAGTATTATTATCTGTACTGCATATCCGGAGCTTTGCAGACAATGTTTATTCCCAGCGGAAGAAGCGGACAGCAAGGATCGTGCAGAGTGCGGCAACGCCAACCATTACACAAATCGGTAACAAGTTGTTTCCCGTGCTGATACCTAAAAATGTGTTTTTCATCATTGTAAGTCCCTGCGTCAGCGGGAATACACTTACAATTTTCTGCATGGCCGTTGGCATAACCTCAATCGGCAGCGTTGTGCCAGAAAAGACCAGCATGGGGAAATAGAGGATAGATGCAATGACGCTGGCCTGCTTGGTGTCCTTCGCTACGCCGCCTGCCAGCATACCGATGGACAGGGTCGAGAGCATAGTAAGCAGCCAGCTTCCAAGGAAAGCGAGAAGCGAACCATGGAGCCGCACGCCCCACAAAAGCGCCGCAACAGACAGCGTTGCAAGGGACACGGCACAGTAGACGATATACATGGATAGCTCAACGCCCAGAATAAATACCGGGCTGACCGGCGTAACACGCAGCCGCTTGAAAATCTTCAGCTCTCGCAAGCCAGATACAGCCAAAGGCAGACCCATGAGACCGCTTGCACAAATGGCAACTGCGCTGACCGCGCCGAAAGACTGCTCCAGAAATGTGTATCCCGCGCTGTCATAGGCGGGCTTTGTGCCGTAAATGATGCCGAGGATAATGAAGATCACAAGCGGCATGACAATAGCGAAGATCGGCATATTCATATCTCGCAGGCTGAGCTTCAGTTCTGTTTTCAGAAAAGTGAAAAAGCGTTTCATTCGTCCACCTCCTCATCAGAAAGCTGCAAATAAGCGTCCTCGAAGCGTTCACAGCCACATTGAGTCTTTGCCTGCTCCACGGTTCCGCGGAAAACGGGCGTACCCTTTTTCAAAATGCATATCTCATCGCACAGAGCCTCAACTTCATCCATAAAGTGAGAAGTCAGGAAAATCGTAAGACCCTGTTCTTTTAAGCCCTCCAGCGTTTTCCATACGCCGCGCCGTGCCTTTGCATCACGCCCGGTGGTCAACTCATCGAGAAACACCAGCTCCGGCTGTGGGATCAGCGCCAGCACGATAAAAAGCCGCTGGCTTTCGCCGCCAGACAGACCT